>JAFGBI010000253.1 GCA_016933275.1 Polyangiaceae bacterium | reverse complement strand
GTCGCGGATGACGTTGAACACGTCGGACCAGGCGATCTCGCCCACCGGGTTGCCGTCCGCGTCCTTGATGTTGAAGCCGAAGTCCACCAGCGGGTTGGGCGTGGAGGCTAGGTGTTTCAAACGCCCCAACCCACGGGAGCTTCTGACAAGGAACCGCAACCCCGCTCTCGTCGCGCCAACTGCGCTGCAACCCTCGCACCCCCAATGGAAACCCCCGCAAACCCCCGCCGCGTTGGTCTGCGCTTGCGACCGGTCGCCTCCACGTAGACCTCGCGCAACACGCGCACCTCCTCCGTCAGGTACTCGAGCTTGAGCGCCATCCGCGCATTGATGGCGTGCGCGACCATCGCCATGATGAACTGAACCGGCAGCGGCAGCATCGGGGGTCGCGCACGCTGCCCGCTCGTCGCCGCCTATTCCAGTCTGTGCTGTGACCGCGGATCGTGCGAGAATCTTGCTGCGGGGAGTCTCGGAACAGTACGGGTTTGCGCGCATCCCTCCCGCTCGTGCGGCCGTACATCCGAATCCCGTTTGCGGGGTGGGCGTCACTCCAGCAGGGCATCCAGCGTCACTTCGGCACCTCGCGCAGCCCGTTCGTCGACGCGTCGCTCACTTCCACGCTGTCTCCACGATCGTTGCGAGGAAGACGTCCGGGAGACCGTTCGCGTCGGTCGCGACGAGGTTCGACGCGCTCGAGCGGAATGCGACGCGAGTGCCGTCCGCAGAGAGAAGCGGGTCGGTCGACGCGCCGTTGGGGAGGGATTGGCCCAGGCCCTGGCTCACGAGCAGCGTTCGGCTCGACGCGACGTCGTGCAGATAGACCCGAGCCTGCTTCGGCGCGTCGAACGGTAGCAGGTTGCTGGCGTACGATTGGAACGCGACGTACCGCCCCGAGGCGGAGATCTCCGGATCCGAGCTCGGCGCGTCGAGGTCGCCTCCCGCCGCCAGCCTGCTCACGCGCTGAGCGCTGCCTGTCTTGAGACTCCAGACGTACACGTCCATGGCCGAGTTCCAGTCCTCGGGGACCAGCGGCGCCGTCGTCGAGAACGCGATTGCCTCGCCGGCGGGCGTCAAGCGAACGTGTTCGAACGGGGCGTCCGCCCTCAGCCCCGACGGGATCTCCCGCGCCGACCCAGCGCCAAGGTCGAACACCCGCACGGAGAACCTGGCGGGTCGGTGGAACGCGTCGTACCAGACGCACGGAACTGCGAGCCACCTGCCGTCCGCCGAAAGCGCCGGACCCTGCCCAGGGCCCGGCAGCTCCCCGTCCGCCAGCTCGACGGGAAGCAGGCGTTGGTCGGGGCCCATCACGCGAACCCGCGTTCCCAGCAGAAAGGCACGCCGGGACCCGTCGCGGGAGATGCTGACGCGACGGGGCGTCGCGGAGTCGTCCACGTTCAGCGACTGGATTGCGCCATCGCGAACGCTCACGAGGTACGCGGCGAGATCCGCGCTCCCGCTGCCCTCCCCCAGCCATCCCTCGAGGGCGACGAAGTCGCCGTTCGCGCTGATGGTGGCCCGCTCAATGGCCACCGTACACGTGGGGCATGGCGCCGGGAGGCGCGTCGTGCGCCGCGCCTCGACGTCGCGCAGCAGCGCCTGGCTGGGCCCGCGCTCGCGGGCATGCGCCAGGAGCGTTGGCGCGACGAAGGCGACGACGTTCCCGTCCCCGCTCAGCGCGGCCAGCTCGGACTCCACCCGGAGCTCTTCGTCGACGCCGCTCAAGCTCACGCGCTCAATGCGCCCCGCTTCCACTGGTCGTGGACACCGGGCAGCGGGGGCCGGCGCGCACGCGGCGAGCGCGCCCATCATCGCGGCGGCGATCGAGCGCCAGATCACACGTATCCGGGCTCCCAGTCGGTGCCCCAGAACTTCTTCTTGCAGTCTCGGAACTTGCAGTTGGGTGGCTTGAGGTGGGTCCCCTCCAGTCCGGAATCGACGGGCACCGCGCAGTAGTAGCCGATGCCGCGGGTGCCGGTCTTGCCAATCTTGGTGAAGTTGCGCTGCAAGATCTGCGCGTCGTTGTACGACGGCTCGTACCAGATGGCGTCGCCGAAGGCGCACACCTTCACGTCGAAGGTCCAGGAGAGCTCGGCCTGGAGCAGCACGCCAGTCCCGAGCGCCTGGTTGCAGGCGATGAGGTGGAGCTCCGACTTGTCGCGCTGGAATCGTCGGCGCACCTTGTCGCGTTCGCCGCGGTAGGGGTCTTTGTTGAGCTCGTCGAGGACGTTGTGGTTGAAAAACGAGCGGTCGAGCACGGGTCCGGCTTCTTCTTGCGTCTGGTCCGTCGCGGATAGCCACACCGTTCCGTCCTTCTCGATGCGCCCCGCCAGCGCGAGCTGGCCCGTGCCGCCGTGGGTGATGAGGTTCACTCGCTTGATACTGCGTTTTGGGTACTTCGTGATCGCTTGCATGAACTCCCACACCGTGCTGACGGACTTGATCTGGGTGACTGGAGCGCCGTTGAGCTTTGGCGTCTCTGCCACCGCCTGAAAGTCCTTCGACGATGGCTCCCAGACGTTGCTGGATGCCCCGGCTGCAGCGTCCCGTTCCTGCTTGGCCGTCGTGAACGGCGACGCGAAGCGCGCTACGAGCGTTAGCTCGAGCTTGGCCGGAACGACGCTCGTGGGCTTTTTCTTCGGCTTCTGCGGAGCCTTGGGCTTCTTGTCGTCGGGTCCTGCCATGGTCACATCGTCGAAGGGAGTGGAAGCGCGGCGCACCGCACGCCAGCAGCAGCAAGCGTCGAGGAGACGTTGCCGATGGTCGCGGCCATCGGCGAATCTGTGCAACCGGGGCCGCGCACGGCTGGGATGACCTGCCCGTTTTCGCTGAGCTCCGTCCACTCGGGAACGCCTCCCCCCAGGTCGAACACGCCGAACGGACTCTGGTCTCGGGGGCGCGTTCCTCGCGCGCAGGGCGCTAGCCGCCCCCTGCACACGAGGCCCTCCGGCAGAGGCGATGTCCCCCAGGGGTTCGTCCAGTCGCTCTCGCCGACTGCTGCGAAGAGCCATTCGTCGAGTCGCGGCAGGCGCTTGTCGCGACTCACGCAGAACGCTCGAGCCGCGTCGTGGCTCAGACCTCCGACGGGAAGCCCGGCGTTGCCTGGAGGCTCGCGCGCGGCAACGCTGGGGCAGCTGACGCATGCGCGGTAGTCGCGTTCCGAGGCTTCGTACTGGTCGAGGCAGAAGGCCGGGACGTAGCGCGGCGGCGGCGGCACGACTGGGTCGCTTTCGGGCGGCAAGAGGTCGGCGTTGACGACTCTCCAGTGCTCGAAGTCGCGGAGGTAGCCGCCCGGAATGAACGCCATTCCGTTCGGGCACGCGGGCTGAAGGACCGGCGCTGGACAATCTGGCGTGGCGCTCGGCCGCGCACAACCGCACGCGACGATCAGGGCGCTTGCCATTGGCTCAAGGCGGCGTCGCATCGCAGTCGCGATCGTTCCAGATCCGGTCTAGCTCGGCACGGACCGGTTCTGGAACCGCGCCCCCTTCCGCGCCCGAGAGTTCGAGGTCGTAGTCATGCTGGAACTTCCGGACCGCAGTGTCCAGGCACAAGGCTGGCAGATACCCTATGTTCTGCAGCCGCGCGCGGGCGACGACCTCTGCATCGCCTTCACTGCACTCCAGCTCGATGCTTTGAGAGTATCGGTATTCTGGTGGCGAGCTGTCGTCTTCGCCCCATTCGACCACGACCGTTGCAGGACACACGGCTCCTAGGTCGAGCTCGACCCAACCGGCCGAGTCGGAAGTGCGGAGGTAGCTGCTGGTGCCAACCCAGATCCGGCAGGTCGCGTTGGGCATGAGGCGCGATTCGTCGTCGTGGAGGCGGAGGCGGTAGATGCCCCCGGCTGCCTCGATCGCCTCTGCAACCACGCGTGCCCGCGCCCGCCACTCCGGATACTCGGGCGAGCCGCGCTTCGAGGTCTTGGCTGGTGGGGGCGGCTGGGCGCCCAGCGATCGATCGAAGAAGAAGACCTCGACCCTGCGATCCATCTGGTCGCGCTCGCCATTCTGTGCGTCCGCGTCGGGGTTCTCGCCGGTCTCGTCGAGCGGGAAGCACTCGCCGCACCCGTGAGTGGCGACCTCGACCTCGGGCGCGAGCGTCGTTCCGTCGTGGTTCATGTAATCGCCGACGAGCTGAGCGCGGGTCTTGGGTCCGATCTTACCGTCCTCGTTGAGGTGCTCCCAGTTGGCGGCGCGGGCGGCGCCGGCCAGCGCGTTGTGCCACTGCTGATACGAGAGGGTCGGGCTCGGACCTGCCTCGAGGCCACGCCCGGCCAGCGACTCGATCATCAGCGAGTCTTCGTGGGCGCCCCAGCGCTTCTCGTCGGGCTGGTCCCAGCCGTACCATGCCATCCAGTCGTCGACGCGATCCTGGAGGTAGGCGGCCATCGCCTCGGCTCGCTCGAGCGACAGCCTCTCGTTGTACGCGGGCTCACCGCTCGTATCGGTATGTCCGACGATGAGGACGGCGGCGCCGCGGTTGCGTTCGTGAAGCTCGACGATTGAACGCAGGCTCGGCACCGCGCTCGGCAAGAGAAAGCACTTGTTCGTGTCGAAGTAGAAGCCGATGAGGCGTGCGAGCTCGACGTGCGGCTGGACGCTCACCCGATGCGGCTCGTCGGTGACGAGCTTGAAGTCGCGCGTCAGCAGCGGACTCTGCTGAGGTGCTTCGCCGTCCCGGGCAAGCGGGGGCGAGCGGAAGTGAACGATGGAGGTCTCGGCGTCCTCCTTCGCGATGACCTGCTCGCGTCGATCTTGGACGCGGGGAGCCTGAGCCCACAGCGGCGCGAGCGCATCGCGCAGCGCGTCTACTGCGGCCGCGTCCGCCAGGCGAGCCCACGCGAAGCTGCCGCCGGTGGGCTCGTCGAGCCGGGCCGTACCGTTGCCGTCGACAGCAATCAACTCGCGCGCACCATCGTGGCGGAAGAGCACTTCGGCGGCCAGCCCCGGGATGGGTGCGCCGAATTCGTCGACGAACGTGAGCTCGAAGTGGACGGGCGTGGTCTCGGGCTCCGCACGGGCAGCGCGTGGCGGCGCGGGCGGCGGCGCGGGCGCAGGCTCCACCCGCTCGCGTCGCACGTGAGCGACGAGTCTCTCGACGGGCTCGAACACGACCGCCCCGAAGCGGACGGCACGCTCGAACTCGCGCCGGACCTCCTCGAGGCGATGAGGCTCGCGATGGTCACCCTGCAAGCGGACGCGCCCGAACGACACCTCTTGGTGAAGCTCCAGGGCAGCCGCCACCGCGTCTCGGTCGAGCGTCTCGATCTCGTAGTCGAAGAAGGACCACACCCTTCGGGCAGCATCCGCGTCCAGGGCGCCCGCCGGATCGCGGAACCGGGCGACCCGAGCCCGGAACTGGCCCATCGGAGTACGGATGACGTAGCGCGAGCCCAGCATGGCCCTCGCCGGGAGGCTACTCCGAGGCGGGCTACGCCTGCAAGCACGAGTTCGGTCGCGCGGGTCGTTGGTGGGCCGCTCTTTGTGCTGGCCCCCGAACCGTTTCGCTGCTGCGGATCACGACCTCCCACACATTCTCCGCCGCAACTGCATCCGGCATGAATCACGCTGCATCGCGTGATACGACCTCGG
>JAFGBI010000252.1 GCA_016933275.1 Polyangiaceae bacterium | reverse complement strand
GAGACCCGGGGCCTGCTGGGCGCGGCCGAGCTGCGCCGGATGAAGCCCGGATCGGTGCTGATCAACACCGCCCGCGGGCCGATGGTGGACTGTCCCATCCCCGCGATCACTCCCAGCTGAGAGGGGTTTCGTCCCAAATTTCGTGATCTGATCCCAGTCTGCGATCCCGGTAGGGATGGTCGGGACGGACCGTGAGATCCGCGATGAGGGGAGCGGGCAGTGGGTGCAAGACAGCGTGTTCGCGCTGGCCGGAGTCTACGGTCCTTCGGGCGAGGGGGAGTACGTGTACCGCGGGGAGCGGCCGGGGGCGGGGTGGCACGGGCACGGGTACTTCACGAGGACGCTGACGATCCTGGCGGGGGGTGAACCGGTCGCGATACGACTGCGCAAGCACCGGTGGCTGGACACGACCACGGGCATGACGTGCCACAGCCGGCCGCCGGGGGACCCGGAGCTGCTGCGGTTCTGCACGCTGATCGTGTTCCTGCGGGTGTGGGCGTGGGTGAGTTCGCCGGTGGGGTTTCACCGGCGGCGCGAGGTCCACGAGGGGCTGGAGTCGGGCTGCGGGAGCGACCGGACGGTGCAGCGGTGGGCGTCGCGGGCGATGTCGGAGGCGCTGGAGATCCAGCAGGCGCTCCGCCTGTCGATCATGGAAGAAGTCGAGCCCCGGCCAGTCGAGAGTCTGTTCCGTGGAGGTCTCTCACCTCCGGACGCGGTCATGAAGAGACGTTGGCGTTGCCCTGCTGACGTCGAGACGCTTTGGCGAGCATGCGCGATGCTCCTGGTAGCCGCCAGAAAGCTCGCGAGACACGCATCCACCCTCCTGGCCGGGGCTCGAAGGAGGTGGCCGACGACGAAGGCACCATTCGGAATCTGAGCCGCATCGCCTGTCCTCCCGGGCGAGAAGGTAGCGGTTTGCGCGCCTCGCGTCCAGCAAAGCGCCGCGCGGCGATCCCACAGAGAGCGACGTCGTCCCGGCGAAGGCGATCGCCGAGGGTGGTCCTCGCGCGGCGACGAGCCCGCGAGAAGGAGGACGACCGATGGCGACGAGACACGAAGCGGAAGACCCGCGGATGGCGGTGGCGCTGTGCCGGTACGAGGTGGTGGGCCGGTACCTGGCGCTGAAGCCGAAGCGGGGATCGAAGCGGAAGCTGCTGGAGGAGCTGGCCGCCGAGGCGTGGACCGGTCCGGACGGGGAGCCGCTGCGGGTGTCGGCGGAAACGCTCCGGGTGTGGACGCGGCGCTACTTGCGCGGGGGCCTGCCGGGGCTGATGGACAAGGAGCACCCGCGCCGTGGGGTGGGCGCGCTGACCGAGGAGCAGCGGGAGCTGGTCTGCGCGCTGAAGGAGGAGGTGCCCGAGCGGTCCCTGGAGCGGGTGATCAGGATCGCCGAGGAGCTGGGCCGGGTGGAGCGCGGGGTGCTGCGGCGCAGCACGGTGCACCGGGTGCTGAAATCCCGCGGGCTGTCGACGCGGGCCGCGCGGGTGCCGGACCGCCACGACCTCGACCGCTTCGAGGCGGACCGGGCCAACGACCTGTGGCAGTCGGACATGCTGGTGGGGCCGTGGCTGCCCGACCCGGATCGCCCCGGCAAGGTCAGGCGTGCCAATCTCTACGCCTTCCTCGACGACCACAGCCGGCTGCTGCTCCACGGCCGCTTCAGCTTCCGCGAGAGCCTGCCCCACCTGGAGCTGGTCTTCCGCCGCGCGCTGCAGAAGTGGGGCGTGCCGCGCCGCGTCTACTACGACAACGGTCAGGTCTACCGCTCCGGACACATGAAGCGGATCGCCGCCGAGCTGGGCATCTACCGCGTCGTCTTCACGCGGCCCCGCCGGCCCGAGGGCCACGGCAAGATCGAGGCGCTCAACCGCTACATCCGCGCCGCCTTCCTCGCCGAGCTGAAAGCCGCGAGCATCGCGACCCTCGACGCGCTGAACGAGGCCTTCGTCGCCTGGGCCGACCGCGACTACAACCGCCGCGTCCACTCCGAGACCGGCGCGGCGCCGCTCGACCGCTGGCGCGAGGGCGTGGAGCGCGTGCGCTACGCCGACGACGAGAAGCTGCGCCAGGCCTTCCTGTGGAAGGAGACGCGCACCGCGGACAAGGCCGGCGTCTTCGGCCTGCTCGGCGTGCGCTACCAGGTGGGCCCCAGGCTCGCCCGCAGGCAGCTCGAGGTGCGCTTCGACCCCGAGGCCCTGCACGAGGTGGAGGTCTGGAGCAAGGGCGCATTCGCGGAGCGAGTGAAGCCGCTGTCCGTCCTCGCGCACCGCCGGCCCAGGGACGCCGAGCCCGCGCCGAAGAACGCCGCGGCGCCGGTGGCCGACTACCTCGGCCACCTCGTCGAAAAACGCCGCGCCGACAACCGCGTGGAGCCCTCCCCGAAGGCGCTGACCGAGAACGCCAGGAAGGAGCGCGAGCGCAGCGCCCTCGCCATCGCGGACCTGCTCACCGACAAGCTCGACGCCGGCGTAGTCGATAGCGCCGCGGTCCGCGACTTCGTCGACCGCTTCGGCCCCTTCGACCCCGACCTCGCCGAACAGACCCTCGACGACCTGCTTCGCGGGGGCCAGCGCCGTGACCTCCACGTCTCGGTCTACCTCGACGCCGTCCGCGAGGCCGCGAAGGGTGGTGCCCTGTGACCGCCCACGCCGCCGACAAGAAGCGCCTGCGCGCCCACTTCGGCCTGACCAGGATCCCCTTCTCCAAGCACCTGGGCGCCGCCCAGATGTACGACTCCCAAAGCCAGCGCGAATTGCGCTTCGGCCTCGAGATGTGGCTCGAAGTCAAGGGCCTCGCCCTCGTCACCGGGCCCACCGGCGTCGGCAAGAGCATCACCCTGCGCCGCTTCGCCGCCGACCTCGACGACAACAGGTACGCCGTCTTCAACTGCGGCTCCCCCCCGGCCACGGTCCACGGCTTCCTGCGCGCCCTCAACCGCCGCTGCGGCCTGCCCATGCGACAGCACTCCGCCGACCTCTTCGACGCCGCCCAGAAATTCCTCGTCGGCCACGAGCAGGAGCACGGCACCCACCCCATCCTCATCCTCGACGACGCCGAGGGCCTCTACCCCGACGTCGCCGACGCCCTGCGCCGCCTCACCGTCTACGACCTCGACGCCGAGGACCGCTTCTCCATCCTCGTCTCCGGCATCGAGAGCCTCCTGCAAGTCCTCGAACTCGGCGTCCTCGAGCCCCTGCGCTCCCGCTTCTCCTTCGCCCAGGCCCTCAAGCCCTTCGGCCTCGAGGACACCAGGAACTACATCCGCTTCCACCTCGACCTCGCCGACGGCGACAAGGACCTCTTCTCCGACGACGCCGTCCGCCGCGTCTTCCAGGCCTCCCAGGGCAGGCCCCGCGGCATCAACCAGCTCTGCATCGGCGCCCTGATCCTCGCCGCCGTCCACGGACGTGACCGCATCGATGGCGACTTCGTCAAGAACCTCATCGCCACCAACCCGCTCTTCCAGCACCTCGGAGCCGAGCGATGAGCCCCGCCATCCCCGCCGACCTCGACGGCGAGACCGCCCTCGTCCTGGCCGACCTCCTCTACGCCCTCGCCGGCGGGATCCTCGCCCGCAACGACGGCGCCATCCGCATCCACTACGCCGAACTCGACGAGGCCCGCCGCGCCGACCGCGACCCGAGCCAGATCCCCCTCCCGGGAATCGACCCCTTCGCCGACCTGCCCTTCTGATCGCCATGGGACGGATCCCGCCGATCCGTCCCAACGCTACCGGTAGCGCCTGGGACGGAATGGATGGGACACAGCTACACGCCCCGTCCCACCCGATCTACCGGGAAACTTACGTGGGATCCTGCCGGGCGACTTACGTGGGATGGGACATCCCCCCATTCGTTGCGTCCGCACGGGTTCTTGACCGTCCCTACAT
>JAFGBI010000251.1 GCA_016933275.1 Polyangiaceae bacterium | reverse complement strand
CGGCACCGAGAACACCGGCGGCACCGAGAACACCGGCGGCCTGGAAAACACCGGCGGCACCGGCGGTTCCACGCCGAGCGAAGTCATCCAGGTCGAGTATGGCTACAGCACCGATCCCGCTCACGACGTGAAGGGCTCCTGGTATAACTTCCACGATCCGCTCGGAACCGACGTCGCCCCGGAGTGCGACGAGGGGATGGATGGGATCTGCTACGGCGACGTCGTCGGCACCAAGGTCTGCATGACCGGAAGCTCGGAGCAGGTTCCCTGCGACGAGTACGACGAGTGCGACTACGACGACTACTGGGGTGCCGGGATCGCCCTCAACCTCAACCAGGCCAACGAGGAGAACGCACCGGAAGAGGCCTGGGACGGCACGCGCTTCGGAGGAGTCGAGTTCGATGTCGACAACCCCTGGGGCACGGGGTTCCGCGTGTTGCTCAAGGTGCTCGGCGACGATGAGCTCACGTATTGCTACGACATCACGGACAGTGGAACCTACACCCTCCGCTGGTCGCAGTTTCGACTGGACTGCTGGAGCAGCGGCAATCCCTCGATCCCATCGGCGGATCTAGGCAACCTCCAATCCATTGCCTGGCAGATCACGCCGAGCACGATCGAAGACATCGACTTCAATGTCTGCGTGAGCAACGTCCGGTTCCTCGACTGACCCTGGAGCAGGGTTGGCACCCCAGCCCGACTGCCGCGTGCCTGCGAGGTAGTGGCTGCGTGGAGCAAACGGTGGGCTCGTCCTGCGAGCGAGGCCGTCCCGAGGCTGCAGCCAGAAACCCGAACGCGGCGCCGGACGAGGTCACCGTCGGACCGACGCCCAGCGCCGCAGCGTCCACCACGTTGGCTCCGCGGCAACGCCGCTCAGAACGGGATCATCGTGTACATCTGATAGCGGTGCGCGTTGGCGTCGCGCATCGCATCCCCGGCGTACTCGGTGCGGTAGTAGTCGTACACGGCTCCGACGACGAGCTGCCGGTAGGGCTTGAACGCGTTGCCGAAGTGCACGGTTTGGTTCAGACCGCGCCCGCCGGCGGCGACACCCTTGGGATTGTCCACGCCGGTGCCGAGCTGGAGCGAGTACCAGCCGACCGGATCCAGCTGGAGCTGCACGAACCCGCCCCTCGCCGGGATGGTGTCGGCCTCGTCCGTCACGCCGTCGCCATCGAGATCGCGGAGCTCGATCCCCTGACCGATGCCGCCGCGCAGGTCGCTCAGGTTCTCGCCGAGGTACCCCTCGGCCTGCAGCGTGACCACGCTGATCGGGATGGCGACGTGGGCGATGCCGGCGATCACCGGGAACACCTCCTCGTCCGCGCCGACCGCGATCCGCTTCTGGCCGCGGTGAGCCGAGACGCCGACGCGGAGCGGTGCCTTCGCGTCGGGCTGGAGCTTGACCTGGACCTCGGCCAGGCCCTGCAGGGCCGGCTGCGCCGAGGAGACGCCGTCCATCACGGTATCCGCGTCGAGATCCTGGATGTCCACGGCGCCGCTCTGAGCCACCGCCGCCGCCACCACCAGCTTCGCGTTGCCGAACGAGGGTCCGTAGGTGACGCGAAGCTGCGGGCGTCGATCGCCGAGGTTGCCGCCGTACCAGAAGAGGACCTGCTCCATGCCACCGTAGAGGAGGGGGGCGATGAGATCCCAAGTCTGGCCGCCGAGGAACTGGAAGTCCCCCGCCTTGAGCTGGCCGTAGGCGTGCCGCATGCGGGGGATGGCACGCGACTCCGAGCCGCCGTTCACGAAATCCATCTCGAGCTTGGCATCGATGGTGACGCCGGGTGCAGGCTCGGCTACCGCCACATCCACGCCGAAGCGGCTCCATCGCGGGTAGAGCACGAACTCCGCCTCCTGGGTCCCTGGGGTGCTCGGGCTCAGTGCCCAGAAGCCCATCTGCGCGTGATACATCCGCTGTGTCGCATAGGCGGCGTCGAGGCGCGCGTGCCCGTAGAACTTGAAGCTCGGGAACGTCTTCGCGGGAACGGCCTCTGGGGGAGCGAGCGAAGCCGAGGCGACCGGCGCGACGGGAGGCGGCGGCGCCTCGATGGCCACCGCGGCCACGGGGGCGGTCGGCGCCACCTCGACGGCCGGCGCAGCCGGCGCGACAGCCGCGGCCGGCACAGCCGGCGCGACAGCCGCGGCCGGCGCCGCCGGCGCAGCAGCCGCCGCCGGCGCAGCAGCCGCGGCCGGGGGCGCCGCACCGGCGTCCGCAGCCCCATCGACAGGAGCGGGCTGCGCGCGCGCTCCGAAGGAGAGGAACAGGGTCGCGGTGATCACGGATCCGAGCGTCATCGTTCTCATGGGAGACTCCTCGCTGAGCAGTTCGGGCACTTCGAGTAGGGACAGGAGCGCGGAGGCCTGGTCAGGGGCTCCCGCTCAGGGTCGATGGGCAGGAGGCCGCAGCGCGCTGGCGTCGCCGCGGCTGGTCCGCTGCGCTCAGCCGGTCGCGGCGGAGGCGACCCTCTGCTCGGCAGGCTTCTTCTGCGTCACCAGCGACACCACCACGAGGGCGAGGAAGCTCAACGGGATGGCGATGATCCCCGGCTGGCCGAGGGGGTGCCAGGCCTGCGCGGCGGTGAGCCCGTAGGGGCCGGCGAACATCTCGGGCCCCGTCAGGATGATGCCGAGGGAGGCGACGATGCCCACCACGATGGAAGCGACGATGCCCTTCGCCGTGGTGCGTTTCCAGAACAGGAGCATCAGGATCGCCGGGAGGTTCGCCGCAGCCGCGACCGCGAAGGCCCAGCCGACGAGGAAGCTCACGTTGATGCCACGGAACACGATGCCGAGGACGATGGCGACGATCCCGACGCCGAACGCGGCGACCTTCCCCGCGCGGACCTTCTGTTGATCGGTGAGCCCCATCTGAGCGAACCGGTCCATCAGATCGTGCGCCACGGCGCCCGAGGCCGCGACGATCAGGCCGGCCACGGTACCGAGCACCGTTGCGAAGGCGATGGCCGAGATGATGGCGAAGAGCACCCCGCCGAAGGAGAGGGCCAGGAGCGGGGCGGACATGTTGTTGTCCGCCGGATTGACCGTGCCGTTGGTCGCCGCGCCGAGCCCCATGAAGAGCGTGAGCACGTAGAAGAACCCGATGGCGGCGATGGCCACGATGGTGGACTTGCGCGCGCAGGCGGGGCTGGGGACCGTGTAGTAGCGGATCAGGATGTGTGGGAGCGCGGCGGTGCCGAAGAAGAGCGCCAGCATGAGGGAGACGAAGTTGAGCTTCTCCCAGAGGGTCTTCACCTTGAACTTCACCCCCGGCTTCATCTGGTCGGTGCCGGACACCGCCTTGGGATAGAAGACCGTGTACTTGGTCCCCGCCTCGTCCACGACGGACGCCTGGTGCCACTGCTCCACTCGCGTGTCCGGGTGGGTCAGGCGCGCTAGGTACCCGACTGGGCTGAGGGGACCGGTGCCGCGCGCGGCGGCGTCGGCGTCGAGGCCACCCACTTGGCGGATGCGTCCCACCGGGTAGAGTAGCCCGCCGGGCTCGCCGTTGGTCTCGGTGGCGCTCTTCCACTGCGAGCGCCAGACGTGGCCCTCGGCGTCACGTCGCCACCAGGTGACCTTGCCATCCTTCACGTACTTGGAGAAGTCGCCGGCCACGTGACTCCGCGCGTAGCCCGCAACCTCGAGTTCGTCGACCGTCGATCGCTCGGGAACGTAGAGCAGCGGCTTTCCGTCCGGACCCGGCAGGCTCGGGGGCTCGGTGCTGAGGCCGCGCACGAGCACGGCTCCGGTGAGGATGGTCGAGAAAATGAGCAGTAGGCCCCCCTTCAGGAACTGCACGTAGGTGGTCGACGTCATGCCAGCGGTCGACACGATCGTGATCACGATGACACCAACCAGGATCACCCCGACCCAATGCGGCAGCCCGAGGAGCGGCTCCACGAGCGACCCAGCCCCGTTCATCTGCGGGATGAGGTAGCAGACGGACACGACGAGCGTGGAGATGGCCGCCACGAGCTTGATACCGCGGCTGTCGTACTTCGCGTCGACGGCGTCCGTGAAGGTGAACTTCCCCATCCGCTTCATCGGCTCGGCCACCACGAAGAGGGCCACGATCCAGCCCGCGAGGTACCCGATGGAGTACAGGAACCCATCGTAGCCGAGCGTCGCGATCATGCCGCAGATGCCGAGGAACGACGCGGCGGAGAGGTAGTCGCCGGCGAAGCTGATGCCGTTGACGGCCCAGTGGATCTGGCCGCCCGCCGCGTAGTATCCGGCCGCCGACTTCGCGCGCCGAGCGAAGTAGTAGGAGAGGAACAGCACCAGCGCGACGAAGAACGCGAAGATGACGATCGAGAGCGGAGTGCCGCCGAGCTTCATGACTCCCGGCCCTTCCCGGCGTTCCCGCCCGCGACCTCGCGCTCCTTCTTCGTGCAGAGGTGGTTATAGACGAGCGCCAGCGCCAACGCGAAGACAATGAGCCCCATGCCGTAGACCACCGCGAGGTTGAGCCCGAAGAGCACGATGATCTGCATCGCCCGCCCCTCGGTGAGCACGTTCACGAAGACGAAGCCCGCGTAGACGACGCAGTAGACGATGAACATCACGAGCCCGATGCGACCCTTGTAGCCGGTCGCGGGATCGGGCCCGGAGTCCTGTGCCGGTCCGTGCAGCATGATGGCTCTCCCTGACAGTGTGGTTGGGGAACGGTTGGTCCGTCGCTCCCGCGGTGAAGGCGACTCGCTTACATGTTGCGATCCAGATCACAAGTTCGATCTTCCCGAATCGAGTCGAATGAACGAGGCGCCCGCTTCGCAGCCCGGACCGCCAAGGATCTGCGCCACCGCCCGCGCCTGGCGTACAATCAAGTGCGAAACGCCATGAAGCGCCTCGTCCTTCGGACAGTACTGCCCGCGCTGCTCGCCATTGCCCTGTTCTCTGGTGTTGTATTTTTCTATTTCCTGCCCGCGCTCACGCGGTCGGTGATGGACCAGAAACGACTGATGATTCGGGAACTGACTGAGTCCTCATGGAACATCCTGGCTCGCTTCGAGGCGGAAGAGCGAGCGGGACGCCTGTCGCGCGAGGAGGCGCAGCGCGCAGCGATCGAGCAGGTCAGAAGCCTGCACTACGGCCAGGAGGGGAAGGATTACTTCTGGATCAACGATCTACACCCGCGAATGATCGTCCACCCCTACCGTCCGGATCTCGAGGGGGCCGATCTGGCTCGATTCGCCGACCCGCACGGGAAGCTGGTCTTCGTCGAGATGGTCGACGTCGTGGCGCGGGATCGAGCCGGCTACGTGAGCTACATGTGGCAGTGGAAGGATGAGCCGGGGCGAGTGGTCCCCAAGCTGTCCTACGTGAAGGGCTTCGAGCCCTGGGGCTGGATCATCGGCACGGGCGTCTACACCGACGACGTTGACGCCGAGGTCGCCACCGTGACCAGCCGCCTGCGGGCCGCCGCGCTCCTCATCCTCGGCGTCGTCTCGAGCCTGATGTTCGTCCTCTTGCGGGCAAGCTTCCAGGCCGAGCGAGGCCGCCTGCATGCTGCGGCGGCGCTCCGCGCGTCCGAGGAGAAGTACCGCTCGCTGGTGGAGTCAGCCGGCGAGGCGATCTTCATGTCCCTCGAGGGCGAGGGCCTCTTCGCCAACCCGAGCATGCTCCGGCTCGTGAGCTACGATCGCGAGGCGTTCTCCGCGCTCGACGTGGCCGAGCTGGTGCGCCCCACCCCGGCCGAGAGCGAGACCGGGCGCCGACATTGGGTGGCGGTGCTGGACGGGGCGCTCCCCTCGGTGCGCTACGAGGCGGAGCTGGTCGAGCGAAGCGGGCGATCGATCCGGGTGATGCTCGCGCTCTCGCACGTCGAGGTCCAGGGGCGCCGCGGGTTCATGGCGGTCGCCACGCCGCTGGCGCAGCCGCGGCAGCTCGACCTCGGGGCGAGCTCTACCCCTGAGGATCTGGCCGCCACCAACCGACGTCTGGCGACCTTGGGGGCACTGATGATGAGCCACGGCGCGGACGCGCTGCAAGTCAGCCGCGTGCTGAGCGCCAACGCGGAGGCCGCGGTGCGGAAAGCCGTCGAGCTCATCGTGAGCGAGCAGGGACCTCCACCGACCCGGTTCGAGGTGCTGCTGATGGGCAGCCTGGGTCGCGGTGAGGTGAGCCTGCTCGCCGACCAGGACCACGCCATCCTCCACGCCGACGTCACCGAGGACGAGGCGGCGGTGCGCGCGTACTTCCTCGGGCTCGGCGCCCGGCTCTCGGAGGTGCTGAGCGCCGCCGGCTACGGGTACTGCCCCGGCGGGATCATGTCGAGCGAGCCGCGCTGCTGCCAGTCCCTCGGCGCCTGGCGCCGTACCTTCTCCGGCTTCATCCACACGCTGGAGGCGGAGGATCTGCTCGCCGCCAAGATCTTCTTCGACTTTCGCAACGCGACCGGCGACGGCGAGCTGACGCAGGCCCTGCGCGAACACCTGCGTTCGGAGATCGAACGACAGCCCCGGTTCGCCCCGCTGCTCGCGCACAGCGTGCTCGCCTACGAACCGCCGCTCAACCCGTTCGGCGGGTTCGTCCTGAAGGGAGAGGGCGAGCGAGCGACGTTCGACGTCAAGGGGGTGCTGGCGCAGATCGTGGACTTCGTCCGCCTTCGCGCAATCCAGCACGGCGTGACCGAGACAGGGACCATCGAGCGGCTGGACGCGCTGGTGGCGGCCGGGCGGGTGCGCGCCGAGAGCGCGCGGGAAACCAGCAACGCCTTCGCGTACCTGATGGAGCTTCGCATGCGACACCAGGCGCGGCGCATCCTCGACCAGCTCGAGCCCGACAATCGCATCGAGCCGGCGGCGCTCGACGCCGCCGGTCGCCGCCAGCTCAAGGCGGCGTTCAGCCACGTCAAGGCGGTGCAGGCCTCGCTGAGCCACGAATTCCGAGGACCATGAGGGTAGCGGCGACGGATCTCGAGGGCTCGATCCTTCTGGTGAGCGACGTGCACGCGCAGTACCAGGTCGTGCAGCAGCAGCTCGACCACGCCGAGGGCGCGCTGGATCGCCGGGTGGCGCAGGTCCTGGTCCTCGGCGACTTCGGCG
The DNA here is from genome assembly GCA_016933275.1 of Polyangiaceae bacterium. Lineage (GTDB taxonomy): Bacteria > Myxococcota_A > Polyangia > Polyangiales > Polyangiaceae > JAFGBI01. Next base: position 25,620 of record JAFGBI010000251.1, on the reverse strand, counting down.
TGTTCGCCCCGAACCTGCACGCATACTTCCGCCGCGGCCGCCGCCGCTTCACCCGTCCGGTCGCCTTTATCGAGGGCAACCACGAGGATTTCCGCGACTTCGACCACCTCGCGCAGGCCTACGCGGACGTGGTGACCCACCTGCCAAGGGGCTCGCAGCACCGGTTCGGGCGCTGGGGAACCGTGTGCATCGGCGGCGCGCGCTACATGGACGCATGGTCCACCCCGCAGGGGTCGGAGATCACGGAGCGAGACGTGGCGGCCTGCCTTGCGCACGACCCCGCCGCCGTGGACGTCGTCATCAGTCACGACTGCCCCTCGGGGATCGGCGTGGCGAGCGCGGCTGAGATGGCGCACCTCGGTCCGCCCGGTGACCCGGGCCTGGCCCGCGTGGCGGTGCGCCTGCGCCCGCGGTACTGGGTGTTCGGACACCACCACCGGTGGCACGACAGCGAGCGGTACGGGACGCGGTTCGTCGGCCTGCCGCAGAGCTGGGAGGGATACGCGTTGCTCCACGGGGACGGCGACCTCGAGCGGGTCGACCACGTCGTGGAGCTGCCTCGACCGAGCGGGTTCTGGCGCTGGCTCGGGATGAGGTGAGCGGGCGGGCGTTGGGTCCCGTCGCGGTCCGACGCCCAGTCCGCGCGCAGGCGACTACGCCGAACACTTGGCCATGATGGCCGCGGCGTCGGCCTCGGAGAGGCCCACCACCGAGTGGCTGAATTCGGTCTGCTCGGAGAGCCAGCGGGGGAGCCGGAGGGCCAGGGCTCGGGTGATCTGCCCGAGCGTCCAGGGCACGGCGAGGGTCCCGCCGTTGGCTCGGATGATCGCGACCCCGGTGACGTTCGCCGCGATGGCATCCTCGGTGACCACGACCAGGCGCGAATCGGCCATGCCCTGGCCTCGCTGCGAGCCCTGCGACGGGCCGCCCCGGATCATGGATTCGGTGGCGTCGAGGACCACGAGATCCTCTTGCCTCACGAGGTGGGCTTCGACACACCGCGGCTGGATGTTGGTGTGGAGGGTGGTCGAGTCCGGCCGCCGGACGCTAAGGTGGCGAGGAGGTCTTCGGAGCCCTGACGCCAGCGCATCGCGAGCGGAACCCCCGTCCAATCACCGGCGAAGATCCGCGATGGACTGGTCCCCGCGCACGACCCGGCGCGGCCCGCCGTCGAGCGCCTTTCCCCACTCCTGCACCTCCGCCACCCCCTGGAGTCGGTCGAGCGCGCCGACGGCGCGGGCCCGTTCGTAGATGAGCTGCCACGCGCAGGGGAGAGCCGGATCGATCTCGCAACGACCCACCTGAGACCCGCCGCAGGGGCCGTTGAGCAGCCGCTTGGCGCAGCGAGCGATGGGGCACAGGCCCGAAAACTCGGCCAACCGGCAGGAGCCGCAGCCGGCGCAGCGCTCCGCCCACACCCCATCGCCCTCGAGCACGCCGAGGAACTGAGTGTCAAGACCCGGGTGCACCGGTGTCTGCGGCAAGCGCGCGGCCACGTGCTGCACTCCGGCGCCGCAGCCGAACGAGCAGATAGCGTCGTACCCCGCGGCCTGCTCCGCGATCGGGTCGAGGAACAGGATCTCGCATTGCCGCTCCACCGTGGCCTCTTCGATGACGAGGCCCGTCCGTCCCCCGAGCTCGGCGGCCATCCGCACCACCGCGGCCATCAGGCTCACCTCGCGCGCACCACCGGCCATGCACACGGTGACGCAGGTGCCGCAGCCGAGGAAGAGGACCCGATCGTGGGGCGCGATGAGGTCACGGATCTCGGATACCGGTTTGCGTTCGGCGACGATCATGGGGGATCTCCCTTGGTGGCGGCGACCGCGACGACGCGAGGCTCGACGCGCTGCCTCGCCACCCGCAGCGGGCTCGGGCCAAGCTTCGCCACCCGGTCGTTCATCTCGTTGACGATCTCGGCGAAGCGCGTGCCCTGGGCGGAAGACAGGTCATACATCCCGAGGCGTTCCGACTCGATCCCAATCTCGCCGAGGAGCGCCTGGACCCGCTCGACGCGGCGGCGAGCGCGGAGGTTGCCCTCCACGTGGTGACAACCGCCTTCGAGACACCCCGCCACGATGACCCCGTCGGCCCCCTTCTCGAAGGCCCGAACGATGTAGATGGACTCGACCTTGCCCGTGCACGGCATCCGGATCACGCGCACGTTCGGCGAGCACTGAAGGCGCAGGACGCCGGCCAAATCGGCCGCCGCATACGCGCAGTAGTGGCTGGCGAAGGCCACGATGACGGGATCCCAGCCCGCGGTCGACGGCGCGCCCTGGTGACGGTCAGACATGGGCCCCCGATCGTCCTTGGCCACGGACCTTGTCCACCGGCAGCTCGGGCTCGGCACCGAGCAGCCCATCGATGGCGGCGAGCACCTGGTTCGGTGCGTAGTGGCGGAGCGTGATCGCGGACGCCGGGCATTCAGCCGCGCAGCTGCCGCAGCCCATGCAGCGGGCAGGCTCGATCTCCACTCGGTGCTCGACGCCCACGCGCGGGGCGAGGTAGGGACAGATCCGCAAGCAGGTGAGGCAGGCGGCGCACCGCTCGCGGTCGACCCAGGAGATCTGCGCGCTCACTCGCAGTCGATCCTTGGCCAGCACGGCGGCGGCGCGGGCCGCGACCGCCCGGGCCTGGGCGAGGCTCTCGCCGATGTGCTTCGGGCCGTGCGCGGTCCCGCACAGGAACATCCCTAGGTGGGAAGGAAACGCCGCCGCCGCAGCCCGGCTTCGGGCCGTGCGCGGTCCCGCACAGGAACATCCCCTCGCTCGCGAAATCGACCGGCCTGAGCTTCAGGTGCGCTTCGAGGAAGAACCCATCCGCGTTGAGCGGCGCCCTGAGGAGGCACGCCACCACCTCTCGATCGATCCGGGGGACCACTGGGGCAGCGAGCACGAGCAGGTCGGCATCGACCGAAAGGTCTCGCCCAAGCGCCAGCTCGCGGAACCGAACCGAGAGCACCCCCTCGACGCCGACCTCGGGCAGGTGCTCGAGGTCGTAGCGGACGAAGATCACCCCTGCCTCCCGCGCCTCTCGGTAGTAGATTTCGCGCCAGCCATAGGTCCGAAGCTCGCGAAAAAGGACCAGGATCCGGGCTTCGGGATGGCGGGCGCGCAGGGCGAGGGCGTTCTTCACCGCGGTGCTGCAGCAGACACGGCTGCAGTACGGGCGAGCCGGATCCCGTTGCTCCACGCACTGGATCATGACGATCGTCGGCCGCTCTGGGAGCCCGAGCTCACCTCGGCCCCTGCGCTCGGAGAGCTCAAGCTGGGTGAGCACGCGCGGATCCCTGCCATAACCATAGCTCGCGGGCGCCTGCTCCGTGGCTCCGGTAGCGAGCACCACGACCCCGCAATCGATCTCGATGGGGGCCGATCGGCTCGGCTGAGGGTCGAACGGAACGCACCCACGTGGCCGTCGACCCGGGTGACCCGGGTGCCGAGATGAACGGTGACCAGCGGGCTCTGGGTGACGCCACGGATCGCGTCCTTCACCAGCGCGGCGACGTCGCCACCGTCGAGGGTGTGCGATATCCGGCGAGCCGTCCCGCCCAGACGCTCGTCGCTCTCCACCAGGTACACCGGGAACCCCTGCCTGGCCAGGGCGAGCGCCGCGGTCATGCCGGCGACCCCGCCCCCGATGACGAGCGCCCCAGGGCGTATGGGGAGCGCCTCGTCCATGAGCGGCGCGAGCTCCCGCGCCCACGCGACCGCCATGCGGAGCAGGTCCGCTGCCTTGCGGGTGGCCGCCACGGGCTCGGCGCCGTGCACCCAGGAACACTGATCCCGGATGTTGACCATCTCCAAGAGATAGGGATTCAGGCCCGCCTCGCGCAGGGTATCGCGGAAGATGGGCTCGTGGGTGCGCGGCGTGCAAGACGCCACCACGACGCGGTTCAGGCGGTGCTCGGCGATCCGCTCGCGCAGCTGCCGCTGGCTGTCATCGGCGCACGCATGGAGGTTGTGCTCCGAAACCACCACCCCGAACAGCACCCTTGCGTCCGCGGCGACGGACGCCACATCGATCACCGACGCGATGTTGCTCCCGCAATGGCACACGAACACGCCGACCCGCGGTGCCTCGCCCGCGACCGCGCGTTCGGGTGGGTAGGCTTTCATTCGTTCGCAGGTGCCGCGAACCGAAGCGAGGAGCTCCGTCGCCCCGGCCGCCGCCGCACTCGCCTGCACCACCGTATCGGGGATGTCCTTCGGCTCCTGGAACGCGCCGGCGACGAAGACCCCGGCTCGGGAGGTCTCGAGCGGAGCAAGCTCTCGGGTCGCGGCAAAGCCGAACCGATCCAAGGTGACCCCGATGCGCTCGGCCTGCTCCCGCACGGACGCGTCAGGCTCGAGCCCAACCGCCAGCACCTCCAGGTCGAAGTCCCGTTCGACGCGCCGAAGGCCCGCGTCGACGTGCAGCAATCGGAGATCGCGCGATTGAGGCAAGCAGCGTGGCAAACGGCGTGGTCGGGCTCGTGGCGACCGACCGCACCGTTGACACGACCACGGTCCTCACCAACGCCTTCGATGGCGCGACCACCACCTATGGGAACCCTCGGTCGGTGGTGACCTACGACGGGAGCGCCTTCTGGGTAGCCGGGAGCGGGGCGAACAGCACCGGCAGCATCTGGCACGTCCCGTTCGGTGGAACCCTGGGGACACAGATCATGGGCCAGTCCGCTTCATACTACCCCAGCCACGCGCGGGCTTGCGCCATCTTCGCGGACCAGCTCTACGCCGTCGCGAACACGAACGGGTACTACGGCGTCTTCACCGTCGGCACCGGCGTACCCACGAGCCCGGAGCAGGCTGCGCTGCTCCCGGGGTTCCCGACGTCAACCGCTTCACCGATAGATTTCGCCGTGCTCGACCGCGATCCGGGGATCGTCGATCTCGATACTATCTATGTCGGGGACGATCGAAGCAACAATCGCGGCGGCATTCAGAAGTGGACCTTCAACGGAACGACCTGGACGCTGGCCCACACGCTCGGGAGCGGCCTCGGCACCGGGGTGCGACATCTCGTGCCCGTCGAATCGGGGACCGAAGTGGTGGTGCTCGCGGTGACGACCAGCACGCCCAATTCGATCGTCCGGGTAATCGATACCGGCAGCGCCAGCGCCATCACCACGCTGGTCACCGCCGCCAGCAACACCGCCTTCCGCGGCCTGGCCCTGCCGCCCGTGCCCTGACCGTTCCGGGCGGTCGGGACCGTGACCTCGAGGAACCGAGGTCACCGGCAGAAGACCGGTGACCTCAGCGCACCTCGAACCGGTGCCCTCTGCCAGGCAGGCCTCGGGCGACCCCGGGCACCGAGAGCAGGGCCGCGCCTCGATCCAGCCTGGCTCAGTATTGGTTGAAGACCTCGCCGAATTCGACGCTTGCCGAACCCGCGGGGCAGCGCGCGAGGTTGGAGTCACCAGCGCCGCCGCGACTGTGGTCCTCCGATGCGCGACCGCCGCAGCCGGCCACGACACCCACCGATACCGAGAGCAGGAGCAGGCATCGGCGACTGCACCCACGCCCACCCATCCCGATCCTCGCGTGAGTGGCTTCCCTTCGTGTGCGCCAGCACCGCTGCTGGGAATGAACGGCAGAACCCTCGGGCCGTCGAGCCGACGCCATCCGCGATGCGTTCAATCCAACTACCGCTCTCCGAACACGTCCTTCGGTGCGGCGGTCGCCACGGGAGGCTTGGCGGTAGGCGATGTCGCGGCCTGGGGAGCAGAGGTCGAACGGGCGGCGGGCGTGCTCGGGCGGCGAGGAGCTGGGCTGGTCGCTGCAGCAGCCGGCGGCGTGCTGGCTCTCGGGGTCGGCGCCGCGGAGGGTGCCCCGACGTCGGTCAGGGCTTCGGGTGCCGCTCCCGCCTTGACGACGGGGGACACGTCAGGTGGGGATGGCGACGACGGCGCGGATGACGGCAGCCCGGTCCCGGCGTGGCGCGGGGGCGATTCGGCTTGTGCCGCCCGCTCCGCGTCACCCGCCGGCGGCGCGTCCCGTCGCGCCAGGAGGTACAGGGCGCCCCCCACCAAAGCCACGACGGTCACCAGGGCCACGGCCGCCACCACCCCGAGCGACGAAGCCGGGGCGCGTCCGCTCCGCGTGGTCGCGCTGAGCGCGATCTGGTCCCGCGTCTCGCCGACACCGGTCTCGGCGGCGGTCTGAGCGATCGCCACCGGCAGTCCGCCCAGAGCCGAGCGCGGCGTCACCCCTCCCGTCCCGGGCAGGATCACCTCCACGCCGAGGGCGCGTCCCAGCTCGAGCGCGGCGTCACCGGCCGTACCGAAACGCTGCATGGGCTCCCGGTCCAAGCACCTCAGGAACCACGCATCGTAGGCCGGGCCTACCGGAAGCGTCGCGCCGAGCTCGGCAGCGCGCACCGACGGGGGCACGATGGGTCGGGTGAGGATCTCGCCGAACAGGGCCGCGACCTCCCCCGCTGGCAGGTTCGCGGTGAGCCAGTAGGAGCGCCCCGTCAACATGAAGAACGTGATGAGTCCGACCGCCCAGATGTCCGTCTGGGGGGTGATGGGTCGGCCCGCAGCCTGCTCGAACGCCATGAAAAGCGGCGTCCCCTTGACCTCCTGGCTCAGGTTCGCGGTGCTGCTGAGGACCTTCGCGATGCCGAAATCGAGGATCTTCACCAGCGGCTCGCAGCCCTCCTGCTCCACCAGGAACAGGTTGTCCGGCTTGAGATCGCGATGCACGATGGGCTGGAGTTGTCCGCTCTTGTCCCGGTAGGTATGCGCCTTGTCGAGACCGGAGCAGCATTGCGCCATGTAGGTGACTGCCTGCGGCGCGGTCAGCGGACCCGAGCATTGCACGACATCCTCGAGGGAGCTCCCCGACAGCATCTCCATGACCAGAAACGGAGCCCGGGTCGCTTCGTCGAAGCCGGCGTCGAGCACGGACACGATGTGCGGGCTCTTGACCCGAGCCGCGACCCGCGCCTCCAGCTGGAATCGATCCACGGCATTGCGAGAAGCGAGCACGTGCGGGAACAGCACCTTCAGAGCCACGATCTGCTCGGTGGCGAGGTGCTCGGCCACGAACACGGCGCCCATGCCCCCCTGGGCTAGGAACCGCTCTATGCGGTAACGATCGGCGAAGATCTGCCCTGGTGCGAGTAGGTCCACGAGGTGTCCGCCAGTCTACTACGGCATGCTCGCGTCTACACTCACCATCGGTTCCTCGGCGGTGCGATCTCGACCCCGTCTGCCAGGGAATTCGTCAGCGTTCTCGTGACCATCAGCGATCACGCGTCAGCGACCAGAGCTCCCGCGTCCTACCTGCCAGCTGATGGCCGACCGCTGATGTCCCTTGAGTGCCTCCGGCTCCGCCGGCTTCGGGGTGCGGAGCGCGCGTCCTCGCCCCTCGCCGGATGGTCGCTCGGCGGAGGGGCGTTCGCGCCACCTGCCCGCGCCGGTCAGTCGACGTCCACCGTGTACCAGAGCTTCCAGTCCCGCAGTGCCTCCGGGTCGTTCGTCTCGTCCCCTGGCGTCATCTGCCTGGTCACCTCCGGGAGACGAAGACAGCGGACATACCGCGTCAGCTCGTCGTCCAGGGCGAAGCACCGGGGCCAGTCGAGCTCCTTGCCGGCCACCCCGATGACCAGCGAGGCGCCCGCTTCGACGAAGCCGCGGTAGATGACCTCGCCGATCTCGATGCACTGGCCGCTCGACACCGAGAAATGACCCTGCGCGGGGAGACGCTTGCCGACCGTTCGCGACGGGCTGCCGTTCGGCGCTACGTGCGTGAAGAAGACGAGCTCACCGGGCCCGAAAAGCAGCGGATCCTTGTCGTCGAGCACCTGGATCTTGTCGAGGCGAACCGAGACCTTGCGCACCCGTGGCGTCTTCGGCGCCACGACCACCGGTCTCGCTCCCCGGTCGGGACGCCCGGAGTAGAGGCCTAGCTTCGGGGCCTGGTCGGTGTCGGTCGCGACAACCGTTCGATAGGTCCCGTCCAGATTGTCGACGATGACGGGCCTGGCGAACCGCTTTCGGTCCGCGGGATCGAGGTGCTGGTACGAGAGCAGCGGCACGAGGCCGGGTCCGAGCGGCTTGCCGGTCGCCGTACGGGGAAGCACGGTGGCCGTCCACTGGGTCTTCCCGTTCGCGAGCTTGGTGGAAGAGAGCGACGCCTCGGATTGGGTCGGATCCGCCACGGCGGGCAGTACGACCGAGAGCCGATGGTCGCGCTGGAACTCGTGTCCTCGTGGAGTGACCCCCATCGCGCGAAACTTGAACGTGTAGACGTTCTCGTTCACGGTATCCTGCGGGGGAACCGTGGCCTCGTAGCGACCTGGAGACACCTCGCGCAGAGCGATGGACTCGACATCCGTCGTGAACGCCACGTTCTCCAGCCGCTCGAGGGCCGCTAGCAGCTGACGCTGAACCGATTTGACGTCCGCTGACGCCTGGCCCAGCGCGGCGGCCTGGGCAGCCTTCAGGGCCGCCGGATCCAACAGGCGGCGCCGGACGGCGCTGGTCAGGCCTCCCCTCTTCACGAAGCCCGTCAGTACCTCGCCGAGCGAGGCTCCCGGCGAGAGCTTGGTGGCGCGGACGTTGGCCCCGGAGATGGGGACGCCATGGTGCCGCAATTCCGCGACGAGATGGATCGGTTGGCCGACACCGCTCGCGGACGCGGAGCAGCGGACCCGCGTGGTCAGATCGAAGAGCGCGAAGAGCTTCGCTCCCGCGGGCGCGTTGGCCACGCTGTAGGTGCCCGCCGCGGGCCGATCGACGATGGCCCAAGCCACGTCAGCGGTCTTGCCCGCCGCCGTGGTGGCGTCCACGGCGCCCAGGTGGGCCTCGAGCTGGATCGCCCCCGCCGGCGGCCGAGTGGCTACGAAGATCGCCCGCTCGATCCCGTCCTCCAACGGGATGCTGAGCGGCGTCAGGGCGTCGGCCTTCTCGACCGGCAGGATCGACGACAGGACGCTGAGGAACATATCCTTGAGGTCGTCCGGATCGAGCGCCTGGACGGTCGCCGTGGTCGTATCGTCGTAGAACCCGTCGTGCTCGGAGACGAGCGCCGCGATGTCCGCGACGAGCATGTCACCGGTCTGGGTATAGGAGATGTTGTGGATCACGACGCCACGGTCGACGTCGTTGCCCGCGGACAGGGGATTCATGTCCGTGAGGTCATCGAGCCGCGGGTTGCCCGTGTTGTCCATCCCGTCCGTGAGCAGCACGATGTGGCGCTGCTTCCACCGGTTGCTCGTGAACAGGCTGGTGGCGCCGGGTACGGTGCCGGGCGCGGCTTCGCCCACGATGCCCACGCCGATGGGCGTCGCCCCGCCCTGGACGACCGTGTCAGGGATCTCTGGCTTGGTGGTCGCGGGGACCAAGCCCGCCCCGAAGCCCACGTCGGCGCCGCCCGACCACCGGAAATGCCCGAGCGCGATCGAGTTCTGGCTGAGGATATCGCCATTGGGCGAAGACAGCTGCGGGACCAGATCGGCGTAGAGCCGGCTCAGCAGATTGGCGGCGATCCGCGCCTCGGTCCACTTGTCGTTGCCGGTGCTGGTACTGGCCCCCATACTCCCCGAACGGTCCAGCAGGACGACGAGCTCGGTCGGCACGTGGAGATCCACGGGCATCCTCGACTCGCCCGTGAACGCCGAGTGCGTGATGACCATCTCGAGGTTGCGAGTGGCCGAGTCGGCTGGAGCGTGGCCCGCTGGGTCGAGCGTGAGATCGCTCGCGGTCATCCCGACCACCACGAGGCCGCCGAGATCGGCGCAGTAGCTGCCGATGGCATCCCCCACGGCGAGGGCCGTGGCGATATCGAGGTTGTTCCCGGACCCTGGCGCGACGTGATACGCCGGCTGGGCTACGTTGCCGCTCAGCCGATAGCGGGTGGTCTTGAGGGCGCGGAGCTCGACCTCGAGCGCCTGGCCTATCGCGCCGTCGACCGTCACCTGCAGCTTGACGCGGCCTCCACTCGTGAAGACGCCGAGCAGCGTGTCGCGGAAGTCCACCGTGGCCAGACCGGCGACGTCGAGGTCGACCGTCCCGATGGTGCCTGCCCCGCCATCTCCCGTGCGCACCACGGTGAACAGGCTCGCGAGCGTGGCGGAATCGACCCCGAAACCGATCGCCGTGTCGTCGGCCTGGTGGAGCGTAGCGCCAGTCGGCGTCCAGTCATCGCCGGCCGGCGTCGCCGCGTCCCACTGGATGGTGGATGGGCTGGTCTGCTTGAACAGAAACACCCGGCTCCCGGCATCGCCGTACGCCGCGATGAAGTACATGGAACGAGAAAACGCCATGGCCTACCTCTCTGTGGTGGGGGACGAGCACCTCGAACCGCCGCCTCGGCTCAATCGAGCGGCTGGATCAGGGCGGGGGTGGGGTGGTTGTTGTTGTCCTTGCTGCCGATGCCGAGCTGCCCGTAGGCGTTGCTGCCCCAGCAGTAGACGGGATCGTTCTTGCCGACCGGCGCATCCCGGCGAAGCGCGCACACGTGCTCGCCTCCGGCCCAGATCCCCGTGATGCCGGGGAGCGACAGGGAGGTTGGGGTGTGGGTCGAGGTGCCGTAGCTCGTGTCGCCCCGCTGGCCCTTGGTGTTATGGCCCCAGCACCGCACCTGACCGGTGGCTACCGCGCAGGTGAAGGCGCCGCCAGCGGCGATCGCGGTCACCTCGGTTAGCCCGACCGGCTGGGGGGTGTTGTAGCTCGAGCTGGGGAGCGCATTCCCGTTCGGGTCCGGGCCGAGCTGCCGGTGAGCGTTGTCGCCCCAACAGTGCATGGTCGTCCCGGAAAGGGCGCAGGTGTGGGCCGTGCCGGCGGTGATGGCGGTGACGTTGGAGAGCCCGACCACGTCGACCGCGGCGAGGCCGTCGTTGAAACTCCCGTCGCCGAGCTGGCCCGACGCATTGTCTCCCCAGCACTCGACGGTACCGCCCGCGTTGATGATGCACGTGTGCCGGAAGCCAGCGGTCACCACGGTGGCATCCCCGATCAGGGCGGGACTGGATGGGTTGCGATAGGCGGCGACCGCGGTGCTGGTGCCGTTTGTCACGCCGTTGCCGAGACGCCCGTCCGTCTGCAGGCCCCAGCAGCGCACCGACCCGTCGGTCTGCACGGCGCAGCCGTGTTCGCCGCCCGCAGCCATGCTCTGGACGTTGCCGACCGTGGCTCCCAGCGACCGCGGGACGTCCGCGCTCGCCACCCCTCCGGGCTGTCCATTCGACGGCAGCCCGAGCTGCTGGCTCGCATTGCTGCCCCAGCAGTAGCTCAACGGGGGCGTGCCCGCGATCCCGCAGGTGTGCGCGTGGCCGGCCGCGATGGCGGCGAACCCGACCAAGGTCACCACGGGCTCGGCGGCATGGTGCTCGGTCGACGTGTCGTCCCCGAGCCGACCCTCGTCGTTTCTGCCCCAGCAGACCGCGGCGCCCGAGCCGGTGATGGCGCAGCTGTGGTCGCTGCCGAGCTCCAGGCGCAGGATCTCCTCGCAGTCGCTGGCTCCGCAGGCGAACGCGCAGGCGTTGTTGCACGCATGGCAGTCGGTCAGCGAGGTCGCGTCCGTCTCACAGCCGTTGTCGACGTTGCCATCACAGTGCAGGGCGTTCGTCGGGCAGTGGGTGATCACCCACGCGCCGTCCTGGCAAGCGTAAGACACCCCCGGGTTCTGCGGCGTCCCCGAGAGCGACGAGTCCTCGGCGTCGGTATCGTCGTCGCAGTCGTTGTCCTTGCCGTCGCAGACCTCGTTCTCCTGAGGCCAGATGTCGGCGTCCGTATCGTCGCAGTCGTCGTAACGGCTGTCGCCGGGGTTGGCCACCCAATCCCCGTCACCGCCGTTGCAGGCGCTGGCAGCGGGGACCGAGCAGGCCAGGACCTCGACGGCCCCCGTCTCGGCGAGCCGGCCGTCCTTGTCGCCGTCACACACCCAGGTCGTCCGGTCCGACGCGGAGGCGTCGGTGTTCCCCGGGGTTCCGTCGCAGTCGCGGTCCTGAGTCCCGCACACCTCCGCCTCTGGACCCTGGGCACCCACGCAGCTGCCCCAGCTCCCGGCGCTGCAGATCTGCTCTCCCGGGTGGCAGATTCCGATGCCGTCGTACCCCGGGTGCTCGCCGCACGGCTGGGTCTCCCCGCTGCTGCACGGGCACCCGGTCACCGGACTGCCGTCGCAGTCCAGGTCGTCCACCCCGTTGCAGGGATCCGTGGCGCTGGGGTTGCGCTGCGGATCGCCGTCGTCGCAGTCGTTCGTCGGCAGCGGGGTGCTTGCCCGCGAAACCCACGTGTCCGACGGGCATTCCCCGGCACAGCCCTCGGGCGCCGTCCCAGGGGCGTGGCACTGGTAGTACGTGGGTAGGGTCTGATCCCGGTACGAGTCGCCGTCGGCGTCGTACGACCAGTAGGTTTCCCCCAGCGCGCCGGCCTCGTCCGTGTCCCCGTCGCAGTCGTCGTCCTTGCCGTTGCAGGTCTCGGTCTCCTCCGGGTTCATCTGCGGATCGGTGTCTTCGCAATCGTCGAACACCGAAACCCCGGGGTTGCTGAGCCATTGGCCGTCGCAACCCGTGGCCGGCTCCACACAAGCGACGACCGACACTATGTCCACGATGGGAGCGTGGTTGTCCAGATCGCCGTCGCACACGAAGGTCGTTCGATCGATGACGTCCAGATCCTCCGCGCTCGCCACGCCGTCGCAGTCGTTGTCGTCACCGTCGCAGGTCTCCGGCGCGGGGCCGATCGCGCCGGTGCAGGCGCCCCAGGTGCCGTTCGGCAGGCACTCCCGCGCGCCATAGGAGCAGGCGCCGACGGGCTGGCCACCCTCGATCACCGGGTAGGCGATCGCCACCCCGGACTCGGTCGTGGTACAGCTCCCGGATTCGCCGGGATTGCACGTGCACGTCGCTCCGTTCGTGAGCTGCCCGTCATCGAACAGGCCGCTGCAATCCTGATCGATGTTGTCGTTGCAGCCGTCGGCGAAGCCATCGCCCGCCGGACCGTCCCACCCGTTGGGGCTCACGCTGTCGTCACCATCGTCGCAGTCCTCACCGGTCTCGATGGCGATGCCAGGCGTGCGCGATGTGCACCGCTGTACCCGGAAGCCGTCGTGGTCGGCATCGACTCCGACGTAGCTGCAGATCGCATCGAGGCAGCGCGCCTCGGCGCAGTCCTCCGGGACGGTGAGGGGCAGGGGGCAGTCCTCGGCGGTCGAGCAGCCGCCGGAGCTTGACGCTCCCGCGCCGGAGGCGCCCGCATCGGACGGCTCCGCGCCGGACGCTCCGCCGGCAGACATGCCTGCGCCGGACACGATCCCCCCTGCCGGTTCGACCGCGGGCCCGCCTGCCGCGCCTCCGCCCGGGACGCCGCCGCTCGCTCCCGCATTCGTTCCGGAGGTGTTGGCCGCGCCGGCGGTTCCCCCCGCTGCGCCCGACCCGCTGATCGCGCCGGCAACGACGGCGCGCTCGCCGCCGTGACCAGCCACCTCGCTGACCGTCTCGTCAACCCGTTGGTCCTTGCTGCCCGCGCACGCCAGTACGAACCCGGCCGCCACCACCGAACCCCGCCGCCACATACTCACGTCCCTTGCCGCTCCGGCTACCGTTCGCCCAGAACGCAGCCCCCAGGCGCATCCCCGAGAGTACGTCCCCAATCGAACCCTCCGACCCTACTTGGGATCGGAGGCCTCGGTCAACGAGAATGCGGGTCCTTCTCGCGCGCGACGTCTCCCGCGCGGCGGCTCAGCCGTCCCCAACGCCGTCAATGGCCCGCGATTCCAAGTTTTGTCTAATCCTGACAGCACCGAATCCCAACATCGGGGGATACCGCGCCTCGCTCCAACGGCACGGTGGGCACCCTCGCGCATTCGAGGGACCGGCTATCCGAGGCGAAGGAACCGCCACGCGTGCGACAGGCGTCCACCTCGCTCGCTTGACCGTCGCTCACGGCTCTCTCGCAGGAATCCTCCCATTCGGCGACGTTGCCCGAGAGGTCGTAGAGGTTCGAATAGCCGCGCCCCGGAGAGTGGCAGGCCCGGCGGCTCCCTACCGGGAAGGCCGTGCCCCCAGAATTGCCCGCATAGACACACTCGTCGGCCTCGGTCTCCGGGACCGCATTGCCATGCCCGAAGAGGAACTGGCCAGCCGCCGAACAGGCGTTGGTCCATTCGCTCTGTCCGGGATCGGCGTAGTCCTCGAAACGCACCATGCCACCGCCCAGCCTCCCGCAGAGGTGTTTCCCCTGCGCGGCGCAGTAGGCGAGGGCGTCGCACCAGTCCACGCAGACCACGGGGCAGTCGTCCGCAGCACATGCCGCGCCCGCAAGGCAGTCGGCACCGGGTTCGAAGATCGCGTTCCATTCGCACCCCACTGGCTGCTCCGGAGGCGCGTCGAGTTGCTGGACCCAATCCAGATAGTCCGCGCGGGTCACCTCCGTCGGATCCACGTGGAAGGATACGCAGCCTCCGGTCGCGGGATTGCACTGGAGGCCGGCGACGTCGCACAGGTCCCGGGCCTCGAACGCCGTGCGGCCTTGGTTGCAGATGTCCCCGGTCAGGGAGGTTTGCCCGCCGGAACAACGGGTCTCCGCTTCGGCGCACGCCGGCTCCGCGCAGAGCCTGGCGTCGTCCGCCACGGCATCCTCACAAAGCTCGACGGTGGCGCATTCGCGCCCGGCGTCCACGGGTCCAGACCCATCCTCTTTGCACTCGAGCAACGTCGCCCCCTCGCAATAGGCCTGGCCAGCAGCGCAAGCCTCGACGCATTCGGGGGGATCCTCCGGGTCGTACTCCCCTCCCTCCGGGATGCTCGCCTCGCAGATCCCGGCGGTTTCGCAATCGGCCACGGTCACGATCCCGGGACCGAGGACGTTGCACACGCCGAGGTCCGCGCCGTCACACACGACCTGGCCTTCCCCGGCGCGACCGCAATCGAAGCGCTCCGCGTCCTGGCCCACGGTGCTCACGCAGGTCCCCGCTACGCAGCGCTGCGTGGGCGCATCACAGGAGTGCGCCGAGCTACACGCCACGCGACAGCTGTTGTCCAGACCGCAAACGAGCTGGGCGTTCTCGCAGAGGTCTCGCTCGCAGCTCGACTCACTGGGAAGCCGGCACCCACCCACGGTCCCGCCGTAGAGGCAGAGGCTACTCGAGGGACAGCCTGTCTCGTCGGAGCATTCGATCCGACACCGACCGTACAGACACACGAGATCGCCGAGGCAGTCCTCGGTCGCCGCGCAGGCATCCCCCTCGGCTCCGTCCCGGCCTCCGGTGGCCGGCGCGCCGGACGCGCCACCCGCACCGCCCTGGCCAACCGCGACCGCGTCGCCCCCAGCCGCCTCGCGACCGCCCATTTCGGCGCCCGCATGGCCCCAGGTTCCGACGCCCGCGTGACCGCCAGCCGCGCCAGCACCCTCGAAGTCCTCGAACCCCAGCACGATCTGACATGCGGTCGCGCCGTAGAGTAGGCCAAGCGACAGGGCCCAATGTCTCCGCGGTGCCATCAGAACGAACCCTCCAAGACCCCGAACGCGCCCCCGCCGACCCAGGCGGCGGAGGCCGTGACGGCCCGCCGCTTCTGCTGGCGGCCCGGGTGAGTGGCGACCAGAACCACCCCGGTGATCAGCGCGGCCACGCCCACCGGGATGGCGACGTTGGCCACCGTCGCGAAGACGTCCGCGTCGTCCCGATCCGCGATGGAGGCGTCGCTGCACCCCGCGCGCGAGGGACACGAGTCCAGGGCGTCGTCGTAACGCCCCTTGGCCATACCCCCGAACGCGAAGCCCGTCCCCAACGCCACCACGCCGACGCCGCCAAGGACGTAGCCGAACGTGGGGGGCCTGGCGCGGGAAGCTGGCGGAACCCCGGAGCCTCGAGGTTCCTCTGGCTCCTGGACTTCGCTCTGCCTCGCGGCAGGCTCGGTCGGCGCGCGGGGTTTGGGGGCGAGCGCCGGGATATCTAGCTGTTGCGACTCCTGCGCCGCAACCACCACCTCGGCAGACCACGGCTCATGACCGGGCGCGTGGGCCTGGATCCGATGCGTGCCCGGATCGACGGGCAGCTTGGCTCCCAGGGCCCCCTCCTCGAGCAACACCCCGTCGCGAGTGACCTGCAAGCCGTCCACGCGCACTGCGACGTGGACGGTCAGATACGACAGCGTCGGCGCCAGCGCATCCGCCAGCCCCGCGGCCGCTTCCGCGACATCCGAACGGCCCGCGGTCGAGGCGGCTCGCTTCGCCGCCAGGTACTCTGCCCAGGCGCTGGCCGTCTTCCCCTGCTTCTCGTGGCAGCGCGCCAGGTTGAGCAGCGTGCCGGGCGAGGGATCCAGGCGCTGGCTCTCCGCAAACTTCTCACATGCCTCGTCCGTACGCCCCGCGCCGAACAGCTGCTGGCCTTCGTTGAACAACGCTTCGGCGGCCGCCATGTCCCCGGCCCGAGCCAGGGGGATCCACGCGAACAGCGTCGCCGCGACGACCAACACCCACCACCCGATCATCACGCCACGCATCGAAGCTGTCACTCCCATCACCCCCAGAGCCCGACCCGGATCGCCGCCCGCGCGCCAGCATCCTCCACCGCGGCGGAACCGTCAACGTGGCCCACCGCTCCACGGCCTGGCCGAGGTTCGACGCTCGGGTCGAAACGTGTCGCCGGGACGACGCCACGACTCGGGTTGGCTGCACGCCGCGCTGGTCGCGTTCGACCTGCGCCTCGACGGCAAGGTGGCAGGGCGCCCCGCGGAGTCGAGTGACCACCTTGGGGATCGGCTTCCGGTCGTCGCGGATTGGGTCGAACGAAGAACCCACGCTCTATCGCCTCACCTCGATGTCGACGGCTGGCGACCGCCGCCCATCCGCGTCCACCGCGACGAAGCGGTGGTGCCCCGGCGCCAGGCGCCACTCGAACTGGAAGGGAGAACCCCGGTCCTCCGCGTTGACCCCGTCCACCTCGAGCGCGACCCTCGCTGAGCCCCGCTCCGACACCGCGGTGATCTCGAGGCTCTGGAGCTCGAGGGGTCGATCGGGATCGATCACGTACCGCGCGCCATCCGTGGGAGTGATGATCCGCAGCGGCGCGACGCCCGGGTCGGTGGGGAGCTCGGGGCCCGGACAGTGGGGCGAGTAGAGCTCGGGACCCAGCGAATGGCCGGTGCCGCGCGCCCATTCGGCGTACTCGGGGGGGTAAAACTCGAACCTCCGGCGTGCGGTCATCGACGAAGGACAGTCGCGCCCTGCCAACAGGCCGTTCCGGCGATCGACGGTCACCGTGTGGTGCCAGCGGCAGGTCGCGAGCGCAGCGCCAACCGGGATCCACTCGAAGACCCCATGCGGGCAGTCCTCCCCGCGCGCTTCGCCCGAGACCGGGCAGATCTCGGCGCGGATCAGACCGAGCGCGGAGGGCTGGTCCTCGGGGTGCCGGCTCTCGAGCGGCAGCTGGCGCGCGTCCCGCCCCTCCATGGCTGCCTCCATCACGGCGCGAAACACCGGGGCGGCACCCGCCGTGCCCCCGACCTTCAGCATCGGCGAGCCATCGAAATTTCCCACCCAAACCCCGACGGTGACGCGATGGGAGTAGCCGACGACCCAGTTGTCTCGGTACCCCTTCGAGGTCCCGGTCTTGGCGGCGACGTCGAATTCGAACCCGAGGACAGAGTCGAGCCCGAAGGTCGCGGCCCGCGCCGTGGGGTCCTTCAGGATGTCCGTGATCAACGCGGCGGTCGCTGGTGGCAACACGCGCGCTGGCGCCGGTGCCTCCAGGGAGACGACTCGTGAGAAGGGGCGGCCCCCCGTCGCCTGCGGCAGCTCGACCTCGGAGACGACGCGAACCGGGAGCAGCGTGCCTCCCCGAGCGAGCACGGAGTAGGCGCGACAGAGCTCGACGAGCCGCACCTCGCCGTCGCCCAGCGCCAGCGCCGGGCCGTAGTATTCCGGGGACTCGCGCAGCGAGTCGAAGCCGATCGCGTGCAGCCGGCGCAGCAGCGTCGCGGAGCCGAGGGCTACCGCCGTGTGCACCGCGGGGACGTTGAGCGAATTGCCGAGCGCCTCCCGCAGCCGAACCGGACCGCGGAATCGGTCATCGAAATTGCGCGGGGTGTAGAAGCCCTGGGCCACCGGGATCCGGAGCTCGAGATCCGGCAGCACCGTGGCCGGCGTGTACCCGAGCTCGTCGATCGCCGCCGCGTAGACGAATGGTTTCAGGGTGGACCCGGGCTGGCGCAGCGCCCGCACTCCGTCCACCTGCCCCTGATGCGCCTCGTCATAGAAGTCGGGCGAGCCGACATAGGCCAGGATCTCACCGCTCACGTTGTCGATCACGAGCGCCGCGCCGGACGTCACCTGGTGGGAGCTCAGCCCGGAGATCACGGACGCCAGCGCGACCTCCGCCGCTCGCTGGAGCCCCGAATCGATGGTGGTACGAACACGCGAAGGAGAGCTGGCGAGCGCCCCGCGCAACGCGGGTTGCAGATCGGTGAGTCCCCCCGAGACAAGGGCGGAGACCAAATGGGGCGCCCCGAACGCGGAGCGCCTGGTGCTGAGAGACAGCGCCTCGGCCTCCGCTACCTGCGCCTCCCCAACGGTCACCACCCCGCTCCGAACGAGCGCACGGAGCACGCGCGCGCGGCGGGCCAGGGCCCGCTCGGGGTGGCGTCCGAGCGAGTACACGGACGGGCCCTGCGGCAACCCGACGAGCAGGGCGATCTCGCCCAGCGAGAGAGCCGCTACCGGCTTCCCGAAGTACGCCTGAGACGCGGCCCCGATCCCCCGTACGTTGGGCCCGAAATCCACCCGATTGAGGTACTCCTCGAGGATCCGTGGCTTGGGAACCGAGAACTCGATGCGCAGGGCGAGCGCCATTTCTCCCCACTTGCCGCGGAGGTTCCTCGGGTGCGGACGGAGCCGACGGGCGAGCTGCATGGTCAGGGTCGACGCCCCGGAGACCCACCGACGATGCCGAACGCACTGCCCCGCGGCGCGCACCACCGCTGCCGGATCCACCCCGGGGTGCGCATGAAACCGCCGATCCTCGACCGCCACCACCGCCCTTGGCAGGAGCTCGGGCATGGCCGACAGCGGCACCCAACGCAGGAGCTCGCCGCCTTGGGTCCGCACCTCGCGGAGGAGCCGCCCCTCTCGGTCCTCGACGCGGAGCGATTGCTCGGGGACCGCGGCCACGAGCTCGGGAGGGAGACTGGTGCCCACGGCCGTGATGACCAGCAGGAGCGGTGGGAGGAGCGCGACGGCGAGCATGCTCGCACCCCACCCGAGGCGCCGCCGAAACCGCGACCGCGGCGGGGTCGCGGGGCGCCGCTGGAGGAAGGCCCGACCGAGACCCGCCCACCTGGAGACGAGGGCTCGCAGCGCCCCCTGCCCCTCCCGGAGCCAGCGCAAGCCGGCGACGCGACCGCCCCTCACCGAGCGCCTGCCACCTCGAACACGCTGGACCGGTTCTGACCGAACACCTCCGGATCGTACATCGAGCTCGCGCGGGTCGGCGGGACCACGAACTGTCCCGGTGCCGTCGCCCGCGCCAGGTACCGGAAGTGGAAGATCCCAGCGTCGAGATGGGGGAGAAAGAGCAGGACTCGATCGTCGCGCATCTCGCGATGAAGCTCCGGCAACGTCGCGACGCCACCGTAGCGCGCGGCCGGCGGCAGCGGCTTCCCCTCCGGGAGGGCGCGCGCCCCCTCGGCTCTGGCCAGCGTCTGCGCCGTGGTCTGGAAACCGAACTCGACCGGCTCGAGCCCCGCCGGCAGCGGGTCCTCGATGACGATGTGATCGCGGGGCTCCGCCGATTCCAGGAGCAGATCGACCAACACCAACTGACCGAGGCGTGCGCTCGACTCACTCCGCTTCGGGATGACGCGCTTGGCCCGTTCGAGCCCCGCCGGATCGAGCGCGCGGAGGCGCTTGTCGATAGCGAGCCCCTCGTCGAGCGCCACGGTCGAAGCGCCGTCCCTCGCGGCCCGGAGCGCCACCGCATAGTAGACCTTGCCCTTGCCGGAAACCTGAACCGTGACCGGAGCCTTCGGCGAGCGGAGCAGCCGAGCCATCGGCACCTCGGCCGTTTCGGCGTGAATGGGGAGGCCGCGGAACGCAAACTCGTCGAGCAAGGCATCGCCGAAGAAGAGCGCAGCCCCGAAGTTGGGGATCTGCTTCTCTTGAGCCTGCCGGTACTCCTCGAGCGCCAAGAGGGCCCAGGCGTCCTCCTGAGTGTTGCGGTAGCCCGCGCGGTCCCGGAAGGACACCAGGCCGCGCGCGAGCTTGTTCGCGAGCTTGTGCCGAGAATCGACCGCGAGCACCGCCCTCAGCATCCAGGCCGTCGTCCGAACGGGGGATTCCAGGAGCCGCTCCAAGGCTGGATCCGCAGTCGTCACCCGGGCTTCGTGGGGCCCGACGGCCACGTCGACGAGCACCTCCGTGAGCAGTTGGTCGAGCTCCTGACGCGGCATCCGGCGGCGGGCCATGGCGTGGAGCAGCTGGATCCGGGAAGACAGCGCCGTACGCGACCGAACCGCGGCGAAGCGGCGCAATCGTCCTTCGTCCAACTGACCGAGGGACGCGAGCACGTCGGCGACGAAGCTCGACTCGGCGAACTTCTCCCGGCGCTGCTCGTCGGGGCCGAGCTCTCGCACCCCCAGCGCGATGTCGGATCGCTCGCCGGCAGACGCACCCTCACCGTGCTCCCCGTCCGCATCGTCACTCGCGGGCGGGGTCGAGAGCGCAACCGTGAGGTCGTCGAGGGTGCCGACCAGGTGTTGAGCGGCCTGTTCGCGCACGCGCTTCGGCACGAAATAGCCAGCCTGGCTCGCGCGCTCGAGCGCGAGGAGCGCATACGCCGTCAGCCAGGCCTCGCTCTGCTGGTCCTCTTCCCAGGCGCCAATGCTCCCATCGCCGCGCTGCCGCTTGACGATCTCACCCAGGGCCTCGTCGATCCACGGCTCCGAGCCGGAGAACGGGCGCACGCCCTGCTGCTCGGCGAGCTTGGGGGCCACCAGCACCGGCAGCACCCGACTCGCCAGCTGTTCCGTGCAGCCGTAGGGGTAGTCGACGAGCTCTTCGAAGACGCCCTTCAACCCAACGAGCGCGCTCGAGGAGAGGGTCACGGAGAGAGCTCCGCGGTCGGCGCGAACCTTGGCGAGGTCACCGAGCGCGATCGCCGATGCGTGCTCGGTCGAGCCGAAGGTGGCCGCGCTGAGCCAGCGCACGGGCTGCTCGACGCGGCGCTTGAGGACCACGCCATCCGACACCGAACCCGCGCGAGCGAGGAATTCGAAGGAAGCCTCCCCGGACTTGGTAGCCCGAACCGGGAAGCGGACCTCTGCTTGACCGTTCTTGGCCAGCACGACCCGGCGGCGAACGGGGCCGACCGCCTCCACGCCCTTGGCGTCGAGCGAGACCTCGACCGAGGTCCGCTCGAGACCTTTGGAGGTCACGATGACGCCCGCTTCGAGTCGATCGCCGACGCGGACCATCCGCGGCATCGCCGGTCGCGCCATCAGCTTTCGGTGGGTGGTGATGCTGCTCTCTCCGAATCCGAAGCGATCGTCCCTTCCCGCCGCGACGGCCATCAACCGGAAGGACGTGAGGTTGTCCGGGAGCTTGAAGCGGAACGTCGCCGTCCCGTCAACACCGACGGCGCGGCCCGCTTCGAAGTGAGCCGTGGTCCGGAAGTCGGCACGCAGGCGCCCCGCGCCCTCGCCACCGCCCACCTCGTAGCCCTTGTCCCCCCTATCCGCCGCCGTCTCGAAGCCGAGCGGCGCGACACGCTCGCCGTTCTGCAAGAGCAGGATCCGGGCGAGGTGCTCGCGGCTCTCCACCGGGAACACGCCGAGCGAGCGGGACGCCGAGAAGGCCGGCAGTGGGTCGGGGGTGTGGAATCCGGTGAGCATCAGGACCCCCTCGTCGACGGCGAAGAACGTCAGCGACCCAGGCGCGGGCTGGCCATCGCTCCGCCGGAGTACCACGCGCGCCTCCACCATCTCCCCGGGGCGGTACTCGCGACGGGCAGGGGTCACCGAAACCTTGAGACGACGTGCTTCGGGATCCACCCGAAGCGAGGTGTACCCGATGCGGAACTCTGGTCCGCCGACGTCGGCGGCACCGGGCGGTGCGGCAGGGGCCACCCGCCCGCGGACCAGATGCACGGAGACGAAGGCGTTCGGGAAGTACTCGTCCTTGACCGGAACCTCGACCACCGGCATCCGCCCTTTGAGGGAGACGACCTTGCGATCGAGGACGCCCGCTCGCTCCACGGTGACCAACGCGGTGGCTTCCTGGAAGGGGCTCTTGACCAGGATGCGCGCGACGCTCCCGGGTTCGTACTGCTTCTGGTCGGGCTCCAGGGCGAGCCCCCGGCGATCCGGCTCGCGCCAGCCGACGGGCGCGGCGGATTCGTCCGCCCGATCGTCGACCGCGTAGAGCCCGATGCTCGAGTAGACCGGGTTGCCGAGCCGATCCCTGGCCGAGGCGCGCGCGATGTAGTACCCGGGCTCGGGCAGCCGCATCCTGCAGGAGGCGCCGCCACGGGTGCTCGTCACGGTGCAGCGCGCCACCGATTGGTCACGTACGTACGTCTGGTAGTGCAGCGCATCGGCGGCCCGATCCTCCACCACCGACGCCCAGGTGCGCCGCCAGAGCTCCAGCTCGATCGGGACACCCTCGACCTCGACCCCGCTCGGATCGAAGGCCGTCACCTCGGCGGGGGCGTCGGCGCCGATGGCGAGGAACCGCTTCCGGGGCACCTTCATCCCCAGATAAAACGCCGCCGGGTGGACCAGCACGCTGGCCCGGGCTGCCTGGGTCTGAGCACTCATGTCTTGCACCTCGGCCTCGTACACGAGCTGCTCCGGCACCGACTGCTGGGGTGCGTCGAGCGCGACCGTGTTCGTGAGACGACCCTGCCCGTCGAGGGCGCGGGTGCTCTGCGCGTAGGCCGCCCCCCGGTTGGTGACCCAACGTAAATCCTGGCGGAAGGTCCGGTCGTCGAGCACGAAGCCAGCGGCGTTCGGCGGCGAAAAATGGGTCTCGGTCCGGGTCACGTACTCCTCGGTTCGACCGCCAGCGACGGGCGCGCCAAACAGGTATTCCGAGCGAACGTGGAAGGACACGGCTTCACCGTGAACCACCTGGAGGCGGGACGGATCGACGCTGACCTTGAACTCGGCCGGCTTGTAGGCGAGGATCTGGAACGGCGTTTGGAACCACTCTCCTTCCTTGCGCCCCAGGCGAACCTCGAGCATCGCCTGCCCGAAGGCCGCGCTCTTGGAGAGCGGGACGCTCGCCGCGAGCCCCCCGAACGCGTCGAGCTTCCCCCGACCCTGGGCGATGAGCTCTCCCTCGGCGTCGCGCACGAGATACTGCAGTTCCTCGCCCGGGACCACCTCGAACCCTTGCCGGGCCGTCTGGCGGAAGTAGCCGCCAACGCGCACGGTCTCTCCCGGCCGGTAGACGCCACGATCCGTGAACGCCAGCCCGGCCCAGGTGGCCTTCTGTTGGTAGTCGACCGCCTCGGTCCCCGAAACCGCGCGGGTCGGCTCGATCCGTTGGTACGTCCAGTCCTCCCCGGAGCGGGCCACCAGGACCAGGCTCGTGTCGAGCTCACCGTGACGGCCGACGGGCTTCACCTGCTCCGCCGTGAAGGCGACGAGCCCCGCGGCGTCGGTCGTTCCGCTGGCAACGATCCCGCCGCTCTTGTCGTAGACGAGCACCGAAGCGTCCGGTACGGGCGTGCCCGTGGCCAGGCGGGTCACCCACACCAGGCTCCCGAAGCGGCTCATCCGCGCGCTGAGACCGAGATCGGTGACGCTCAGGACCGAGGGGGAGCCGTAGCCTGACTGTCCGAGGGGGGCGAGCGAGACGAGGGCCGCCCCGCGGCTCCCGTTCCCCCCGAGCACCGCGTCCAGGTCGACCGTGCGTACGGAGCGGGTGTTCTTCGGCGCGCCCGGGGTGATCCAGGCGTAGGACCAAGGCCCGGTGGGCTCACCCTCTCCCCCGCGCGCAAGCCCGAGCCAGCGCACGGTGGAAAGCTCTGGGAGTACCGCCGCGTAGAGCCCGTAGGTCGGCACGTTCACGGCGCCCACCGGGATGCGGTGCGGGGCTGGGCCCGCGGCGCCGCCCGCACCGGCGAGCGCTTCGATGACGTGGCCTCGCACCCCGAGCTCGAGATCGTATTTCAGCATCGGACGCCGCGGCGCAGCATCGTTGCCGCCGGAGGCGGTGGACGGAGGCGGGTGGCGCGGGGCCACCTGCGCCGGCGGCCATGGCGCGGGCTTCACCGCCGGCGCGACGTAGGGCTCCTCCACCGTGAGGCTGACCGATACCTCGTCGGCGAGCCGCTGCCCGAACACGTCGGTCATGCCGGCGCGAAGGGTGACGACGAACGCATCGCCGTAGGTCGGATCGAGCGCCAGTGGATGCTCCGTGCTCGCCTGCACGAGTCGCTTCGGCAGGCCCGCGACGGGCTTCGCCGGTCGCGATGGCCCTCTGATCTTGAGGAAGCGCCTGACCTCGTCGGGCGGCACGGGATTCGAGAGCAGGACGGTGAAGTCCCGGTGAGCCTGGCAACGCCCCGGGTTCTGCCGGGCGCAGCGCACGTCCGTGAGGCGCAGGGGGCCATAGGTCCGCATCGACAACCGGATGGGGTCCTCGGTAGGCAGCGGGCCCTCGAGGCCGCGCAGACCCGGGGAAACGACGAGTTCTAGGACGCTGTCCAGGGGCAGTCTCTCGGTCGGGACCACCCCCAGCCAGAGCCCGCTCGGCTCCTGCACCGCCCGCGCCTTCTCGAACGCGGTCGGCGGTGAAGTGACCTCGCCGGCTGGCGCGCGGTACACGGCCCAATGGGGCGCGACACGCTCAACCTTGACGGGCACGCGGCGCCCCGCCTTCTGGCCCGGCGTAACGACCGAGAGTACGACGTGGCCAGCGAGCGCCGCGGGGTCGACGGCCTGGCTGAACCGCAGAAAGAGGGTGTCGTCGGGCCTCACGGTGGCGTGCCCCATCGCGGGATGAGCCAACGTGAGCTCGGGGCGCGCAGTCGAGAACTCGAGCGTGTAGTCCTTGGCGAGCGCGCTGCCATCGAGAGCCCGCGTGCCGGCGGGAACGGTGACCAAGAACCGGCTCGCCCCCGGCAGCGGCTGGTCGGGCTCGAAGAGGGCCCCGCGAGTTCCCACCCAACGGAACCGACCCGACACCGCGCGACCATCTCCCGTCGCGATCCGCAGCGGCGGCACCGAGGCCTCCTCTGGCTCGTCCATGCGCCGCATGGCGCGGTTGAACACCACGGTCACGCCGGGGTCGTCGCCAGCCGGTACCGCACCCCGGGGACCCGCCGCGACCACCGCGAAGGGTGCCTTCCCGCGGGGCCCCGCGGCCAATTCCGAAAGCACGAGCCGAGCCGTGGGCGCCACTCGCGGCGCCTCCGTCCTCAGACAGCTCGCCATCCCCACGACCAGCAGTAGCTCCCAGCGAACCAGTCTAACGATTCCCATGTGGCCTTCCCGAAAGCGCAGCCCGACCGAGCCTATTCCGTCAGCCCGCGCGAACCTAGAGCACCGATCCGATTGCCGACAGTGACGGCAGCGCTGGAAACGCGTCCGTGCGAGGCGAGGACGCGTTTCCAGCGCTGCCTCGGGCGAGGTCTGCTGCCGGTTCGGTGCTCTAGGTTGTTGATT
>JAFGBI010000250.1 GCA_016933275.1 Polyangiaceae bacterium | reverse complement strand
AGAGGCAGCGCTGGAAACGCGTCCTCGCCTCGCGCGGACGCGTTTTCGGCGCTGCCGTTGCTGTTGGCAACCTGATCGGTGCTCTAGGGGTTCGTCGGTTCCCGATCTGGGATAGGCTTGAGCCCCCTCATGTCCGCGTCCCCCTTGCTTTCCGTCAGGACCGGGGCCACCTCGGCCCGGGATGTCGAAACGGCGGCACGGGACCTTGCTCGGCAGATCGCGCAACCCGCGGCGGCGGCAACCATCGTCTTCGCATCGCCAGTGTACGACCTCGCGGCGCTCGGTCCCGCCCTGGTCCGGAGGTTTCCCGGGCTGCTCGTGGGCTGCACGACCGCCGGTGAGATCACGCCGAGGGGGTACGCCACGGGCACGCTCGCCGGCTTTTCGGTCGCCAGCGCCGCGTTCGAGGCCCACGCGATCAGCCTCTCGCCACTGGCGGCGGCCTCGCGAGATGCGGTCGAGGCCTCCCTCACGGTCGCGCGGCGTACCCTCGAGGAGGCGCGTCAGCGTCGGCCAAGCGCCTCCGCGTTCGGCCTCTTGCTTGTCGACGGACTCTCCATCATGGAAGAGCAGGTCGCGGCCGTGCTCGCCACCGCGCTCGGCGACCTGCCGCTGGTCGGTGGGTCCGCGGGCGACGGATTGGACTTCAGGAACACGTATGTGTTGGCGAACGGCACGTTCGTCAAGGACGCGGCCGCGCTGCTGCTGTGCGTGACCACGCTGCCTTTCACCGTGTTCAAGACTCAGCACTTCACAGCTGGGGAACAGCGAGTCGTCATCACCCGCGCGTCACCCGCTCGCCGCCTCGTGCACGAGATCAACGGCAGACCCGCCGCCGCCGAGTACGCCCGCCTCGTCGGGGTCACGCCGGAGGACCTCGGCCCGGAGCTCTTCTCCAACCACCCGCTCATGCTGCGATTTGGTGGCGAATATTACGTCCGGTCCATCCAGCGAGCCCACGAGGACGGAGCCCTGACCTTCTTCTGCGCCATCGACGAGGGGGTGGTGCTGCGCCTCGCCCGCGGTGAAAACCTCGTGGAGAATCTCGCCGAGGCGCTGGCCACCGCGGGTCGTCGGGTGCCCCGACCGGCGTTGACGATCGGATGCGATTGCATCCTCCGCCGGGTCGAGATCATGACCAAGGATCTGACGGGCGCCGTCGACGCGCTGCTGACCGCCTACCACGTGATCGGCTTCAGCACCTACGGGGAACAGTTCGGGTCGTTGCACGTCAACCAGACCTTCACCGGGATCATGTTGGGAGAGGGCGGTGGCTGAAGACGACCTCACCAGTCGGATCCATGAGCTCGCCGCCGAGATCGCCCGGCTCGAGCGGGTGAACGAGGTGCTGATGAACCGCGTCGAACGCAGCACCGACGCCGGGGGGACTTCGTACTCGCTGTTCGAGACGAACCTCCTCCTGCAGAGCAAGGTGGCGCGCCACCTGGCGGAGCTCACGGAGGTCAACCGGGCGCTCCAGGACGAGATCCGGAGCCACCGGGCCACGGAGGAGGCGCTGCGTTGGGAGCGGAACTTCGTGGATACCGTGCTCCAGGCGGCGAACGCGTTGATCCTCGTGATCGACGTCACGGGGAAGGTGGTGCGCTTCAATCGGGCGTGCGAGCGCGTGAGCGGGTACACCATCGAGGAGATCCGCCAGCGCACGCTGGCCGACCTCATGCCGGACGAGGAGCTGGGGCAGGCGAATGGCGAGTTCTTGGCCCTGCTGCGGCGGACGGGCGCCGAGCATACGGAGCACCATTGGGTGTCGCGTTCCGGAGAGCGGCGGCTCATCTCGTGGTCCAACTCGACCATCCTCGACGACGCGGGGGAGGTCGCCTACATCGTCAGCCTCGGCGTGGACATCACCGAAGCGCGCGCCGCCGAGCGGGCGCTCGAGCTCTACCGACGCATCTACCAGGCCTCGCGAGACGCGATCCTGATCACGGACCGGTTCGGCGCCGTCGCACAGGCGAATCAGGCCTGTCTCGAGCTGAAGGGCATGAGCCAGGCGGAAATTCGAGGGGCCTCGGCGCAAGTGCTCGCCGACTACGGCGAGCATATCGGGAAGGTGCTCGAGACTCGAGGGTCGTACAAGGGTGAGGCGAGCGTGACGCTCGCGGGTGGTGAACGCCGGACGGTCGATCTCTCGGTGTTCCCGATCGTAGACGACGCAGGGGTGCCCATTCACTGGGTGGGCATGGCCCGCGACATCACGGACCTGAAGCAGGCGCTGGACGCCCTCGAGCGCAAGAACCGGGAGCTCCAGAGTGCCCAGGCGACCCTGGTCCAGTCGGAGAAGATGGCGGCCCTCGGTCGCCTCGTCGCGGGGATCGCCCACGAGATCAACACACCGGTGGGTTCGATCGCGAGCATGCACGACTCCCTCGTGCGCGCGATCGCCAAGCTGGAGAGCGGCGTGCGGTCCCAGCCGTTCCCCGATGAGTCCGCCCGCGCCAACATCGACCGGATGCTCCGGGTGATCGCCGACGCCAACCGGATCATCCAGACCGGCACCGACCGCGTGACGGGGATCGTCCGCCGCCTGCGCTCCTTCGCCCGTCTTGACGAAGCGGAGCTCAAGCGTGCGGACATCCACGAAGGGCTCGACGACACCTTGACCCTCCTGCAGCACGAGCTGAAGCGTGGGGTCGAGGTCGTCCGCCGCTACGGCGACGTACCGCCGGTTCCGCACTTCGTCGGCCGTCTCAACCAGGTGTTCCTCAACCTGCTCGTCAACGCGCGCCAGGCCATCCCCGAGCGGGGGACGATCACCGTCCAGACCGAGCTTTCGGGCGGGAACGTGCGGGTGGCCGTCCGCGACACGGGCATCGGCATCCCCGCCGAGAATCTCGACAAGATCTTCGATCCCGGCTTCACGACGAAGGGCGTCGGTGTGGGTACCGGGCTCGGCCTCAGCATTTGCTATCAGATCATGAGCGAGCACCGCGGTAGAATCACGGTCGAGAGCGAGGTCGACCGAGGGAGCACGTTCACCGTGGCGTTTCCGGCGAACCTCGACGAGATCCTCGGCATCTCCTGAGCGTTCCAGCCAGTTCGTCGCTCGGTCCCGTCGGTGAAGCGGCTTGCCTGCGGCGGGTCGCCCCACGGGTCAGTCGAGCACTGCCTCCCGCCGGTTGAAGGCGGCGATCTGGCGGTCGGTGCGCGTGCCCCACCGGCTACCGCTCGAAATGAGCTGCATCAGCGGCAGCCCGTTGGCAGGCACCGAGCGCAGTCCCTCCCGGCGGGTGCCGTGCATCGCCGTGGCGAGCGAGGTGTCAACGCGGTTGTACCAAGCTCGCGCTCGGCCGTGAGGAGAGCGAAAGGGGCATGCCCCGAGCTATCCGCTCACCGCTCCCGCCTCCACGCGTGAACGAACCTCACCTGCCGGGGAACGATCCTCCAGTCGCCGCCCTCGTGGCTGAGCTCGAGCGAGAACCAATGGCGGTGGTGCTTATTGGTCAGGCCATGGAGGTAGTAGGTGAGCTTCGCGTGGTCGCCGTCGAAGGAGAGGTGCCAGGGGACGATCATCAGGCCCGCGTCGTCACCCTCCACGGCACCGACCTCGAGCGGGAGCAGCGGTGCCACGTCCGAGGGGAGGTCCCGCTTCGCTTCGCCGGGCGAGTCGCGGAGGAACTGCGCCACGACCTCGCGGATCTCCCGTGCCGCCTCCCTGCGCTCGTCGGCGGAGAGGGCCGGCGTCGGTGCCGCGGACGCGGCATCGGGCGTGCGACTCGACGTGGTTGACCCGGTGTCGGGCGCGCCGCTCGGTGTCGCGGACGCGGCAGCGGGCGCGCCGCTCGGTGTGGCGGACGCGGCGTCGGGCGCGGGCAATGCGGGTGTCCGGAAGAGGCGAACGGCCGCGGGGAGGAGGTCGAAGAGGACGAAGAGGAACGCCCACGGGAGCGCGCCGACCACGAGCAGGATGCGCCCGAGCTCGCGCGCCAGGGGGGAGCGGCCGAGCGCTCCGACCACGAGCGCGACCAGCCCGCACGCGAGCGCGAACGCGCCGAGCGAGCTGAATGTGATGAGCAGCAATGACTCCACCATCGCGGCCCTCGACGGCCGATGCGCGTGCCCTACCGGCTACCGCTCGAATGGATTCTGGACTGCCGCGCCGGCGCGCGCCATCGCTCGCGGGTGCCGGGTGACCACCGTGAGTCCACGCACGAGCGCAGTGGTCGCCGGGAGTCCGTCCAGGGTGGGCAATCGATCGGTCACGTGCCGAGCTGCGAATGGCTAGCTTTCCTGCACCGCCTCGCCTCGCTCAGGTGGCAACCGTTCACGGACTCATGACCTGAAACGACCGGTCGAGATCCGCTCCGCTACCGGGGTCTCGAGCATCGAGCAGTCTGGGGGTTGCTCTTGCGCGCCGGGACCCGTGTTCGCCAGGCCTCGCGCTCCGGGCCATCGTGGGTGATGGCGCGGGGTGCACACGCACCCAGCTTCTTCCCCAGCCCTGGTACGGCAACGCCTCTACGTCTTGGCGATATCAGGGGCCGCGCTGGTACGCGGCCAGCCGACAGCGCTCGAGCCAGTACTCGTCGTGGCGCGCGCGCAAGGAGGGTTCCACCGCCCGTAGCAGGCGTTGTGCCTCCGCCCGCTCCCCGAGCTCGCCGGCCACCACGGCACGCAGTACCGCGAGATCGTCCTTCATGATGAGCTGCATCAATGGCGGGAGGTTGGTGAGTTGTGCCAGCCGCTCCCTCGCCGCCGCGGGCTCTCCGCTCTCGACCAGAATGGCCGCCTCCAACAAGGGCATCGCGAGCAGGATCAACTCCGAGGGCGGAAGTTGCCGTGCCTGCTCCAAATGTTGCTTCGCCAGCGGGACGTCGTGGAGGTGCATGGCGTAGCGCAACGCGAGGTCGAAGTGGAAGGTAGCGCACGGCGGTCCCGCCTCGATCGCGCGGAGCAAGGCGTCGCGGCCCTGCTCGTGCTCCTGGGCCTGAGTGTGGACCTGGAAGGCTAGCACCGAGCACAACCAGTCGGGGGCGCCGACCTCGGCGCAGGCGGTCCGGAGGGTGTCGTGGGCCGCGCCCTGCCGACCCGCCGCCGCCAGCGCCCGCGCCCGGAGCGCCACGATCTCGAGCGGCCCGACGGCCTGGCGAAGTCCGAGGAAATCCAGGTATTTCTCCCATCGGCTCACCAGCTCGAGCGCTATCTCGCCCTGGTTGCGGCGCAGCGCCACGAGGGTGTCCTCGTGCAAGAGCATGAGCCTCGGTCCCATGGCCAGGGCCTTGATCACCAGGGCGCAGACGCTCACGAGGGGCACGACGATCCACCAGCGCCAGCCCGAGAGGATCGCCACCAGCAACACCGGTACCCAGATCCATGGTTGCCGGCGGTCGAGCGCCACGACCAGCCTCTGCGAAGGGGTGGGGTGGGCGTGGCGCCTGCGATAGACCAGGTCCGGGTCCTGCGGGGGTGGCGACGTCCCGAGACGAGCCGCCTCGCGCGCGGCGATGGCGCGGGAGACGGCGATGACGTCGTCGAAGATCAGCGTCACCTCGCGCAGCCCCTCCCGTTCGAGGTCGACCACGGCCGCCGCGCCGTTGGCAGCCTTCTGGAAGCGAACGACCGTCTTGCCCCCACCGACCCCGGTGATAAGGAATTCCGGCTCCGGCCGGGCCACCGAGCTCGACGAATCCGCAAGCATACCGCCATCGAAGCGCGCAACGGCGCAGCCCGTCAAGCGGATCGCGCCGAGGTGTTCGACCCCGAACCGTTCTCGACTCCAGAGCGGCAATCAGGTTGATTGCTGCGTCCAATCAACGACCTGGCGCACCGAACCGGCAGCAGACCTCTCCGGAGGCAGCGCTGGAAACGCGCCCTCGCTTCGCACAGACGCGTTTCCAGCGCTGCCGTTGCTGTCGGCAACCCGATCGGTGCTCTAGGTGCGCAATGACTCGGCCATCATCGACGCGATGGCTCGAGCGTCCCTCGCCAGGAGATCGCCGAACTGAACGCCGAACAAGCCGGGCTTCCTCCACCGAACGATCGCGGGTAGCTGCGAGAGGTCGGGTGAGCCGGGCAAGCGGACGGAGAGGGAGATGGATGAGCCGATGTCCAGCGCTCGTGTGGATTCGATGCGGGACCCACCGAGCCCGACTTCGACCATCAGCCCGCCGAAGGGCTCGCCACCCGACGGCGCGCACAGGACTGCCAGCACGGTGGGGATCCTCATGTGGTTGCGCCTATCCCGCGCGGATTCCGACCCGGAACGCTCCTTCATGCAGCGGATCTTTCACCGCCCAACCGAACCGTGCAAGTTACGGACGGACTCGCACTCTTCAGACATCTCGATCGTGTGAACGGTGCGGGCGAGGTCGGCCCCTGTTCGGGATCCCCTTCGGTGAGGTTGGAGCGCCGCTCTCGTGACCGGGTCCCGCATTGCCCCGTGGTGGCGGAATCCGTCAGTCCCCGGGTCGGATGGCGGCGACTCGGGAACGCTCGCCACGGTCTCCCTCGCCGAGCCCGCGAAGATGGCGCGTATCCGTTCACGGAGTCCTGACTCAACACGACCGGCCGAGATCCGCTTCGCTGGCGGGGCCCCGTGCTCCGGGACCCAACGCGGGCCTGGGCGGGTTGGGGAGAGCGTGGGGTTGCTCCTGCGCTCCCGGGACCCGCGAGGCCCGGGCCCCGCGCTGCGAAGCAGCGTGGGTGGCGGCGTGGGGCGCTCGACGCGCCTTGCCAGCGAATCGGCTTTCCGCCGGGGCGGCTGGGGAGTGAACGTACAGGATGGCGCGCCATTGCCTGGCGGGATTCGACAGCTGGTTGGGCTGTCTTTGTTGGGCCGAACCTGCCAGAATCAGAATCGCTACCGGGGCGCGGTGCGCCTGTTCCGTCTCGAGGCGTCCGCCCCGGACAGCACCAATCTCTGGCCTCGCCTTCGGTACCAGGCGACGCCTGCTCGTGCTCGGCGTCCAGTCGCTTGGGGATCGCGCACCGTTCGCGGAGCGAGGAGCGGCAGTCGGATCGAGAGCTCGGGGAGGGGGTGTGGCGAGCCCACCGTCGGATTTCTCTTCGCTCATGCGATGGGCTGTGCCGGAGCGTGACGGCGCGTTCGATCGTCTCCCGAAGAGAGCTGCTCGAGGACACGACGGGCTGCGGTGTGCCGCGCGCGCGAGAGAGACGAATCCCGAGCCCGTGAGCGGTGAGCCGCGCCTCGAGCAGGTGCGCGCGCGGCGAGCTGCGGTACCGAGTCCATACCCGTCGTTCGCGCCGAGTGGGGGCGACGGGTCGACGGGTGACGCGGAAGCGACCGCGGACGAGACCGACGCTTCGATGGGCTTCTCGCGCGCGGCAGGGGTCCGGAGGCGCGCGCACGCGCCAGCGAGGATGAGGACCCCCCTGAGCCCGATTCCATCGACCAGGTCCTGGAGCTCGCCGAAGGGCCGGTGGTGCGCCCCGAGGCCCGCGGGCGAGGGGGTAACGACCGAGCGCCCCTTGATGAGTCTGGATTGGCAAAGTATGCCTGGGGGTGAGGTCGGCACTGGAGGTGTGCGACATGAACCAAGCGATGCAGATCCTTCTGGGCGCCGGCCTGGCCCTGAGCGTCGCGGGGGGCTGTGGCGATGACGATCCAGTCACCGTCCTTTTCATCACCGGCGGGACAGCGACGGGGGGCACCGGAGGGGCTGCGACAGGGGGCACCTCCGAGACGCCCACGGGCGGGACGGCCGCCGGGACGGCCACGGGGGGGATGCCGACCGGTGGTATGGGCACTGGTGGGGTGGTCGGAACCGGGGGCGGAGGGCCGGGCACCGGCGGGACCGCGTTGGATGATTGTCAGGGCGCGAACGATGGCGATCCGTGCACGGCCCTCGGTTTGGGCTATGTCTGCGACCGGAGCACCAGCGAGTCCGACCCTCGGACCTGTACCTGCGACGGTGCCGTCTTCGTCTGTGTCCACCATGGCGGCACCGGAGGAACCGGCACTGGTGGAATTGGTTCCGAAGATTGCAGGGGCGCGGACGACGGCGATGATTGCGCGGAATTCGGTTCGGGCTACGTCTGCGACCGGAGCACGAGCGCGTCCGATCCTCGGGTGTGTACGTGCAACGGCTCGGTCTGGACCTGCGTGCGCCAAGACGCTGGGCACTAGCTGTCGGGGTCGGTAGGTGGGGGCGGCCGACCTGGGTCGCGTCCCCGGATACGGTAGGGTCGGAGTTGTCCATTGTCGCTTCCCGATGGCTGGGGATCGTATTGCGGAGGCGGTCGAGTCGCGGCTGAATGCGCGTTCCCATGAACCCCGAACCCGGCCCTGCGTCCCACCCTGTCGCTCTCCTGTATGGCTCCCGGGCTTCACATCAGCGGCGCGCTGCGGGCGGTCCCGTCATGGGTATGCAGGTGGCCTTGCGGGAATTCGCGACCGCTGCCGCCCGCCAAGCGAGTCGCTACGAGTATCGCCTCGCCGACCTCGCACCGGACACGGCGTCCCCTACGCGCGGCGTGGATGGAGCGGCTCGCCTGGCGACGATGAGCGTGGATTCGGTGCTGAAGGACCCTAGCGCCATCGTGGTGTGGCACGACCTGGGATTCGACCCCGTGCGGTCCTTCGCCGTCCGCAGCCACTCCGGTGGGCGGTATCCCCTCACGTTCACCCACCACACGTTGAGTTACGGCTCCCTGGTTCAGGACTCCTACCTACCGCTCCTGCTCCAGCGACCACTCTGCTCCGACGCCATCGTGTGTACCAGTGTTGCGGCTCGCGATGCCCTCGCGAAGATCCTCGAGCACGTGGCCTCGTCCTTCGAGGAGGCGTACGGCGTCGATATCGGCTATCGAGGCCAGCTCGCGGTCATCCCGCTGGGGGTGGACACGGGTCGTTTTCGCCCCCTCGACGCCGGGGAATGTCGTGCGAAATACGGCATCTCGGCGCAGGCCTTCGTGCTCCTGTGGGCGGGCCGGCTGAGCGCCATCGACAAGGCCGATCTGCTGCCGCTGATGCCCGTGCTCGCGTCCTTGCGGAGAAGGAACTCACCAAGGGAGCTGCTCCTGGTCTGTGCGGGCACCGAATACCCCGAGGAGGCGTACACCCAGACGCTGCGCTCCTTCGCGGCCGCCTGGGGCGTCGGTGACTCCTTGCGCATCCTCGTCGACGCGGCGATTGGCCCGGAGCTCTACGGTTGCGCGGACGTGTTCGTCTCGCCAATCGACAATATCCAGGAGACCTTCGGGCTCACCCCCATCGAGGCGATGGCCTGTGGGATCCCGCAGGTCGTCTCCGACTGGAACGGGTACCGAGACACGGTGGCCGACGGGGTGACGGGGTTTCGGCTCCCGACTCTATGGGCGTCCTGCGCGACCGACCTCATCGAGCGCTGGTACCTGGACGACGATGCTCGCAATCACGCCGTCCTCGGGCAGAGCGTCGCCGTCGACGTGGAGGCCTTGGAGCTTCGGCTCCAGCAACTCATCGCCGACCCGCCGATGCGGCAGGCGATGGCCAGTGCCTCCCGAGCCCGTGCGTTGGCGGAGTACGACTGGGCGGTGGTCCTGGCCAAGCACGAGGCGCTGTGGAGCGAGCTTGCCAGCACCCCGCCCGCGCCGCCCCATGCCCCGGTCTTCCAGATGCGAAAGCTCCACTACACGGACGTCTTCGGTCACTACGCCAGCCGCATGCTCGATGGCCACGAAGCGCTCTCGCTCACTCCTCTGGCGACGCAGGGAGCGGGCTCGCGGGCTCCGCTCCGCGCGGATCTGCGCGGGATCATCGAACCGGCGGTGTTGTCCCGGGTCGTCGGGCTGCTCTCGTCGGCGACCGCTGCCGGGGGGACGCTCACCGCGGGCGAGCTGGTGGGGACCCTGTGTCAGGAGCTCGGCCTTCCTCCGCCGCGATTGCTTCGGCATCTGTTGTGGCTGGCGAAGCACGGCTGGGTC
Organism: Polyangiaceae bacterium; assembly: GCA_016933275.1. Lineage (GTDB taxonomy): Bacteria > Myxococcota_A > Polyangia > Polyangiales > Polyangiaceae > JAFGBI01. The sequence goes on along the minus strand of JAFGBI010000250.1, from coordinate 14,656 downwards.
TCGATCCAAGGGCGGTGACCTCGGATGGGCGTGACTCCCCCCGGGAGATCGCGGAACCAGCCTGCTCATCAGCGCGCCCGCTGAGCGCGGAGGCCGCCGCGCTGCGCGAACCTGACCCGTCGTGATGCTCGAGCGCCGATCAGGTCGCCCTGAGCGACGGCGCCCCCTGGCTTGTCTGAGGTCAGCGATCCCCGTCCGCGGCGGGGTCCGTCAGCGACCGCTCCAGTCTGCGGAGGTCCACCTTGCCCGTGCCGAGCAGAGGGAGGCGGTCGATGGTTACGGCACGGCGGAGCGAATGGAGTCCAGAGAGCCCTGCCTCGCGCAGCAGCTCGTTGGCGCGAGCGCGCTCGAGCGGGACGGTAGTGATCAGCACCAGCTCCGGCCGGTCGCCTCCGCCGCCCGCCACCACCGCGAAGCGCGGCCCCGTGGGCGCCCCATCGTTCGCCTGCGGCCAGGCGGACTCGAGGGCGGACTCGATCGCCGGGAGCGAGATCATCTCGCCGCCGATCTTTACGAACCGCTGCCGCCTCCCCTCGAACCAGAGGATGCCGTCCACGTCCTGCCGCACGAGATCCCCCGTGCGGTAGTAGCTTCTGCCGGCGTGCTCCACGAATGGCGACGGTCCCACGTAGTCCAGATAGCCCCTGAAGATGCTGGGCCCGCGCACGAGCAGCATCCCGCGAGTGCCCGGCGCGACCTTGGCGCCCGTGTCTGGGTCGATGAGGACATGCTCTACCGAGGGGAGTAGCCGACCCACGCTGCCCGGATGGGGCCGAGTCGCGTCGTCGAGGGAGACGACCGGGGAGCATTCGGTGATGCCGTAGCCCTCGAGCACTACGGCCCGTGGCGCGCGTTCGGCGAGCAGCGTGCGCACGCGCTCGGGACAGGCCTCCGCTCCTGTCACCGCGAACCGCACCCCGGCGAGCTGGGCGGGGGTGGCCGCGAGCGCGATGCCGCCGACGAAGGAGGGCGTGCCGATCAGCGCCGTCACCCGGTACACCTCGACCAGGTGCGCCAGGAGTCCAGCGTCGGTCGGATCCGGAGAGTAGGCGACCCGAACCCCGAGGCAGAGCGCGCCGCCGAGGCCCACCGTGAAGCCGAAGGAGTGGAACGGAGGCAGGATCCCGAGGAGGCAGTCGTCACGCCGGATGTGGATTGCCTGGGTGATGTCGCGGAGGTTGGTGAGGATGTTCTCGTGGGTCAGCGGTACGGCCTTCGGCTCCGCCTCCGAGCCGCTCGTGAAGAGGACCACGGCCTGCTCGCTGACGCCTGCGCGCCGGAGCGTTCCACGAGCGAAGTGGGACGCGAGGAAGGCGCGAAACTTGGCGAGGCGGGTGAGGTTTGCGCCAAGGTCCTCCAGGTACACGAAGCGATCGCTGATGTTGGCGAGATCGACCCCGCGCTCGCCGAGCCGCCCGATGAGCGCGCGTGAGGTGACCACCCGCTCGACCCCGACGCGCTCGAGGCCGGCCGCGAGGTTCCGCGCGCCGAGCGTGAAGTTCACCATCACCGGGACCTTGCCGGAGAGCTGGGTCGCGAGGACGGTGAGGGCGGCGCCGACGCTCGCCGGCAGCAGCACGCCCAGGTACTCGCCGGGGAGCGCGGTGAGGAGCGGTCGCAGTGCGAACACACCGGTGAGAAGATCACCTACCGTGCGCATGCCCGAGGCCTGATCGGCGACCAGGGGCCGACCGAGCCCGTGTGCGGCAAGATCGAGGAATGCCTCGGGCATGGTACGAGCCGCGCTCGGCGCAGCGCGCTCCGGATCGGCGGGGCTCTGCCAGGCGCGGGGAACCGGCGCGAGGCGCCGCGGCAGGTGCGAGCTGACCTCGCCGCAGGCCGCCAGCAGGACATCCGCGACCGTGTCGAGCGCCGTCGAGCTGGCGAGCGCGAGCCCGGTTTCCTTCTCGAGCCAGGTGACGAGCTCGGCTCGCGCGAGACTGTCGAGCCCGAGGTGCCGTGCGAGATCCTGGTCCTCGCGCGGCTCGACCCCGGTGAGGTCCCGCAGGTGCGCGAGGACCAATGCGCGGGTGGCGGGTGGGACAGTGGATGCGTCGCGCCGGCCTTCGGCCGCGACGGGCTCGGGGAGCTCCTCCGCGCCCCGCCGATCCCAGACGCTGTAGGGTACTCGGAGCGCGGGCGGTGCTCCCTCGTTGTAGAACCCCTCGAGCGTCGCATTGAGCTCCTCGCGGCTCGTCGGTCCGGCGAGCGCGGCGGGCTCCGTGAACTCGATGGTGACCTCGCGTCGAGGCATGAAGAAGACTCCGCTCGCCAAGAGGCCAGCGATGCCCCGCCGGAGCGCGTCGGCCACGCTGGGTTCCGCCCCGCTCGCCCAACTGAAGGAGCTGCCCCAGAGCCCTGTCGTGCGGACGGCCACCACCCGAATCCCCGGGACCCGCTCGATCAGGGTGTGGGCGGCGGAGTTGCCGCGGAGATCCTCGATGCGTTGCCGGTACACGTGCCCGGACGGGTAGAGCGTGACGTTACCCCCATGTTCGAGGTGGCCGACGCAGTCGCCGAGCGCCCGTTCGATCTCCGCCCGAGCGGCCGCGCCGACCTCCTTGGCGTCGGGCAGGGCACGCACGCCATACCGCCGCGCGAGGGTCCGGAGGAGGGGACGATCGATCTGTTGGCTGTCGGCGAGGAACAGCGGGCGGGCGCGGAACAGGGCAAGGGCGATGAGCAGTGGGTCGACGAGCGCGGGATGGTTTGGAAGGAAGAGGAGCCGCTCGCCGCCGCGCGAGAGGATCGCGTCGAGGCCGACGACGCGAACACGGTATCGCAGGCCGAGGAGCAGGCGGAAGACCCAGGCGAGCAGGTTCTCGATCATGATTGGTCCTCTCTGCGGAGTACGACGGCGACGACGGTCGCGAGCCCGAGCGTGAGCGCCGCCGTGGCGACGAAGCCCAGGGTGGGGGCGACGAGGGCGTTGAGCAGGTTGGCGAGCAGTCCCGACACCACCACACCGAGGCCGAAGAGGAAGCCATAGGCGCTGAGCACGGCGCCCCGCCGCTCCGCCGGCGGACCGAGCTGCACGTGCGCCTCACAGGGTACGAGCACGAGCCCACCCGCCACGCCGGACGCGAAGAGAACCGTGAGGGTCACGCCGTAGCGAGCCGCGTCCGGCACGAGCCAGAGGCCACCGAGCGAGGCGAGCAGCCCCGCCATCGTGACCAGTGCCGGGACCAGCCGTCGCTCCCAGGAGAAACGGCGAGCCAGCGCCCCCGCGAGACCGCCGCCGACCGCGACCCCGACCATCTCCGCGGCGAGCAGCCCGGAGGTGGCGGTGTCTCCCCACCGGAACTCCAGCTTGCCCAACGGATTCACGAGCATCGCCTGCAGCGACCCGACGGTCCAGACGAAGGTCCCGAGGAGGGTCGCCACCAGGAGCAGCCGGTCGTCGGCGACGGAGCGAAGCTCCCGCAGCGTGTCGAGCGGTCCCGTCCACGGAAACGGCTTCGTCGGCGCGGCGGCGGGCCGGGTCGGGGTCGCCAGGCTCGTGACCACGCCGACTAGCGCCACCCCGACGACCGTTACGGCGACCAGAACCCGGCTGGTCAGGGCCAGCTCGCCGCCGAGCCACGCCACCACCAGCGCCCCGCCGGTCTCGAGGGTGATTCCAGCGAGCGCGATCCCGAGCAGCACGGCGGCGACCATGACCGCCTTGAGGACGGAGTTGGCGGGCGTCACCTGGGCCGGCGGGAAGAGCTCCGGCACCGAGCCGTTCAGCGCCGGGCTGAACAGGCACGACTGCAATCCCATCGTGAAGGCCATCGCGAGGACCAGCGGCCAGGATACGAGCACGACACCGAGCGCCCCCAGGACCATCGCCAAGAGCTCGAGCCCCTTGGTCGCGATCACCACGTAGCGCTTGGGGAAGCGGTCGGCGAGCCAACCCGCGGGTGCCGAGACGACGAGGTACGGCAGGATGAACACGATCGCGATCGCCCCCTGCATGCTCGTCAGGCCGAGCCCCACGGCGATCAACATGCACGACTGCTTGTAGAAGCTGTCGTTGAACACTCCTAGGCAGTAGGCCGCCGCCATCGCCGCGAACTTCCCCTGCACGCGGTCTCGGGGCCTCTCTCGGGCTGGGTTGGCGGTAGGCACGGCGGGGAACCTCGCGGGCGAGGCCGTGGCGTTGGCGTCGGTGGCCATCGAGGCATCACTCCGTTGGTCCCGCATAGCGGCGAAGGATCTCCTCGTTTCGAACCTCGTCAAGGCGGTCTGGCATTCTTGGTCGGCGGCTCGCGGCGCGCGCCGGGGGATGGGGGGTGGGATTGGGTTGGCTTCCCTGGGTACCAATGCTCTGAGCGAGATCGGCGTCCGGCAGCGGGCAGGCAGCTGGTCTGGCAAGCGATGTCGAGGATCTGGTGTGCCGTCTCGACGCACCAGTGACGGCGGATCACGAGCAGCCACTTCGCGTCGGTGAGGCGACACCGCGGCATGCTCGAGACGAAGCGCGGGTCCTCTCGGGAGCCAACGTTCTTCGTGTCGACGGTCTCCCTCTCGACGCGGAGGGACCCGCGGCGCCCGCGCCGCGCTCAGAAACGGCCGACCACGGCGAGTCCGGTTCTCGTGCCCCCGAACGAGGTTGGAACGACGGCGACCCTGGCATCGTCCCTGAAGTACCACCGCTTGCGGACCGCGAACCCTACGGTCATGAGGGCGGCGCCGAGCACCTGGATCGAACCATCGAACGTGTACCACACGTACTTGAGGTCGCGCTTGGTCTTGCAGGCGATCCGGTGGTCTTGGACGCCGGCGCAGGTGTCGGCGCGATTGATGGCCATGAACGGTCCGAGGACGGGGATGGCGAGCACGTCCGTCTCGAAATCCGGGGTGCGGAGGAACGCCTCCATCAAGCTTATCCCGTAGAAGAATCCGAACGGGATGGCCCCGCCGATCACGAATCCACTCCGCGCTCGCGTCTCCACGTGATAGCCCAGGGGCGGCGGGAGATCGGGATCGAAGGGGAGACGCAGGGGGCGACTGCTGGGTGGGACGGCGCCGGGAACCGCATACGGGTAGGGCGGGGGAACGGCGGGTGCCGCTGCCGGTTGGGGGTACGGTTGCGGGTAGGCGGGCGGGTACGCCGGTGACACCACGGTGCCCGGGGGTGCGGTCGTACCCGCAGGGGCAGGGGGGGCTGCTGGTTGGACGGGCGCTGGTTGGACGGGCGCTGGTTGGATCGGCGCGGGGAGCGGCTGAGCGGGAGCCGTTGTTTGAGCCCGCGCGCTCCCGCCAGAGGCCAGCCCGAGCAGCAACACACCTGTTGCCCACGCCCACCGCGTTGCCGCACCTCGAACCTCGCCGGGTTGTCGCACCATCGCCCAAGGATACCGCGGCCACGCACCTCGGTCCCCATCCAGATGCACCGGGGTGTCCCGCCGCTGGTACATCCAGCTCGGCAGCCTCGCTCGTGTCGGCGACGACCACCCACCAGCCGTGGTCGTCGGTTCGGTGTCGCGGCTGGCTCTCTCGGGGTGGTGCCGGTACCCATCGGGGAGTGAGCGCGTCGGTCTGCACCGAGATCGCAGGCCAGGCCGGGTTCGCCGCTCGCTTGACCTTGGTCCGGCCGGTCCACGCGGTGGTGCCGGCCGCCGCTCCGGGCGGCAAGCCGCTATTGCCCCAGCTCCGATGGGATGCGCCCGAGGATTGCCCCTCGTCGGCTGCGGTCAACGATCGGATCGAGCACTGGATGGAGTCGATCGCGTCACGGTGTTCCGCCGGCCGCAACGCGGACGGTCGATGTTGGCGGGACGAGTTGGATGAACCGCGGCGCCGGCGTGGGTGCCGTTACGCTGGACGGTGCTGACGAACCCCCGCTCTCGGGATCAGGGGCGCGTCGGCCTCAACGGACGGCAGGAGGGTTGTCCCGCACCTCGATTGGGGGTGCGCCGCCCGCACCACGGGAACCCCCGGCGGCATCTGGATCGAAGTCGTCAGACACGACGACACCGTTCGTCAGTACGGGCGTCGCGCGCGTGCGTCCATCATCGGGCTCGGGCACCTGCACGACGCCGTTCGAGCTGCAGCCGAGCGAGGCCGAGCCTACGGCCAGCGCCGCGGCCGCCGCGCGCGCCGTTCGCAGCAGCCGTGGGGGCTCGACCACGTCCGTCGCCCCGTGCAGGTGGACACGGAAGCGGTGCTCGGCGAGCGCCAGCTCGTCGCCCTGGAGGAGCACGACGGGGCGCTCCTCTGGCAGCTCGAGGTGACGTTCCGCCCGCTCCAGTCGAACCGTAGGTGTGCCCGATGGACGAAAGGCAACGAGCTTCTCGTCCCCCGATACCCAGAGCGCCACCGCCGCCGGCGATTCGGAGCACCAGAGGATCCTCCCGCTCGGGCTGAGCGCCAACCCAGCCTCCCGTCCCGACCGAGCGGTACAGCGGAAATAGCGCCCCTTCGTGGCGGGATCGAGCCGTTCCAGACACAGGGAGATCGGTTTGGGCATGGTGCATCGTGGCCGTCAATGGCCAACCCATCCTACCACAGGATCCCCTGTTCGGCGCTGTGCGCTCCGCACGAGCCAGCCTCGATCCGCGGCTCGCCGCGCGAAAAAAGCACGAAGGTTGGGAGCCCCATCCCCACCACTCAGAGCAGCTATCAGGTTGGTTGCTGCGTCAAATCAACAACCTAGAGCACCGAACCGGCAGCAGACCTCTCCAGAGGCAGCGCTGGAAACGCATCCTCGCCTCGCACAGACGCGTCTTCAGCGCTGCCGTTGCCGTCGGCAACCTGATCGGTGCTCTAGGCCCCCCGGGGACGTGGGGCGATGCCCGCAATTCCCCGCTATCCGGTGTGCTCGGCCCCCGATCACCGAAGGGCCGTTGGTCTGTCGCAGAATCGACCCGATGGCCGCTCTACGGGAGCTCCGTGACCGGGACCAGGGCGTAGCCCTGCGTTTGGTAGAAGATGGACGCGGCGAAGGCGTTGTCGATGACCACGATGTCATCGAGCATCGTCTCGGCGGGTGTCCCCACCCAGTCACAAGAGATCTGGCACGCCTCGATGCGCACGTCCTTGCCCAGGAGCGAGTCGATTGCGCCAAGACACGCCGATCGGTGGCATTGCCGTCGTCCTGGAACGTGGCCTGACGTTCCCTGTGTCGACGGGGGCAGCGAACCCGCTGCCGTCGGTTCGCGGCGCAGGCGGGTCGCCATCGAGCGACGTCGCCACCGTACGGTGGAGCGGTATCCCGAGCGCCCGACCCCGGCCGGGGTTGGAGCTCGCCGAGGTTCCCGGGTCCGAGATGGCGCCGAGACCAGCGGTCTGCGTCGTCGGTATTCGAGGCAGAAGAAGGAGTGCCACTCCCCTCGCGACTCGGCATGCCGGATTGGTCGATCGTTGCTATCGGGCTTGGCGCCCTCGAGCGCGCGGCCCAACGACAGGGAGGGCGCGCGCGTGACTCTAATCACCGGTGTCGGTTACAGCGAGCATCGCAACCCCGAACAGGCAGGGCGCATCGCCGCCCAGCAGGCCCTCGAGCGGGCGGGGATCGAGAAACCCGATTCCGTATTCCTGTTCGGGAGCATCGGATACCGTCAGGAGGTGCTGCTGCGGGCGGTGCGAGCGGCAACCGGGAATGCACCGGTGAGTGGCTGCTCGGTGGAGGGAATCATCGTGCCGGGGGCGGTCCACGAAACCAACTTCGCCGCGACGGTTTGCGCCGTGGAATCCGACGAGCTCTCGTTTCGCAATGCCGTTGCCACCGGCATGAGCCGGGATGCGGATGCGGTGGGAAGGGAGGTTGGCCAGGCTCTTGGGCTAGCGAGCGCGCCGGACCCCCTGCTGCTCGTGACCCTCGCCGATGGGCTCACGCTGAACTTCGACGGTGTTCTCCGCGGCCTCATGCAGGGCTGTCCCTCACCGCACCACGTCCCGATGGTCGGCGGCACCGCCAGCGACCACTGGAGCTTCCACCAGACCTTCCAGTACTGCAATGATGCGGTCGTCGGGCTCGGTGGCCTCTGGCTGCCGAAGCCCTGGAGCGCCCGCGTACTTTCGGCGGAGAACCTGGAGACCATGGTGGGAGGGGGCGCGGGCGAGCGCTCCGACGCCCATCACCGCGCCCGGCTCTCCCGGTCCATTTCCCGCATCCTCTACGTGGAAGACGAGGACGCGAACTGGGAGGTGACGCAGCTCTCGCTCCGCGGAAGATTCGAGCTGACGCGGGCTCGAAACAGCCGAGAGGCCTGCGAGCGGGTGGGGGAGCGGGCGTTCGACCTCATCCTCATGGATATCCAGCTGGCTGGCTCCGACCTGAGCGGGATCGAGTTGACCGAGGCGCTCACTGGCCGTCGGACCGAGGGGTTGCCGAGCTACGCAGCGGGCGTGCGGGTCGAGATGCCCATCGTGTTCGTCACCGCGTATTCCTCGCTCTATTCACGGGGCGAGCTCCTCGCCGGCGGGGCTCAGGAGCTCATTAGCAAGCCGGTCGATTTCACCCACCTCCTGATGGTCATTTCGCGGCTGATGGTGAAAGGGGCGCTGGCCGAGCGAAAGGGGATCTAGGCAGGACGTGGGTCCTCTGTCATAGGAGGGGGGCGGTCATGGTCCTGCGACGGTTCGGGCCTGCGTTCCGACCCAAGGAGGATGGCGCTACGGGCGGCCGGATCCTCTACGTCGAGGACGACGACGCCAACTGGCGTATCACCGAGCGCTACCTCCGGGGTAAGTACGACCTCCGCCGAGCGAAGAACAGTCGCGAGGCCCTCGAGCTCGTCTGCAATGGGACCTTCCACCTGATCCTCCTCGACATCGAGCTCGCCGGGTCAGAGCATGACGGGATCGAGATCTGCCGGATCCTCCGGGGTATCGCGCCCATGCCCTGGGGCTTCGGGCGCCCCGCTGGGTTGGACGACAAGGTTCCGATCGTGGTCGTCACCGCCTACGTTGCGAGGTATCCCCGCGAGGAGCTCCTCACGTACGGCTGCAATGAGGTGGTCACCAAGCCCGTGGAGTACACGCGACTGCTCCTCGTCTCCTCGCGGCTCATCGTGAGGGAACTGCACGATTCCGCCCCGGCGGCGAGTTCGAAAGCCCCGGGGATCTCGCGGCCGCCCTCGCGTTGAGCGCTGCCATCGGTGCCTGGAGCGCATGAGGCCGTCCGATGTCCGGACGCTCTTGTCACGGACGAACCCTTCGGAATCTTCTAGCGAGCCAGTCCGACCATGCATTCGAGTTCGAGGCTGAAGGTGGCGTTCGTCATCCTCCCCGTCGCGGCCGTGATCCACGTGGTCGAGGAATGGAGAGCCGGGTTCGTGGCCCAGGTTGGCCGGTTCGTGCCTGGGGTTTCCATGGCGCATTTCTGGCTCATCAACGCGGCCTTCGTCACGTTCTGTGTGGTGGCCAGCATCGCGCACCGCAACCGTCCGGTGGTGGCTTTGTCCGCGATGGCGCTCATCGGGGTCAACGCTCTCATCCATCTTGCGGGTGCCTTGCTCGCTCGAGGCTACAGTCCGGGCGTGGTGTCGGCAGGTGTGCTCTACGTGCCCCTCACTGCGTGGACCTTCCGAACAGCTCTCGCCGAGGGCCACGTCACTCGCGCGCAGGCGCTCCGCGCGGTGGGGCTGGGCGCCGTCCTCATGACGGTGCCGTTCGTGTTTCAGGCGCTGCGTTTGCTGTTACGGTTGTGAGGTCGAGCGTAGTGCGACCCGCCGTCCGTTGCCGCCGTTGCCGCCGTTGCCGCCGTTGCCGCCGTTGCGGTTCGGGGCGACCTGCGGCAAATCGTGCCGCATTCGCAATCGCTTGACCTCGAGGTAGCCCGCGGAGTGCGGATTGGCCTCAACGAGGATCGGGATCCGGTCGACCACCGGGATGCCGAGCGCCTCGAGCTGCTCGTGCTTGTCGGGGTTGTTCGTCATGAGGGCAACCGACTCGACCTCGAGGGCACGGAGCATCTCAGCGGCGACATCGTACTGGCGAGCGTCGACCGGGAGGTGCAGAAGGACGTTCGCTTCAACCGTGTCGGCGCCTTCGGCCTGGAGGGCGTAGGCGCGCACCTTGTTCGCGAGGCCGATCCCGCGGCCCTCCTGCCGGAGGTAGAGGACGGCTCCGAAGCCGCGGTGGGCGATCTCGGCCTGCGCGCGCTCGAGCTGGTCCTTGCAGTCGCACTTGAGCGATCCGAACGCCTCGGCGGTGAGGCACTCGGAGTGGATGCGGACGGGCACCGCCTGCTTTCCCCGCACGTCGCCCATGACCAGCGCCACGTGCTCGTTGCTCAATCCCGGAAAAGTCCCGCGGTCGTCCCAACGGAAGACGTGCATCTCGAAGGTGCCGAACGGCGTCGGCAGGGGCGCCCGAGCGAGCTCTTCGAGCATGGGGCGAGCGCAATCTGAGCGGCTGGTCATCCACGACCTCCACGAAATCATACGAGCCTTGGAGCAGTATGCCCGGAGAATCGTTCGGAAGGCGGCTCCTCGGCTTGCGACAGGCGAAAGATGGGGCGGTCACAGCCGGAGGTCAAGCTCGACGATGTGCGGCTTCTGGGCGGGCCGGTCGCCGAGCCCGGCAGATCTGGATGATCGCCTCCTCCAGCACGGCGTCCGCAGGGCGCTTCGAGCCCCCCTTGAGCGCGAGATCCACCTGGCCGAGCGTCGCGAGCCAGGTCTCCACCTCGGCCATGCTGGTCCGCTTCGCGATGGCGTTCGTCTCATTGGCCTTGAACGGCGGGACCCCCGCGCGCTGTGCGGCCTCCATCGCGCTCGCCCCTTCTGCCAGCGCCGACTGGAATCGGATCACCTGCCGCGCCGAGCGGGCCAGAAGCCCAACGAGCCGGGTTGCCTCGCGGGGATCGTAGATATCCCGGAGCGTCGCCAGCGCCTTGTCCAGGTTGCGGCCGGCGACCGCATCCACCAGCTCCCACACCGAGGCGGGCCGGAGACGCACCAGGCATTCGGTGACATCGGCCTCCGTGACGGAGCGCGACCCCGCGAAGAGGCACAGCCGGGTCACCGCGTCCACGACCTGAGCGAGCTCCGGTCCGGTCAGCTCCGCCACGAGATCCGCGACGTTCGGTTCGAGGGTCCCACCGAGGTCCCGCGCCTGCGCTTGGATGAAGCGAGGGAGGTCGCGGCGGGAGGGCGTCTCGCACTCGACGAGGAAGTCACTCTTCTTCGCGAACGTCACCAGTTTTCGCCGCCGGTCGAGCTTGGTTGCGACCAGGAGGAGCACGGTTTCCGGCACGGGCTGGGCCGCGTAGGCCATCAGCTTCTCGAAGGGATCGCCCCGCTTCTCGCTCGTCTCCCCCTTTGCCTCCCAGCGCTCCAGGCCGCGCACCACCACCGAGCGGCGGCGCGCCATCATCGGGAGGGTGCGCGCGAAGCCGAGCGCCTGTTCGACGGTCACCTCACCGGCCTCGAGCTGGTCATCGTTGAGGCCCGGGATCCCACCGGCGATCGCGGCCTCGCGCAGCGCGCGCACGACCCGCCCCCTCAGGAACTCTTCCTCGCCCAGGACCAGCGTGACTGGCAAGAGCCTGCCGTCCTTCGCGCGGGCGATGGCGTCGTCGGGTGTCACCTGAAACCTCAGAGAGTACGGATATCCGTCGCTCGCCTCGATGGCAAGCGCGGCGGATCGCCCGCGGTTGCCGCCGTTCGGAAACCCGGGACAGAACCTGTCTTTTCGTTGGCGGGTGGCGTAGTATCTCGCCCCTCCCGTGAGTCCGAGAATCATCGAAGGTGTCGCGGCGGTCGGTGCGTCGCCGGGCACCACCCTGGTTGCGATCGGGAACTTCGACGGCGTGCACCGCGGACACCAGGCGGTGATCACGCTCGGTGTCGAGCGAGCTCGCGCGCTCGGGCTGGTGCCGCTCGTGCTCACCTTCGACCCGCACCCGGCGGTCGTGTTTCGGCGCGGCGAGCCGCTCGTCTTGACCCCGCTCTCCCGCAAGGTCGAGCTCGCCTGTCGGCTGGCGCCCGAGCTCGCCGTGGTGGTCGAACCCTTCACGCTCGAGTTGGCGGCGCTCTCGGCTGCAGAGTTTGCTGAGCGGGTGCTGGCGCGGGCGCTCGGTGCACGCTTGGTGGTGGTGGGATCCGACTTCCGATTTGGCCGCGGGCGCACCGGCGATCTCGGCGAACTCGTCGCGCTCGGTCAGAACCTCGGGTTCGAAGCCAGCGCTGCCGCCACCGCCGGGGACGAGCAAGGCCCGTTCTCCAGCACGCGTGCCCGTCAGGCCATCCTCGCTGGCAACATGGCGGCCGCGGAGGAGGTGCTCGGGCGCCCGCATGCGCTCACGGGCAGGGTCATCCATGGAGACGGCCGCGGGCGGCGGCTAGCCGTTCCGACGGCGAATCTCGGCGAGATCCGCGAGGTGCTCCCCGCCGACGGTGTCTATGCCTGCCTCGTCGATCGCCTAGGTGCGGACGGACGGGCCGTTGGTCTCGCCCCCGGAGTGATGAACCTCGGTGTGCGTCCCACCGTGCGCGCGGGACGCAGCGTGGAGGTTCACCTCTTCGACCTCGACCAGGACCTCTACGGAGCCGATCTGCGCGTCCACGTCACCGCGCGCCTGCGCGGCGAACAGCGATTCTCCGATCTCGACGCCCTCGTCGTGCAGATCGGGCGAGACATCGCGGACGCTCGCGTCCTGCTCGCCGATCGACGGCCGGATCCGAACGCCGCTGGCGCGTGGTACTAGATCACCGTTCCATCATCGGCGATAGCGGATCGCGCGGACAGGGGTTTCGCCGACCCGATGGCGTTCCGCGATGGCCGGACGGAGGACGGGAACCGGCCATGGCTGGGGCTTCGGCGGCGGTAAGGGGGTTTCGGCGGTGGTGGTCGGCCGGGCCGCGTGAGCCAGAGTTTGCGCTCGCAGTGCCGCTACTGGATCTCCGCAGCGCCGCGCCCACTTGAGCAACGACCGCCGTTGCTGGCGACGCAATGGACGCACTCCAATCATGCCCGGCTCCTCTCGGTTCCCGGTAACGCGCCGTATCCACCGAAGCCGACGAAATCAAGGCCATCTTCCAAGTGATCGAAGTCGCCTTGTTCTTCCCTTATCACCGGCCGCGCATCGGTCCTTGCTGGTCGCCAATCCGCTCCGGTCGTCGGTCCGACGCATCAAGTGTCGCCGATGCGCGGCCGGTGATTTTGCGCACCGTCGGGCCCGAGCCCGACCGAGCCCGCTGCTGGTCACGAGCGGCCCGGGCGGCTAGAATCGCCACCCCGTGACGGATCTTGAGTCACTACATCGACTGTCGCGCGAAGAGCTCGTGGGGCGGGCTCGCGCCGTCGGCGTCACCAACCCGGAGGCGATGACGCGCCCCGAGCTCGTGGACGAGATCGTTCGTCGCACCGAGCAGGACCTGGGTCGTCGGCGCGCCGCGCGCGGGTGGTTCGGCGTGGCGCGCGATCTCCTCGCGGGCATGGTCGAGCAGGGGCTTCATCTACCGGACGCCGCACGTCTCATCCGCGGAGACGCCGCCTTTGCCGCCCGCGTCAGACAGCCTCTGGCCACGGTGACGCTAGCGGAGATCTACGCCGCGCAGGGCCACCTCGGCAGAGCGCTTCGCACGCTCGACGAGGTGCTGGCCCTCGAGCCAGATCACGAGGTGGCGCGGGTGCTCCGCGACCGCATCGCCATTGAGAAGGCGGCGCGCGGCCTGCCCACCGAACCGCCTCCCGGCATGGAGGTCGACTTTCCCGTCATCCCGCTCGCGTCGGCGGCAAAGCTCGCGGAGACCTCGGTATTCTCTGGTGAGGATGGCGTCGGGCCGCGGGGGCCCGGCGAGGGGAAGGGCGGCAGCGAGCCCGTGGCAACCCAGGTCGACCACGCTACCGTCGTGTCCCCGAGCGACCCTGTGGCGACCCCGGTCGACCCCGCCACCGTCGTGTCCCCGAGCGAGCCCGTGGCCGCCACGAACGAACACGAATTCGAAGCGACGACCGCCCGTTGCCCGGGGGAAAGGGTGGCCGGGGCTCCAGGCAGCGTGTCCGCAGAGCCGGCTCGCACGACGGCGGACGTCGCGGCGCCCCACGCGGAGGCGATCGCACCGGCGAGGGCGACCTGCTCGCCGGTGGCCCTTCAGGCTCTGCGCGGCGGAGAGCTCTGCGTCTACTGGGAGGTGGACGCTACGAGATGTGCGGAAGCCGAGGCCGCGTGGCCCGACGGCCACCTCGCCCTCGCCGTGCTGCTCGCGAGCCCGAGCCCGCGGGGGGCTCGGGTGAAATTGGGTGAGTATCCCGTGGCCACGGCAGCAGGGGTCCGTCGTCTGTATGTACCGCGGCTCGACGTCGTGGCGCGAGCCGTGCTCGGTTGGCGGTACGGCGGGGAGCTCATCCCGCTCGTGGTCGCGACCGAACTCGGTGGCGCCTCGGGGGGACCCGCCGAACGTGCCCGGGCGGCGATTGGCGACGAGCGTTAGAACAGCAATCAGGTTGATTGCTGCGTCGGATCAACAACCCCAATCACCGTTCCATCATCGGCGACAGCGGGTCGCGCGGACAGGGGTTTCGCCGACCCGATGGCGTTCTGCGATGGCCGGACGGAGGACGAGAAGCGGCCATGGCTGGGGCTTCGGCGGCGGCAAGGGGGGTTCGGCGGTGGTGGTCGGCAGGGCCGCGGTGCAGCAGCGGCTCTGCCTTGGGCGCGCGCCCCACGCCGCCACCCACACCGCTTCGCGCTGTGGGACCCGGGCGACGCGGGTCCCTT
>JAFGBI010000249.1 GCA_016933275.1 Polyangiaceae bacterium | reverse complement strand
TCAGTTCGGCCCAAACGGGCTCGTGGTCGCCCTTCTCGTAGCGGGTCAGGTAGCTCATTCGGAGGATGTTCTTCGTCGGATTGTAAGCCTCCCAGAACAGCCTCGTTCCGGGTCTTCAGGCTGTGGATGATGGACCCAGGACCGAGCTTGCCGCCGCCAGTCAATCCCCCGGAAACCCGTCCGTCCACGGCTCCAGGAGGTGGCGTACTTTCACGAGCATCTGGCGGAAGTGGGTGTACGGCACGACCTCAAGGTGGTGAAGTCGGCCGACCACGATCCCCGGGTGGACCCCCCGCTCCTGGGCGAAAAGCTCGATGGCAGCTCTGGACGGCTTCCGTCGGTGCTTCACCGCAAAGTCCCTGACATCGGCATCTCGGAGCAACCAGCCCGCTGCGAGCGCATTGGCCTGCGTCTCCTCAGCGTCGACAGTTCCGGGATCAGCCTCACCGTCGAGGTGACCTCCTTCATGCGCGAGGGCCAGATGGGCCAGCTCATGGAGCAAGGTGAACCAGAAGTAGTCGATGCGGTCGTAGCGCATCGTGAGGGCCACCACCGGACCACCCGACGTGAAGGCAGCGGCTCCGTCGAGCTTGGTTCGAGGCAGGTGGGGGACGACCACGAATCGAATCCCGAGGCCGTTGAGAGCCGTCGGCGCCCCACTGACGGCCTCGATGGAATCGGCGTCGCGGACAAGGGTGGGGATCGCTGCCAGCAACCGCGTCGGCTCGAACGGGCCGACCGACTGAGCACGAGCAAGATGCTCGACCCGCTTGACCCATGCTCGTTGGGCGGCCCGCTCAATCCCGTCCTGCGTCGACTGGCGCAGGTTCACCACCAAAGAGGGCTCGTCGCCAACCTTCTCGACGCCGAGGAAGGAGCACACGGATCGTTCGAGATCGGCGACGGTTTCCCCGGCGGAAACCCAACCCCGCTTCACGAGTTCGCCCACCGGAACCCATTCGTAGAGGCGGGCCTTCCGGGTCACCTCGTCGGCGCCGGAGGGGTGCTGTTGAGCGAGGGCGAGCCGGTAATTGGATTCGAGGTTCGACCAGAACTCGGGCGATGTGCCGAGAGCTGCCCCCAGCGCGACGGCCGTCTCCGGCGTGATCTGCTTCGCACCCCGAACGATCTCGGTGATCGCCTGGGCGGGCCGCCCGAGGATCTCGGCGAGATCCTTCTGCGTCCAGCCCCGAGCCTCCAGTTCGCGGCGGAGGATCCGGCCCGGAGGGACCGCACGAGCGGGCATCAGGTTGTCGTCCATCGCTTCCTCCTCCCTAGTGGTAGTCGTCGATCTCGATCAACACGACGACGTTGCCATCCTCGTCGGTCTCGATCCGAAGAATGAGCCGGAACTGCTTGTTCAAGCGGATTGAGTGCTGGCCTGCGCGATCGCCCTTCAGCGCCTCGAAGTGGAGCGACTTGACGGCGTAGAGATCGCGCTCGTCGACGGCCGCATCGAGCATTGCCATGACCTCGAAGAAGGCGGTGACGACAGCTCGTGGGTACTTCCTCGCACCGGCTTCCGCCGTGTAGAGCGCTTCCAGCTTCTTGTTCGCGAACCGGAACCGCACGTCTCGCCATTCTGGTGCTAGAGGAGCCGCCCGTCAATCGACGATTCACCCATAGGGTGAATCGTAGAATTCAACATCGCTTGGCCCCATGACGACGTCCCGCACGCTCCCCCGCGGCCCTCGAGTATAACCGGCAGTCCCCGAGTATAACCGGCAAATGGGTCGATCTGACCCCGGATGACGTCTCGCAACTACCTGAAATCATGCGGTTTGGGCCATTTGGCCGATACTCGAAGGGATTTAGGTTCCGGTACCGCAAGGTGTGGAGGTTCGAGTCCTCTCTCGTGCACTGAGTGGAGATCGTTGGACTATTCGTCCTCGTTCTCCTCGTCGTCGAAGCCCTCAGGATCGGCCTGGCGAACTTTCGGCGAACTTTGCCGCTCCAGCCACTGGGCCGATGGCTCCAGCTTGGCCAGCTCCGGGATGGCCTCGTGCAGGGGCTTGAGCCAGCCCATGCTGAGCTCCCGGAGCGTGCCCGCTGCGTGGTCATAGCGATCGATCATGGCGTCCGAGCAGTGCCCCGTTCGGCGCTTGATCCACGTCCGCGTCCTGCCTCTGGCTAGGGCCAACGTGACGAACGTGGCTCGGAGATCGTGCCCTCGCAGCCGCATGGTGTTGTCGTTGGCCTCGAAGAGGCTCTGGCGGGTTACGCCTGCCTTGCCGAGATGAGCCCGAAGTCGCTCCGCTGCGTGCTTGGTTTCCACGGGCTGACCGTCCCGAGTCCGTCGATGTCGCGGCACCTGCTCGGTAGGAAACACCCACGGCGATTCGTGTAGCCGGAGCCAGCGACGAAGCGCCTCAGCCGTGTCGTCCCCGAGCCTCCAGTGGCCACGACGGCCGTTCTTCATCTTCGGGACGATGATGACACCGCGACCCCCGGGCTGGCTCAAGTGAAGGTGCTCCCGGCGTAGAGTCCGGAGGTTGCCCAGCCGAATCCCTTCGCGGGCGTCGACACCGTAGGCCACACGCCAGACCAACGGCACGTCGGCACACGCCAGGAGCCGCGCCTCCTCCTCGGGCCACAGGAACTCGCCGTCCTTGGGTTGGTTGGCAGGCGGCAGCCAGCCGGGCGGAAAGGGGGACTGAGGAAGGATCCGGGCCCGAGCGACGGCCAGCTTGAAGATGCGATGGAGGCACTGCGCAACGTGGCGAACGGATCCGTCCTTCAAAGTGGGCTGCGACAGCACGGCCTCCGCGTGATCCAACGTGAACTCGTCCATCGGCGTCTCCCCGACCGTCCGTCCCTTGAACACGACGGGGTAGACGTGCACCCGCATCCTCCGGGCGTTTTCGGTGTGATCGATGGCCTTCACCCACTGACGGTACTGTCGCGCTAGATCGTTGTTCGTCCAGCGCTCTCCGAACTCCTGCACCGTGGGCATCGAGTCCTTCTCACGCGGGATCGGGACCGGTTTCTCAATGCCGCTGGCCAGACCCTGGGCGAGTTCGACGATCTTGTTGAGGTCTTCCCGACTTGCAGCGGCAGCGTCGCGCAGCATTGACTCGGCGAGGCCCTCGTTTCCGGACACCTGCAGATCAGCCAGGATCTTGGCCAGGATGACTCTGCGTGCGTCGGCTTCTGCCGTGTTGCGTGCCCAGGACATCGGGAATTCGAGCTTCCTGCCCGAGATCCTGAAGTGGGCACCCCTCCGCTCACCCCTCTCGAAGACACCACCCTCTGCCCTGCGGCCCACGTCATTCCCCCCGTGGCTTGAGGCCATACTTCCGGCGGAGCGGATCAAGAGGGTCGGGCTCGTTGCCCTTCTCGGGTCCCGTCTTCTTCGCGGGGGCCGAACCGGTTGGATGGGCCGTCGGACTGGGCCCACGTGCGGCGAACGCCTGCTTCACGTCGCCGAACCTGGCCACGCGAAACCTTCCCTTCTTCTCGTTTGGGAAGGTACCCGCGCGGGCCATGCGCATGTAGACATCCCGCGGGAACCTCGGGCACCAGAGTTCGGACGGCGACTACCGACGCAGCCGCATTTCGCAGGTTTCCGGCTACTTTTCGGACCTTTGTGACCAAGAAACGTGTGGGGTTTCAAGAACGATGCAGCGGCTTCTCCGCATCGTTCTCGACGCCCTTCTGG
>JAFGBI010000248.1 GCA_016933275.1 Polyangiaceae bacterium | reverse complement strand
GTGACGCGCACGACGGACCCTAACCCCCTGTTATCGCAGGGCATTCTGCCTACGGTGTGTGCCTATGCTCCGAAAAGTCGGGCTCGGCGCCATGATCCGATCGGCGATCTCGACAAGCTGATGCAGAAATTCCGCTTTCACCATCTGCCGGTGGTGACCGAGGACATGAAGCTCGTGGGGATCATCTGCCGGACGGATCTCCTCCAGGCCAAGCTCGGCGTCACCTCGGAGGGTGCGCCGACCCCGGACATCGACGCGACCACGACGGCGGAAACCATCATGCGCAAGAGCGTCGTGGTCGCCCGCCCCGATTCTCCGCTCTCGACCGCCTGCCAGGTGATGCTCGACGCCAAGCTGTCCTGCCTGCCCGTGGCGCAAGAGGATGGGACCCTGGTCGGCATGCTCACGGGAGCCGACTTCATGCGGCTCGCGCTGGCGGTGATCTGACGGCGCCGAGCTCCTCACCCCGGCCCAGAGCAGCAACCAGGTTGATTGCTGAGTAAAATCAACAACTTATGGCACCGCACCGGCAGCAGACCTCTCCAGAGGCAGCGCTGGAAACGCGTCCTCGCCTCGCACGGACACGTTTCCAGCGCTGCCGTTGCTGTCGGCAGCCTGATCGGTGCTCTAGACCGCCGCCGTCAAGCAGCGCTTTGCTCCGTGCCTCGAACCCTTCGCGGTCCCCTGGCCCTTCCGGGGTCCGGCGGGCTACGCGGGCATCCTGCCGCGGGGCGGCTCACTGCCGTTCCGGGCGGAGCTCGCCGCCAAGGACATGGTCCACGACGATTCGGAAGGGCCCCGATTTCGGTCACCCCGCCGTCGCACGAACGAGCCGACCCTGCGATGCCGAGTGCGCTCCCCTGCCCCCGAGCCGAATTCGTTCCGGTGCCGCGCCGAGCCCCGCCAGCACCGGCGCGACTCGCACAGCGATACGCCCGCGCCGCATCCACGGCTCGGGATCGAAGCCGCGGCGCCGAGCCTCTTGAAAGCGAACGAAGGCGGGCAGGTACACGAGCTCGCGACCGAGCGCCCCTCCGCGGTCGATCCGGAGCGCGAGCTCCACCGCTTCGCGCCGGGTCGCGCCCCGATCGAGGAGCAGACGGACCACCTCGACCCACGACGCACCACCGCGAAGGGCGAGCGCTCCCAGGTGGCGCAACCCGAGCTCGCGCCGCCTGCGTGCGTCGAACCCAGGCAACCCCACCTCGAGCGCCACGGCCCGCCCCTCCTCGTCGTCAGCGCCACCCGCCGTAGCGACCCGAAAGAGGCCGAGCGCCTCGCGCGAAGCGCGAAAACGCGGGAAAACGTGCCCCAGAAGCTCGTGCACCACGAGGCGCTCGACCTCCGCGGCGGTGAGGGCGATCCCTGCGCGCACCCGCACGACGCCGTCGCCCACCGCGACCTTGCTCACGAGGTTGCGATCCACCTGGACGCGTACCGGCAGGCAATGGCGACCGATCGCCGCCCTGAGGACAGATACGAGACTCGTCGGCGATCGGTGATCGTCGGATAGCTCCTCGCGGTCGGCACGAGCTGGGATGGCCTCGGTGGTCCACGCTTCGGCGAGATCGCGGGCACGCTCGGCGACGGCCCCGACCGGCGACGGGTAGCGCGCCGCCGCTGCCGCGCGACCGAGATCCGTGCCGTTGGCGGCGACGATGGTGGCCTCGAGCGCAAGCTCATGGGCACGAGCTGCGTAGAGTTCACCCCACGGCCCCGCGCCCCCGAGCACCTCGGCGAGCTGCTGGAGACCTGCCTGGACCTCCGCGAGATCCGGGCACGGCGCGGTGTCGAAACGCGGGAGCGGGGTCCGTCCTGCCTCCCACGCCGCCACCAATCGCGACCGCTCCGCGGCGAGTTCGCGCGGGCGACACCGATCGAGCAAGGCGATGCGGCGCTCGGCGCTGCCGAACAGCCTGTCGAGCGCCGCGAGCACGATCGTCATCGGAGGCCCTCGCGCCTCGTCCTCCGCCTACCGGTCATAGCTTGTTGGCGGCAATGTTGGCAAGCTCGCTCCGCTCACCCTTGCTCAGCAGGATGTGGCCAACGAGGCTCTCGCCGCGGAGGCGATCCGCGGTCACCGTGAGTCCGTTGCTCGCGCTGTCCACGTAGGGATTGTCGATCTGGAACGGATCGCCGGTGAGCACGATCTTCGCGCCCTCGCCGCAACGCGTGATGATGGTCTTGACCTCGTGTGGGGTCAGGTTCTGTGCCTCGTCCACGATGACGTACTGCTGGGGAAGGCTGCGACCACGGATGTAGGTGAGCGGTTCAACCTGTAGCTGCCCGCTCTCGAAGAGCTCGTCGAACCCGCGGATCCCCCTGCGCTTCGCGCCGCCGCTGACCAGCAAGAACTCGAGATTGTCGAAGATCGGCTGCATCCACGGATCGAGCTTCTCCTCGATGCTCCCGGGGAGGTAGCCGAGATCACGCCCCATCGGCATCACCGGACGACTGACGAGCAGGCGCGAATAGGACCCGTCCTCGGCGGTCCGCTTGAGCCCGGCAGCGAGCGCGAGCAGCGTCTTGCCGGTCCCCGCCTTGCCGACGACCGTGACCAGCCGAACGTTGTCATCGAGCAGCAGATCGAGCGTGAAGGACTGCTCCCGGTTCCGCGGACGAATCCCCATCACGCCCTCGCGCGGCACCTTGAGCGCGCGAATATCGCCCTTCTCGGCGTGGAAGCGTCCGAGCGCCGTGCGCGGGCGCGGGCTGTCGTCGCGCAACATCACCGAGACGTTGGCGTAGAGACGCTCCCCCGCCGGCGGCTCGACCGCACCGGCCTCGAAGAACTGGTCGAACGCCGCCATCGTCACCGCGACCTCGACCATGCCCGTGTCGAGGTGGTCGATGTCGACGGCCTGGTTCTCGTAGGCCTCGGTGGCGAGTCCCAGAGCGTCCGCCCGAATGCGCAGGTTCACATCCATGGTCACGAAGATGGTAGGCACACCCGGTGAGCGATCGCGGACCTCGATCGCCGTCTGCAGGATGGCGTGGTCGCCCGAGGCGGGATTGAGGGCGATGGCGAGTTCCTTGCGACTCTCGGGGACGTGGACGCGCAGAGTTCCCCCTTCCCCTATCTTCACCCCCGTGGAGAGCGAGCCGATCGCGCGCTGGGCGTCGAGCAGGCGGGACACCGTCCGCGCGTTGCGCCCCACCTCGGTGGCGTCGCGCTTGAAGTTGTCGATCTCCTCCAGGACATAGATGGGAATGATGAGGTCGTTGTCCTCGAACTTCAGGATGGCGTGGGGGTCGTGGAGCAGGACGTTGGTGTCGAGGACGTAATTCTTCTTCATCGGTTGCCTTCACCCAGCTGCCCTGGACGCTGCCTCCGATGCTCGATGCATCCAGCCCCACCAGCCGGCGGCGGGGTGGCCCGAGGCGGCGTCCAGCCCTGGGATTTCATTGGAGAAACCACTCTACAGGAGAATGGCAGCGGAGGGCAGGGGCCGCCAGCCACCGATGAGCGAGCGGATCTCCCAGCGCCCTCGAGGATTCCCTTGAAAAATCAAGGAATTGGACGGACGCTGCTGGTCCGGGTGGGCCGGGATATGGCAGAACCGAGACGCCGTGACGCGACTCCTCCGAAGCTTCCTCTTCCCGAGCCTGGTCGTCGCTTACGTGTGCCTGATGGCGATCGCTGCCGGTGCCGTGACGCTCTGGCCGTGGATCGCGGCGGTGACGCTCCCCCTCGTCCTTTCGGAGGTCTGGCGCCGGACACGGCGGCCCGCCGACGGTGAGGACCGAATCGAGCCCGCGGCCCGCGCTGCCCTGCGCACGACCGCGTGGGGAGCGGCCATGTGGTTCGCCGCGCGCACCGGACTCCCGGGAGTGCCGTCGCTCGACGCGGCCGCGAACGTCGGCGTCGGAACGGCGGCCGTCGGCGCCCTGGTAGCCCTGGCGCGGATCGGATCGTTCGGGGGTGTGCTCAGTCCCCACCCGCTCGCACGGTCGTTCGACGCGGCCGCGTTCGTCGGGATCCTCTGGGGCATCGCGGTCGCGGTACCGGTGACCCGCGCGGTGGTCCCGGCTCGAATGATCCGGCTCGACCCGCTCGCCATCGACTACGCGACCACGACTGCCGCGGCCGGCACGCTCCTCGTGTTCGTCATCGCGTCACTCCGTGCCCATCAACTCCGGCGCCTCGAGCTCGGCGTGAGCGAACGCTCCGTGGCGGCGCTCGCCATCGCGCTCACGGCGCTGATCGTGACGGTACCGGCGGCCCTGCTCGATGTGACTGCCCCCGATCGACTGCTTCCGATCGGCGCGCTGGTCACGGCCCTCTTCATGGCGTGGACGGCGACCGCGAGTGACGCGGCAACGATCGCAGCCGTGCTGCGCGGCACGCTCGCCGTGGTGATGCTCGGGGCTCCGACCGTGCTCGTCACCGCTCTCTTCGCGCGAGCCATGCCGGAGCGGGCGGGGACCGTCGTGCTGGTTGGTACGGCGACCGCGATCGCTGTGGGCCTGATCGCCCGCGCGGTCGCGCGACCGCTAGGGCCCGAGCAGTCGCGTTGGCTCGACGCGATCGACGCCGCCAGCCGCGGCGCACTGCAGCCCGACCCCGAATCGGCACTGCGAGCGACCCTCGAGGCGCTCAGCCAGGCCACAGCAACCGCGAGCGGCCGGCCGGAGGTGTGGCGCGCGGATCCGGAGGCCGTCCTCAGCGTCGACGTCGCCGGATACCTCCACACCTCGCCGGGAAGCGCCCCACCCCGGCTATACGAGATCGCCGTCGGCGAGCCCGAACGCACACTCCGCGTCGAGGCGCTGAAGGCTGTCGAGGTGCGCCGTCCAGAGGTCCGCCCCCTGCTGGCCTGGTTCGAGGCGCGGGACGGGTTCTCCGCGACCTTGATCATCGATGACGCGGGACCCGAGGGCTTCATCCTCCTGCCCCGAGGGAGCCGGACGGTCCCGATGACCCTGGAGGAGGCCCGCGCCGTCCGCCTGCTCGCCGATCGACTGAGCGCGCTCGCGGGTGTTGCCTCCGCGCTAGCCCGCTCACGCGAGCGAGAACGAGCGGCGCTCGACCGCGCCGCCGCCCTGGAGACGGACCAGGAGCGCTTGCTCGCCGCGGTCCGCGCAAGTGCGGCGCGGCACCGACATGCCGCCGAGCGGGTCGCTCGACCCTTGCGACGCAGCCGGTACAGTCCGGCAGCGCGGATGGCGCTGGAGAGCGCCACCACCGTAGGCCCGAGGGTGTCGAGCCTGACGCTCCTCGCACCGCCGGGCACCGACGCGGCGGCCTGGGCGGCCTGCATCCACCTCGCCGGACCGCAGAGCGATGGCCCCCTCGTCGTCGTCGATGGGGCGAATGGGTCGGAGCATGAGCCGCTGCACTGGCAGGACCGTGAGTACTCACCGATCGCGCTCGCTCGCGGCGGTTCCCTCGTCGTGCTCGACGTCGCCGCGCTGCCGGAGCCGATCCAAGAGCTTCTGGCGGTCGAGCTGACCCGAGAAGAGGCCGCGGCCACCGGCTCCGGGCTCCCCGCAGCCAGAATGATCGTGTCCGCGCGCGAGCCCGTCGAGACCTTGCGCGAGGCCCGTCGGCTGGCCCTCCCGCTAGCCCGGCGCCTCGGCGATGCGGTCGTTCACCTCCCGTCTCTCGCGGAGCGGGGCGAGGACCTCCGCGCCCTGATCCTCGACGAACTCGCCGCTGCCGGGATCCGTGCGCGCGGGACGCCGCTGGGGATCGACGGGCAGGCCCTACGCATGCTCATCGACCACGACTGGCCGGGCAACGAGGCCGAGCTCCGAGCGGTGCTCGCCTCTGCCTCGCTGGTCGCGGCGGGGCCGCTGGTCACCGTCGGGGACCTCGCGTCGTCGGGATTCCGACTCGAGCCCGCCGCCGATCGAACCGACACCCCGGTCCCCGTCGCCGAGGTGCGTCGGCGCGCGCGGACGAGGGCGCCTCGCCAGCGGTAGCCAACCACCCGCTTCTGACCGCGTCGCTTCTGGGTTACGCTCGTCCTCACCGTGACCTCGAATGGGCAGGACTCGCAGGGGGTAGGGCGCCGCTTCGTCGTCGAACGCGAGGTGGGGCGCGGGGGGGCGGGCGTGGTGTATCGCGCCATCGACACCGTCTCGGCGCAGCCGGTCGCGCTGAAGGTGATCGCTGGCGACGCAGGAGTGGCGCCCGATGACGAGGCACGCCTGCAGCGCGAAGGGGAGCTCCTCGCGAACCTCGACCACCCAGGGATCGTGAAGACGGTCGCCCATGGACACCTCGAGGACACGGGGGAGCCCTACGTGGCGATGGAGTGGCTCGATGGAGAGGACCTCGCGGCCCGGCAAACGCGGGCGCCGCTACGTCTACGTCAGATCATCGAGCTGGCGCTCGCGGTGAGCGGCGCCCTCGGCGCTGCCCACGCAGCAGGCGTCGTCCACCGTGACATCAAGCCGAGCAACATCTTCCTTTGCCGTCGCACCGACCCGGTGCCGCCCTCCGGACTCGACTGCTCGCCGAAGCTCGTCGATTTCGGGGTCGCGGTGAGCGAGAACATCCGCGTCACGCGCACCGGCGACCTCGTCGGGACACCGGCGTACATGGCGCCGGAGCAGGCGCGGGGCGACGCGCCCATCGACGGCCGCTGCGACATCTACTCACTCGGGGCGACGATGTTCGAGCTCGTCACTGGGCGGCCCCCGCACGTCGGGCCCACGGCCATCGCGACGCTCGCCCGCCTCGTCACCACGCCCGCGCCCCGTCTCTCCGAATTGCGGAGGGACACTCCCCCTCCGCTCGACGAGCTCGTCCATCGGATGTTGCAGACCGATCCTGAGCTCCGCCCCCGCTCGGTCAAGGAGGTGATCGCCACCTTGGAGGCGGTCCTGGAACACGCTGGCTCTCAGGCGCTCTCCATCCCTCCCAGCGATCCGGTGCTGTCGTCGCGCCTCGGCAGCAGTGCGTCGCGACTGCTCACGTCGATCGTAGCGGTGCGCTTCCCCAAGGCAAGCGGCCGGGAGCGCGCAATGGACTACCTCGCCGAGCGCGGAGCCGACGCGGTACGCCTGGGACAGGACGCCATCGTCGCGCACCTCGGGGCACGCCGCGCCGTCGGAACCGAGGCGAGCACGGCGCTCGATCTCGGGCGACGCCTGGCGCAAGCGGGAGCCCAGGTTGGCGTGGCCAGCGGGCGCGCTCGCGTCCAGCTCTGGGCCTCGAGCGGGGAGGTCAAGCCGGTCGGCGAGGTCGTGGACCGCGCCGCCGCGCTGGCTCGGGACGCTCGTCCCGGCGTCGTGCTGGCGGACGTCACGACCAGCGAGCTCGGCCGCGGCCGCTACGAGTTTCGCGCCCGCGACGACGGGTCGACCATCGTCGGCGAGCAGGTACGCGGCGCGCGTGCGGAGCGGGTGGGTGGGGCGCCGTTCGTCGGTCGCGAGCCGGAGCTCGCCCAGACGATCGCGGCCTTCGATCGGTGCTTCCAGGACAGCACCCCTCTCCTGGTGACCTTGTCGGGGGCGCCCGGGATCGGCAAGACGCGCCTCCGGCGGGAGGTCCTCGCCCGAATCCTGAGCCAATCCGACGCGCCGATGGTCGTCCTTCAGCGCGCCGAGGCGTATGCCCGTGGCCACGCGCTCGGCGCCGCTGCCGACGTGCTCCGTGCGATCATCGCCCTGCCGAAGGGGACCACCGCGGAGGAGGCGGAGGCCGCCATCCTCACCAGGCTCGGTCCTCCGGGCAACGACGAGGCGCAGGCCAGCAGCCGCCCCCTCCTGGCGAGCTTGCTCGCGAACACGGAGCTCCCCGAGGGGATCGACCCCCGCGGCGCCCGCGATGCCCTGTGGCTCGCGATGACCGACCTTGTACTGCAGGTGCTCGCCGCCCAATCCGTCATCATCGTGATGGAGGATCTGCAGTGGGCAGATCCGGAGAGCGTTGGCTGGATCGACCACCTGCTCGGGCGAGCCATCCAGCGGCCGCTCCTGGTCCTGGCCCTGGTTCGCCCCCATTTCTGGACGGAGCACGCGACACGGTTCGCTGGGCGTGACCATGTCCGGGTCGAGCTGCGACCGCTGTCGCGCCGCGCTTCGCGCGCCCTGGCCAAGGCGCTGGTAGGGGACGTGGCAGACGAGACGCTGGACCGAATCGCGGAGCAGGCCGGCGGGCTTCCGCTTTTCGCCGAGGAGCTCGCGCGACTCACCGCCCTCGGCGGCGAGACCGTCCATGCCCCCACCATCGAGGCAGCGATCCAGGTGAGCCTCGACGCCCTCGACGACGAGTGCCGTGACGCCGTGGGGCGCCTCAGCGTGCTCGGCCTCTCCGGGTGGGACGCCGCGCTGGAGGCGTTGGGGATGGACCATGCCGAGAGCGTGATGAAGGAGCTCGCCGCCGCGGAGGTGCTCATCGAGCAGAACGTGTCGCGGTTCTCCGGGACGCGCGAGTGGGCCTTCAAGCATGCGCTCGTGAGGGACGTCGCCTACAAGTCCCTCGGCGAGGCAGAGCGAAAGGAGCTCCACGCCCTCGCCGCCCGGTGGCTCGCGTCGATGGGCGAGGACGCCGCCACGGTCGCCGGTCACTACGACCTCGGCGGCGAGCACCAGGCCGCGGCCGAGCACTGGGCACGAGCCGCGCACCGCGCCCTGGCGACGAACGCCCTGGCCGACGCGGTAACCATGGCCGAACGCGCGCTGACCTTCGCGGAGACGAAGGCGCAGGGGTTCCAGCGCGCGCTCTGCCTGGACGAGGCGTGGAGCCGGCTCGATCCGCGCGCCGGAGACCGCGAGACGGCGATCCGTGAGCTCGAGGCCGCGGTCCACGACGAGGGGAGCGCTGTGCGCTGTCGGGGCGCCCGCGCGCGGTTCGACGACGCGCGCGGCACCGGCATCGACATCATGGACCGCCTCGCCGAGGCGCGCGACTCGGCGGAACGGCTCGGGCTCTACGACGAGGAAGCGCGCTGCAGCGCCGTCATCGCGTCGCGCCTCGCCTACGCGGGCCATTTCGAGGAGGCGACGGCGGAGGCGAACCGACTGCTCGAACTTGCCGAACACCGTGGCATCAAGAGCGCGGCGCTCGACGCCTGGCAGACATTGGCCATCGTGCGGCACACGCAGGGCGCGCTGGGGGGCGCCCTCGATGCCCGCCGCGCCGCGGCCGCGGCCGCCCGAAGCGCCGGACTCAAGGAGCGCGAAGCGATGCTGACGACCAACCTCGGTTTCGCGCTCTCCACGATCGGAGCGCGACAGGAGTCGCGGACCGCGCTCGAGACGGGCCTCGCGCTGGCGGACGCGATCGGCAGCCTGGGTGCCGTGCGCCACGCACAAATGAACCTCCTCGGCTGGGCGGCGACGTTCGGGAACGACCGCGGACTCGAGGCGCACCTCGCCGAAACGCGCGCCGACGCCGACGCTGCCGCGACTGGGATTTGGGCAGCGCCGGACCGGTCGAACCTCGGCGCCCTCTTCTATCGGGGCTGGGAGCTGCTCCGCCACAAGGGCGACTCCGTCTGCGCGCGCTCCCGGAGTCTACTCAGGTACTGTGCCGAGACCTACCGCGCCACCGGCAACAACGACGTCCTCCCGGTCGCCCTCGCCGTGTGGGCAGAGGCCGAGCGCCGGTGCCGCGATCTCCCTCATGCCATCGAGCTCGCGCGAGAGGCCGCAGATCTGGTCGAGAGCGGCGCACCCAGCCTGCTCAACGAGTCCACCGTGTATCTTACGCTCCACGACGTGTGCCTGGAGCTCGGCGACGAGGACGGCGCGCACGACGCGATCATCCGCGCGATGCCCGCCCTGCGGCGACGGTTGAACGGGCTCGTCGGCACGCCCTATGCCCGGATGTTCCTCACCGAGCTCCCCCACAACGCGGCGCTCCTCGCGCTCGCCGAGGGGCACGGCTTCGTGCCGGACGAGATCCACCGCGTGCTGGAGGGCGGGACGTAGGCGAGGACGTCGGCGCC
Source organism: Polyangiaceae bacterium (assembly GCA_016933275.1). Taxonomy (GTDB): domain Bacteria; phylum Myxococcota_A; class Polyangia; order Polyangiales; family Polyangiaceae; genus JAFGBI01. The sequence goes on along the minus strand of JAFGBI010000248.1, from coordinate 14,471 downwards.
CTGCCACCGGGTGGCGGCCCCGGTCCCGGCATCGGACCTCCGTGTGCGGGCCCGGCTTCGCGCTTCAGGAACTCCATGGACTGGCAACAAGGTCGCTTGCAGCGACGAGTCAGCAAGCCAGAGACCCGTGTCCGCCGGGCCCCGGAGAGCATTGGCTGGGTGGGTGAGGGCGGAAGAACCCGCGTCCACCGGGCCCCGCGCGGCATCTGCTGGGTGGGGCGAGGGGTTGGGGGTGCCGGACCACCAGCAGAGCTTGCCAGCGGCGCCGCCGCAAATGGCAACCTGATCGGTGCCCTATTCCCCGATCACGAGGACGCCGCTCTCGACCTCGTACTGCGCGCGTCAGTCGGCGTCCGAACGGGGCAGATCCGGAGCGCAACCCACCCCGTAGATCCCCTGGACGCGGTAGGTGCCGGGATCGAAGGGCCTGGTGTGTCCATCGACGTAAACCTCCCCTGCCGGCACCTCGATGGCGTACCCCTCCCAGGTGCACATGACGAAGGCGCGTCCGCCGGCCCACTCTCCATCGATGAGGTCGGAGTAGCTGACCGTGCCGCAGCCGTAGAGGAAGTTGCTCTCGTCGAGCCCGTTGTGCCACGCGACCTCGAGATCCGTGGCCTGGGTCGCCGTGAGGGTGACCGCGCCAGCGGGCCAGCAGGGCTCGTCGCTACCGCAGGAGTCCGTCTCACAGGGATCGGTCGAGCAGGGGTCGGCACCGTTCGCGCAGCAGTACCCCGTGATGCAGCCGTCCTCGCTCACCAGCGTCTCGCCGCCGCACCAATTGCAGTTCGGGACGTCGTCGCATCCGGTGCCGCCCGTGCCGCCGGTGCCGCCGGTGCCCACCAGGCAGTCATGACCCTGATCGATCAATGGCGGCTCACAGGGACAGCAACCGGAGTAGAACACGGGCCCTTCGCAGGTCTCGGCGCACAGGAAGGGTCGCTCACAGAGCGATGACCTCCTCACAGGTTGGGGCACCCCCTTCATATCCGGCACCACCCGTCCCGGGCACCGCACCGCCCACGATCACGGTCCCGCCAACTGCAGGCTCTGCGCCGCCAACGATCACGGTCCCACCCACTGCAGGCTCTGCGCCGCCAACAATGACCGCCTCGCCCGTCGCTGGCTTGGTGCCGCCCAATCCCAGAGCGCCGCCCACGACCGGCTTGGCGCCGCCCACCGCGGGCGCGGCGCCGCCGACGATCACGGCGGCTCCCCCCGTCACGGGCTAAGCTCACGGATGGTGAGCTTGTTGCCGACGACCCGCTCGGCCCCGAGCTCCTGCGCCTCACGCCGCACGAGGTCGAGACAGTCCTCCCGAGCGTGGTAGATGAGCTTGGTGAGCTCATCGAGCTCGCCGCGCGCGAGGCCCGAAAACATGGTACCGATCCCACCCACGAGCCCGATGGAGTAGACGCTGGTGGCCATCACCAGCTCCACCGGCGAGTAGCCCATCCGCGCGAGGTTCCAGAGCTCGGCGCCGATGAGCTCGCTGGTGACCACATGCTCCGCCCGCGCCGGGGTGGGGGCGAATCGGGGGTGATACGACGCGGTACCGGTCATCAGGAGCTCGACGACGCCGGGACCGAACTGGCGGATCTCGATCTTGATGTCCACCACCGCGTTGGCCCCCGCCTCGGCTACCTCCTCCTTCAGCCGCCGCAGGGCGAGGTGCCGGATGCGGTCATACATGGTCGAGAACTCCTTCACCTCGCCCTTCGCCATCGTGCGGAGGCCGCCGGTCAGCCCCCGGCCCAGACCGAGCGCATAGGCGACGTTCCCCATCGCGAAGGCGATCGGGGAGTACCCGGCGTCGAGGTGGCAGTAAAGCTCGGTACCCGAGGCAGAGGAGGTGAAGAAGCGACTGGGTGTCTGCGCCGACATCGCCGCGCCCTGCGAAATGAACTCCGTGTAGCCGCTCAGGGTCTTGGGCTCACTGGTAACACCAGAGACCCCGGCGGCGCCGTGCCGCTAGGCCTCCTCGCCCATCCGCCGGATGGCCGCATGGCGCCCATGGGAGATCATCTGCGTGATGTTCTCGATCTCGCCACCGGCCAGCGTCCGCAGCGAGGAGCCGAGCGAACCCGCGAGCCCCAATGACTGCACGCTGTTGCCGACCGTGAGCTCGCCGGGGAAAAGCCCCTTGCGCGCGAGGAAATAGACCTCGTTGCCAGAGACGCCAGAGATGATCATAGATAGGATGCTACGCGATCCCGGACGAGCGCGGGGGAGGATGCTGCGAGGCGGACCCGGTGACGAGACCCGTCGCCGCACGCGAGGGCGAGCAGCGCCAGAAGCCCCGCCACCAACCCGACGCCCTTCATGGACCGCGTGCCTCGCGCCGGAGCGCGCCGCATCGCCGACAGACCAGCCCGCCCGCGGTCCCTTCCACCCGCTGAGCGCTCGGCGCGCCCGGCCCTTCTCGGTGTCTAGAACTAAAGGCCGTGTGGAAGGCGAACTCGTGCGCGATGCCATCCTCGGTCGCCTCGCCAGCGTGCGCTGTCTGATAGGACTCGTGGACAGCGCCGATCACGAGCTCCTGGTACGGTTTGAACGCGGTGCCGAAATGGGTCGCCGCCAGCGCGAGCGCCACCGGTGCCGCCGGCGCGGCTGCGAGCTGCCCAGCGGCGACGCCACCCTGAGCGATCGTAGCCATCCTCGTGGATCCGAGCACCTTCGCCCTCGAGCCGTCGCCTCTCGCGGCGCGCGGCCGTAGATTCAAGCGCTCGCTGTGGGCTCCCAAGGCGCGGGTACGGACGGCGCGCGTTCCGGCGGCGTTGCTGCCACCCCGTTCTGGCGCGCCTCCGCCATTTCGCCCTTGGCATCGCTGTAGATGATGCCGTCGCGCATCCTCACTACCCGCGGCATGCTCTCGGCAAAGCTCGGGTTGTGAGTCACGACCACGATGGTGGTGCCGTGCTCGCGGTTCACCTGGAAGAAGATGTCGTGGATCGCGTCGCTCGTAGCCGTGTCGAGGTTGCCCGTCGGCTCGTCAGCGAGGACGAGCTTCGGCTCGAGGGCGAGCGCGCGACAGATCGCCACCCGCTGCTGCTCGCCCCCCGAGAGCTCCCCTGGGCGGTGGAGTGCGCGATCGGCGAGCCCGAACTCCTCGAGCAACTCCCGCGCGCGCTTCTCCATCGGGCGGCGGTTCCGACCCTGGATCAGCCCCGGCATCATCACGTTCTCCACCGCGCTGAACTCCGGCAGGAGGTGGTGAAACTGGAAGACGAAGCCGATGTCGCGGTTGCGTACCGCGGCCAGTCGGGTGCCATTCATCCGCGTCAGGTTCTCCTTGCCGAGCCAGATTCGCCCGCTGGTCGGGAGATCCAGCGTGCCCATGCAGTGAAGGAGCGTGCTCTTTCCCGCTCCGGAGGCGCCGACGATGGCCATGATCTGACCTGGCTCGATGGTCAGGTCGATGCCCCGGAGCACGTGGAGCGTCCGCCCCATGTGCTGGAACGATTTGTGGAGAGCTTCGATGATGACCAGCGGTTCGGGCACGTAGCCTCACTCGTAGCGGATGCCATCGACGGGCCGGAGGCGGCTCGCGGCAAGGGCCGGATAGATGGTGGCGATGGTCGTGATGAGGAACGCACTCACCGCAACCCAGGTAAAGTCGATGGCGCTGACGTTGATCGGCAGCCGATCGATGTAATAGACCTCCGGATCGAGCCGGACACCCACGTATTTCAGGCCCAGGGTGATCGCTGCGCCGAAGGCGACACCGAAGATGGTTCCGATCGCGCCGATGACGACCCCCTCGGTCATGAAGGTCCAGAGGATCGACCGATCGCTGGCCCCCAGCGACTTGAGGATGGCGATCTCCTTGCTCTTCTCGGTCACCATGAGCAGAAGGGTGCAGATGATGCAGAAGCTGGCGACCAGGATGGCGATGGAGAGAAAGACGAACGTGGCGAGCTTCTCCAGCTTCAGGGCGCTGAAGAGCTGCCGGTTCATCTCCTTCCAGTCGCGCACGCGGAGGTCGGGACGAGCCACGGCCAATTCGACCCGATCGCGCACGGGACCCACCGACTCCGCGTCCTCCACCCGCGCATCGATGTCCGTGACCCGCGCCTCGAGGTCGAGGAAGTCCTGCGCCTGCTCGATGGTGACGTAGGCGTAGGCGGCGTCGTACTCGTACATGCCACTATAGAACACGGCCGCGACCCGGAAGCGCCGAGTGCGAGGCATGACGCCCATCGGACCGAGATCACCGAGAGCCCCCACCAGAGTGATCTCGTCGCCGACGTAGGCGTGCAGGCTCTTGGCAAGCTCGCGCCCGAGGACGATTCCCGGATACTCGTCGGGAAGGACCACGGCCTGGTCCACCGCCCGATCCCCGCTGGTCGGGCGGATCCGCGAGGGACGTCCGCGTAGATAGCGCTGGCCCCCCGGCGTGACCCAGATCACCTCTTCTGGCGGGAGGTCGGCGAGCCGCTTGGTGTCGGTGAGGTACTCGACGCGACCGACCTCGATGTTCTCCAGCAGGTCGATAACGGTGCCAATCGACTCGAGCTCGACCCCTCGGAGCATGACCCCCGCCGTGTTCGTCCGGCTCGACGCCATGGCCTCGCCGGCGGCCACGGGAGTCGCGGCCACGACCCCGGTGGTCGCGCGCACGCGGTCGAGGGTGTCACGCCAGAGATCGAAGCCACCCACATCATTGGTCTCGATGCGAACGTGGGCGTTGTTTCCCAGGATCTTGCCCTTCAGGTCCTCGCCAAAGCCCGTCATGATCGCGATGACGCCGCAGAGCGCGAACGAGGCGAGTCCGACCCCAATGATCGCGAGCACCGAGATCACGGTCAGATACCCGCTCTGCGCGGCCCGAACATGGCGAACAGCCACGAAGCTGACGAAGCCCCCCTTCTCGATCCGATCGAGGGCCAACGGCAGGAGGAGTAGCCCCACGAGGAGCACGGAAAGCCCGAGCGACAGCGCAGCCGCTACCCGGACCACCTGATGCCATGACACGAAGTAGCTCGCTCGGGCCTCCGGGAGCAGGCCGACGACCCACCAGAGAACGCCGCAGGCGACGACGCTCAGTGCGACGGCCACGCGCAGGAGAATGCGCCGTCGCCGGGGCGTCCGGAGCATGAAGACGGTAGCCGAACGGAGGACGAGCAGCGCGAAGGTGAGCAGGGCCACTGCGGCGGCGTAGGCGCCGAGCGACTTCAGGGCCACCGGGGCGAGCGCCCACATCCCGAGCCCCGTCAACCCAGCCCAGCCAAGGACCTCTGCCTTGTAGAGCACGAGGCGCCGAAGCGAACGCGCTCGGAGCCAGCAGAGCTCGAGCCCGAGCCAGCCGACGAACAGGATCCAAGGCACGGCGAGCACCGCTGCCGTGGGCACCGGCCACTCCCTCAGCTCCGCCATGACGAGCAACCAGTACGGATCGAGCGGCCCGGGCGGGGCGCCGCCGGACGGTTCGCCGAGGAAGAGCGGCGCCGGTGTCATCCCGGAGTCCCCTCGGGACGGAGTAGAGGGAAGGCGATGACGTCACGGATCGATTCCTGGGCGGCCAGCGCCATCACCAGCCGGTCGACGCCGAGCCCGAAGCCGGCCGCCGGGGGCATGCCGTGCTCGAGCGCTCGGATGTAGTCCTCGTCGTAATCCATCGTCTCCTCGGCGCCGCGACGCTTCTTCGAGACCTGCTCCTGGAACCGTGCGGCCTGGTCGTCCGGGTCGTTGAGCTCGCTGAAGGCGTTGCAGAGCTCGCGAGAGTGCACGAAAAGCTCGAAGCGGTCGGTGAGCGACGGATCGGAGTCCTTCCGCCGAGCGAGCGGCGATACCTCGAACGGGTAGTCGATGATGAACACCGGCAGGCTCTTCATCCCATCGGCGCTCCGGTACTGCTGCCAGAGGAACGGCTCCGCGAGGTACTCGTAGCAGGTGAAGGTGCGCTCGCCGTCGGTCTCGGCCTTGGCGAGACCGCGGAGGAGCTGGGCCCACTCGACCTTTCGGGCCGCGTCCGACACGCTCGCGACGCGCTCGATGAAGACAGCGAGCTCGGGATCCCGACCTGCGCCGGGGTCCGCCGACTTCGCAGCGGCGAACGCCGCGGCCCGTCGCTCGAGGTCCGCGCGGGTGTCCGGGCCGAGGCCGAGCGCCGCGACCGAGCGTGCGATGGCGTCCGTCATCCGCACGCGCGCGAACGGCTCGGCGAGCGTGAACGGGCGCTGCTCGACCCAGCGCTGGTAGATCGCCGGCTGACCGGAGGCCACCATGCCGCGCTCGAGGTACTGATCGACCGAGCGGAGGAGTGCCTCCGTGCGCTCCATCAGCGTCTCGTAGGTCGCGTAGGCCTGGTAAAACTCGAGGATGGTAAACTCTGGGTTGTGCCGGGGGCTGATCCCTTCGTTGCGATAGCAGCGTCCGATCTCGTAGACGCGCTCGAGTCCCCCCACGAGGAGGCGCTTCAGGTAGAGCTCGGGAGCGATCCGGAGGAAGAGCGGGAGATCGAGGGTGTTGTGGTGCGTATGGAACGGCCGGGCCGCCGCCCCTCCCACCACCGTGTTGAGGGTCGGCGTCTCGACCTCGACGAAGCCGTCGTCGTCGAGGAAGCGACGCAGACCTTGAACGATGAGGGTGCGGGCACGAAAGACCGATGCCACCTCGGGGTTCGCGACCAGATCCACGTAGCGACGTCGGTAACGGATATCGACATCGGTGAGGCCATGCCACTTCTCGGGCAGCGGTCGCAGCGCCTTGGTCAACAGACGCAGCGAGGAGACGAGGAGGCTGAGCTCGCCGGTCTTGGTCACCATCGGCACTCCGCGGGCCTCGACATGGTCGCCGACATCGAGCTCCTCGAGCACGGAGAAGCCCCCCTTCATCACGTCGAGCTTGGCGAAGAGCTGGAGCTCTCCGCTCGCGTCGACCAACCGGAGGAACACCGCTTTGCCGAAACCGCGGCGCGCGGTCAAGCGCCCGGCCACGTGAACCTCGGCCGCACCCGCCAGCTCGGCGACGCGCGCAGCGTCGTAACGGAGCTCCGCTTTCGGTTCGAGGAGCGCACTCGCGAAGCTGGTGCGAAGCGCGTGCACCCAGGCGCGATCCCCGAGCTCGGCGTCGTTCGCGAACGGATTGCGCCCGTCGGCCCGGATCCGCGCCGCCTTGACCCGACGCGCCGCGGCGAGGGCCTCCTCGCCGCTGCCGCCGACCTCCGGTGCTCCGTGGTTCGACTCCACGACATTGCCCGGTTCTATCGGCACCGCCCTGACTCCGCTCGCATCGTCCCAGCTCCGGTCGGTCATGCCTGGCTCCGCGCTGCCGTAGTTAGCTCCGCTTGGCGGCCTCTGCCGCACGCTCGGCGTTCATGAGGAGGTATGCCTCGATGAAGGGGTCGAGGTTCCCATCGAGGACTCCGTTCACGTCCCCCGCTTCGTACTCCGTCCTGAGGTCCTTCACGAGCTGATAGGGCTGGAGCACGTAGCTCCGAATCTGGTTGCCGAAGGCGATCGAGCCCTTGGCAGCCTCGTACGCGGCCTGATCCTTCTGCCGCTTCTGCTCCTCGAGCTCGTAGAGCTTGGCCTTCAGCATCTTGAGCGCCATGTGGCGATTCTGGTGCTGGCTCCGCTCAGCCCGACACACGACCATGATCCCGCTCGGGAGGTGCCGCATGCGGACCGCAGTCTCCACCTTGTTCACGTTCTGGCCACCCTTGCCGCCAGCCCGCATCGTGGTCACCTCGAGATCCGACTCCTTCACCTCGATATCGATCTCGTCCTCGATGTCGGGCACCACCTCCACCGCAGCAAAGCTGGTGTGACGGCGAGCGTTGGCGTCGAAGGGGCTGATCCGAACCAGTCGATGCACACCCATCTCCGCTCGGAGATAGCCGTAGGCGTTCTGACCGGTGACCGTGAAGGAAGCCCCATCGATCCCCGCCTCGTCACCAGGCTGGAAATCGATGATATCGGTCTTGAATCCTCGCCGCTCGCACCAGCGAAGGTACATCCGGAGCAGCATGTCCGCCCAGTCCTTCGACTCCGTGCCACCCGAACCCGGGTGTACGCTGACGATGGCGTTCGCGTGGTCGACGGGGCCGCTCAGCATGCGTTGGAGCTCGGCCTGGCGGACCCGAGCAGCCACCGTTCGCGCCTGACCCTCCGCGTCGGCGATCGCCGCCTCGTCGTTCTCGGCGGCACCGAGCTCCAGATACTCCGACGCCTCCTCGACCGCCGCGATCAGGGCGCGCCCGAGCTCGATCTTCTCCGCCGCAGCCGCCCGCTTGCGGAGCAGGGACTGGGCTCGGTCCTGGTCGTTCCAGAAACCAGGTTCGGTCGACAGGTTGTCGAGCTCCTCTATCTCGCGTTCCAGTCGAGCGACGTCAAAGAGACCCCCTTAGCGCATCGACACGCCGCTTGAGGTCTTCGATCAGGCTCCGGGTTTCTGCGATCATTGCGCCGCGCTTCTAGCGCCATCCCCGACCCCGCGCCAGCCCCGCAGGTTCCGGATCCACGGGCCACGGGCCGGGATGAGGACCGGCGCCAGGGTCGGACCGGAGGCGGGCGCTGATCTCCCCGTCTACTCGAATTGCCCGGTGGACTCGTACAGCCCACCCGGCTCGAAGCCCGGGAAGGTATCGATGATGGTCTGGCCATCGACCGCGGTGAGCCGAATCGAGAACTCGCCCTCGCCGAACCCACTCGCATCGGTGACCGTCCCGTCGGAGCCCCAGTCGAGCGGCACGAAGGACGGGTGGTTCTCGCTCCGTACCTCCACGCTAGCGAGGGGCAGGCGAGCGTTGCGCACCCAGAAGCTCGTCCACCAGATGTTCGCCCCCGTCTGGAACTGGTACGCGATATTGCCGGTTGCCGGGCAGCGCGCGAACTGCCAGCTCATGTCCCGTGGCCAGACGTCACAGCCCACATCGCCGCTGAGCGCAGCGCAGGCCGCGGGGCTGAGATCGATGTCGTTCGGATCGGTGTCGCCGTAGGTCACGACGCGGGCGTTGATCTGGGTGCCGTCGTCGCCCGTGATGAGCACGCATGCATCGCAGAGCCGCCCGCCGTCGAGGTGCCCGGTCTGCAGGCCCGCGAGGATCTCGCCTTCGCGAGCGATGATCGCAGGGTCGTACGGGGCGCAGGCATTGTGCCACACCGTCTCCTCCCAATCGACGGGGCCAAGGTGGTACTCGCCGACGAAAGTGTCGCCGAAGCCCGCCTCGGGGTCGATGCCGCCGGTCCCGCCACTGGTGGCGCGGCCGCCGGTGGCGCGGCCGCCCGTGCTCCCCGGCCCAGGCCCGCTCCCCCCGGAGCCGTCCGTTGGAGCACCGCCGGGATCGCCCTCACCTGGCTCCCCGCCTCCGGGTGTCTCGTCGCAACCGCTGGCGATCCACCCTACTAGCATCAGCGCGAACACATTCCTCATCGACGTCCACCGCACCTCGCCACCTCCCGCGTTGCCAACCCGGAACAAGACTACCATGACGCGAGCGACCGTAAGCAGCGGAGGTGGACACGCGGCAGATCCGCGTGCGTGTCTGCCGCGCGACGGCCTCAGGCGACGGGCTCGACGTCGGCGGGAAACTGGCTGAAGAGGAGCCAGAGAGCTTCCGTCACCTCGTCGGTGTGGGAGCGTGCGTGCCACGCGCGGTTCAGGTGCGCATAGATGTGTCCGAGGGCGACGCGAAGCCAGGCCTCATCGCAGTAGCCCTCCTCATCGAGCCGAAGCACAAGCTCCTCCAAGTGCACGCGCGCCTCGTCGAGCTGATCGAGGAAGCGGGACCATTCGATGGGTCGAGACTGCGAATCGATCACGGTTCACCCCCGCGGACAATGACCCCCGAGACACCTCGGGTGGACCTCCGACCCAGGAAGCGTAGCGCAATCGCGGCGAGGGCTCGACCACTGGCGCTCGGCGGGCGAGTTTCCGGCGCCGGTCACGACATCGCGGATCGACCGGCACCACCAGGGTGGTGCGGCAGCCCCTCGCTACCGCACGCGGATGTCCGGGGCGGGAGCCGCGGCCATGCCCTCCCCGAGGTGGAAGCTCGGGTGCGGAGGCTGATTGTAGGCGCTGTTCTGCCAAGAGATGGCCTCCCGATATTGGGCGTCGTGCATCAAGGTGTAGATCCGGTCGGTGCTGGGAGCCGTCGTGGTGTAGACGCGGATCGCGTCGCCGCAGCGGAACACGACCTCCTCGCGCCAGTCTCCGAGGAGATCCGCGCTGAGGCTCGGGGTCGACTTCGTGCCATTGTTCGCGCTACAGCCCGAGGCGTCGAGGTTCACGTTGCTGCCCGCGTTGTCGTAGCTCCGGATGCTGGTACCGTCGAGGAGCTCTCGGGAGAGATCCCCATCCCACCAGACGACGAAGTTGCAGGTGGACGGTTGGCCGCCAGCGTTCACGCCGCTGGCAGCGCCAAAGAGCCCGGCGCTGTTGACCCACGCCTCGCTGCCGGCGTTCGATGGACTGATGTCCGCGGCCACCCCCCGGCCTGGTCCCTCGTCGCCACCGTTGTTCGGCCCGTGCCAGAGGATCTCGCAGGTATCGGCATCGCGCATCGTGTACGCGAGCGAGGTCTCCGACTCGTGCGGCATGAAGGCCTCGAGCCCCGGTCGGGAGGGCACGAGATCGGTGACGTGGAGCGCGTCGCCGTGGCCCTCGCCGGTCGAGCACTTGCGCGTGCCGTCATCGTCGAGCGTGGAGGCGCCGTAGATGATCTCGTGCGGCAGGTCCTGGTCGACGTTGGCGATGCTGAGTGAGTGCGCCCCCTGCCCCGCGTAGGCCGTGCCCGCGTCGCTGTCCCAGGTCTTGATCCGCGTCAGCGCGGTTCCATCGAAGTCCCAGGCCGTGAGGGTGGCGCGCGTGTAATAGCCGCGAGCCATGATGATGCTCGGGTGCCCGTCGGCGCTGACGAACCCCATGGTGGCGAGGAAGCGGTCGACGCGGTTGCCGTAGTCGTCACCCCAGCCCCCCACGTTGCCGCGCCCGATCTGGAAATCCACAGTCGCCCGCTCCGCTCCCGTCTCGCCATCGAAAACGGTCAGGTACTCGGGACCGGAGAGGATGTAGCCCGAGGCGTTCCGATAGCTGGCAGCGTGGTTGGCGCTCGCGGCCGGGCCGAGGCGCAGGTTCTGCCCCGAGCCGTCGCGGGTGCCCGGGGCCGTCTTGACGGCCATCTCGGCGCGCCCGTCCCCGTCGAAATCGTAGACGACGAACTGCGTGTAGTGGGCGCCGGCGCGGATGTTTGGCCCGAGATCGACGCGCCAGAGGCGTTCACCCGTCAGACGGTACGCATCGATGTAGACGTTGCCCGTGCAGCCTGGCTTGGAGTTGTCCTGCGCATTGCTCGGATCCCATTTCACGAACAGCTCGTACTCGCCGTCACCGTCCACGTCGCCGGCGCTCGCGTCGCTCGAGGTGTAGGTGTAGGCGCCGCCCGCGTGGTCTCCGCAGGCCGGGCTGCTCCCGCCGGGTGGAGCCTCGGTGGAGATCGAGAGGTAGTTCTGGGCCCAGGGCGTCACGGCGTCGGAGCGCGCGCATTCCGCGCCGCCGATGACGGCGGCCACCGAGTAGGCCGCGTTCGCCGCCGCACCGCTGTCGAGGTAGTTCGTGCTGTCCGCGACGTTCGCGATGAGCTCGTCGCCGCGATAGAGGTGATAGGAGACCCGGCTCGGTTCCGTGGCATCGTACTCGTGACCAAGCATCCGCCAGCCAACGTAATTGTTCGAGCCCGCACGCACCGCCACCACGCCCCGGCCAAGGTCCTCCATCTGGTAGAACCCGGAGGCCGTCGCGCTCGTGCAGTCGCTGCCGCCGGTGGACCCACCGGCGCCGCCCGTGGGCCCACCACCCGTCGGCCCACCACCGGAGGGGGTCCCGCCGGACGGGGCCCCGCCCGAAGGTCCGCCGCCACCAGGTCCACCGCCGACAGGCCCTCCGCCCGAAGATCCCCCGCCGACCAACACCCCGCCCGTCGCCAGGCCACCCATGGCCGCACCACCCGAGGTCACGCCGCCCGTGCTCACGCCGCCCGTGCTCGCGCCGCCCGTGCTCGCGCCGCCCGTGGCCGTGCCGCCCGTGGCCGTGCCGCCCGTGGCCATCTCCCCCGTACGCGGTACGCAGGTTCCCAGCGAGCAAATCTCGGACGGCTGGCACGAATGGCCGCACTGACCGCAGTTCTTGGGGTCGGTCGCGACCGTCACGCAGATCGCTCCGCACACCATTTGTCCGAGCGGGCAGGCCCCGGCTCCGCCGGTCAGAGCTCCGCCCGTCGGCACGGTGGCACCCCCGGTGCCACCCAGGGGGTTCTCGTTCGCCACTTCGTCGCCGTCCGACCCGACGCAGCCCGCGCCCCCGAGCCAGAGCCAGCAACCCGCCAATATCCCGAGTGATCCCCGGAAGTTCGTCTTCATGATCTCGCCTCTCGTCGCTCGCCTCTCGCTTGCCAGGTGCCCACCCCGGTCCTGCCGGCCCTGCCCAACCGTCCGCCGCTATCGTTGCATCTGCTCTGTTGCCCGTGATGCCCGAAACGGGTGGGCCGATCGCACCTTGCGTGGAGGTTCGCAGCCTGTCTTGGGTCTTGGTTGACGCCGCTGGTCCTCACCCGCGAAGCTTCGCTGGTGACCCGCCCCCCTTCACCCGAGCCCATGACGGCCGAAACACTCGAGACCCCCGAGGTGACGGCGGAACCGCCCAGGACCACCGACGCGACGGTCGGCATGTCCGACCCCGCCGACACGACGGTCGGGGCGTCCGAGCCCGCTGACGGGACCGTCGGCGCGCCGAAACCCGCGAGCGCGACCATCGGGACGCCAGCGCCCGCAACCACTACCGCCGGCGCGCCGGAGCCCGCCGGGGCGGTCTCGAGGACGAATCTGTCCGCCGGTCCTCGAGCCGCGCCACCCCAGAGCGGTATCCCGGCATGGGTGATCGTGCTCATCGTGTTCGTCGTGCTCGGAGTGGTGGCGGTCCCGGTCATGGGTCTCTTCGCGGCGTCCGCGATCTACGGCATCCGGCGGTACGTAACGAACGCCAAGGTCACGGAGGCGCGCACGGCGGTCGCCACGTTCGCCGAGGGGGTCGCGCAATGCGCCGCCGACCGCGGCATGCTCCCGGACACCACAGGACCCGTGCCGCCCCATCTGGCGAGCGTCTCGGGCCGCAAGTACCAGTCGTCACCCGGCGATTGGTCCGACGATGCCTTCGCCTGCGCCAAATTCTCCCTGGCGATGCCGCAGTATTACCAATACCAATGGGTCCGGGAGAGCGAGACGACCGGGTTCGTCCGCGCCTCCGCCGATCTCGACGGAGATGGCATCCCCAGCGAGCTCCGCCTCGCCGTGACCTGCACGGACCAGTGCGAGGTCGCGCCAAGCTACGACGAACGGGACCTCATGGAGTGAGCGAGGGGCGAGGCCGGGAATGCGAGAGGCACGATCGGCCCCTGAGTCCGGTGACGACTGGGAAACCCACTGGGGCAGCTACGCGGCGAGCAACACCCAGAACCCCGCCCAGACGTTTCGACGTCGGCTGATCATGGCGTCGCTCGATCTCGTGCACGCAGCGACGCCGGTCCGGCTGATCGAGCTCGGCTGCGGCAACGGCGAATTGGCATGCCAGGTGCTCCGAAGCTACCCGAGCCTTGATCTCGTGGGACTGGATCGCGCCGAGACGGCGGTGTCCATCGCGCGGCGCCGGGCGCCGAACGGCGTCTTCGAAACCGCGGATCTGTCGTCGTGCGCGAGCCTGCCCGAGCGGTATCGGGGTTTCGCCACCCATGCGGTGTGTTCCGAAGTCCTGGAGCACGTGGACGATCCGGTCGCGCTCCTCGAGAACGTCAGGGCCCTTTTCGCGCCGGGGTGTCGACTCGTGGTCACGGTACCGGCGGGCCCGATCTCGGCATTCGACCGCCACCTCGGTCATCGCCGGCACTTCACCCCGACGGCTCTGCGTGGGATCTTGGAGAGCGCCGGGTTCACCCGCGTCGCGGTCGATGCGGCGGGGTTTCCTTTCTTCAACCTCTACCGCCTGGTGGTGTTGGCGCGCGGGAGGGCCCTGATCCGAGACGCAACCGGTGACGGCGGGCGGACCCTGCCGCGCAGCGCCCGCCTCGCGATGAGCGTGTTCTCGTCGCTCTTCCTCCTCAACCGGGCTCACGGCCGTCATGGCTGGCAGTTGGTCGCGGTGGCCTTCGAGCCCGTATGCCCGACGTAGCGCAGCGGACCGTCTCCGAGTACGAGTTTGGCGGATCAGGACACCTGATCGACGACCGTACACCTTCCTCGCGATCTTGCTTCCGGCCCCGCTCCATCCCTTCTTGCTTCAGTCTCTCCGCTACCGTCAACACCAGCTCCTCGGCTCCGGGTACCAGCTCATCCAAGGTTTCGCGCAGCTCGGCGGGCTCCAGGTCCTGCGAGACGCCGCAAATGTACGTCACCATCAGCGTCATCGCACGCTTCCCGTCCGGTCCCGCCCACAGCTGCTGCAGCGCCCACCCGAGCCGCCGCAATCCCGCCAGGATC
>JAFGBI010000247.1 GCA_016933275.1 Polyangiaceae bacterium | reverse complement strand
GCTCGCTACATCCTGAAGCACTACGACAAGCTGACCGCTTACCTCGACGACCCGCGCCTGCAGCCGACGACCGACCTGCAGGAGAGGATGCTCCGAACCGAGAAGTTGATTGAGAGTAGCTCGGTGTTTCGCCTCAGCCTCGAGGGCCGCTTCGTGCTCGACATCATCCGCACCATCCTGCAGACGGCCGTCGCGGCCGTCGTCCCTGCGCATGAGTACCTCGTAGATGTGCTCCGCGCCGATGCTGACGAGATCGAGCAGCATCCGGAGCGATTCACTCCGCACGCCCGGGCTGCCCGCCAACAACAGACCGAGGGGCAGCCTGCAGGACGATAGACCCCGGTCGCTGCGCCTTGACGGATGATCGCGCTCGAGTGCGAAGGTTGCTTCAGCAACGACGTCCTCGGTGAGAGCGACTCGACGTCGCGCACTTCGCGTTTGCCGTTCCTCGAGTCGTCGCAGATGGCGACAACCTCGACGACATCACCGTCGCGAAGACGCGCCGACGTGTTCACGACGCTTCGTCGCCGCCTTCCATACAGAGAAAGGCTCGGCCGCGGAGGGGTGAGCTGCAGTGTTCCCGCTACCGGCACCCAGACGCGGAACGAACGCGTCTGCGGAGCGGAGCGTCCCTGCCCGGCGCCCCCGGATGGAACCACGCCCCCGCCCGCTACGGTGCCCGGGTACCCTCCGGACGCCGGGGCCCGTCAGTGCACTGGGTACGAAACACGCCCGCACCCGCCTCGGAAATCGGTTTCCGGAAACGAACCCCCGGGTTTCGGAGCCCGGGCCGCCGGGGCCTTCGTGGTGATGCCTCGGCCAAGGTGATGACTGGGTAACCGTCCAGGAACGACGTCCGCAGCGCCGCGCGCCAATCACTGGCAGGAGTTGCGGAGGATCGTGACGGAGTTCGTGCCGTGGTTGGTCACCGCGACCTCGGGCCGGCCGTCGTCGTCGAGATCACCGACCGCGAGGTCCGTGGGCGCGCTCCCCGCGACGTAGGCGACCCGAGGCGCGAACGTGCCGTCTCCGTTCCCCCGGAGGACGTTGACGGTGCCCCACTTGTCCGGCGCCGAGTTCTCGGCTGTCCCGACCACGAGATCGGGGATCCCATCGACGTCGAGGTCCGCGATCACCACCGAGTTCGGCCTGCCGGGGATGCTGGCGGCGTAGTCGACCCGTTGAGCGAGGGTCCCGTCCGGTAGTCCGAGCAGGACGCTTACTCCGTAGTCGCTTGCGATCACGAGATCCTGAAGGCCATCACCGTCGAGATCCCCGACAGCGAGCGCGAGGCCGCAGACCCAGCTCACGTCGTTGCCTGGCGCGAAGGTCCCGTCCCCGATCCCCGGCAGCAGGAGCGTCGAGCAGGAGTACCCATGGGCGACCACCAGGTCGGGGATCTGGTCCCCCGTCAGGTCCCCGATGGCCACATCCAATGGACCATTTTGGGTCCCGTATTCGGCGTGGGGCGCGAACGTCCCGTCGGGAGCTCCCAGGAGGACGCTGACGTTCGAGGGGATGTTCTCCGTCACGTAGTTCGCCGTCACCAGGTCGAGCGCGCCGTTCCCGTCCAGATCCCCCGCGACGATCGCCGTGGGACCGCTGAAGATGTACGGGCTCGAAACCACGGGGTAGCTCACCACCGGCGCGAAGGTCCCCGCTCCGGAACCGAGCAGCACGCCCACGGCTTGGGGGCTCTGGCTGGCGATAGCCAGATCGAGCTGCCCGTCACCGTTCAGATCGGCCGCGGCGAGGTCCCGCACCGCGCCGGCGGCGGCGTACACCGCGCTCTGGGCGAGCGCGTCGTCAGCCCCCCCGAGGTGCACGCCGACACTCTGCGAGGTGTAGTGGGCGATGGCGAGATCGGGGGCGCCGTCCTCGTCCAGCTCCGCGATGGCGACCGAAACCGGGCCCTCCTCGGTCGCGTAGTCCTCGAGCCTGGAGAAGGCCCCATCGCCTGCGCCCACGAGCACGCTGATGGCCTGCCATCCCCGGTTCGCCACGGCGAGATCGACGTGGCCGTCGTCGGTCAGATCCCCGAGCGCCACCGCCGCGGCGTTGTTCACCTCGAGAAGATCCTGGCGGTAGGCCATGGCTCCGCTACCCGCCGCGACGAACACGCTCACGGACGACTCGGCCACGGTCGAGTGTTCGTTCGCCGTGACGACGTCGGGCCAGTCGTCGTGGTTCAGATCCCCAACCGCGACGAATACCGGCGGGGAGTCCATCGCGAGTTCCCCGCCGGAAACGAGGGTGCCACCGGGTGCGCTGAACAGGAAACCGAGCGACGACGTCTCGTAGTTCCCGTGGACCACGTCGAGCCGGCCGTCGCGGTCGAGATCGGCGAGCGCCACCGAGCGGGTGCCACCGTACGTGGGGTAGTCCACGCGGGTGTCGAAGGTCCCGTCCGGTTCACCGATGAACACGCTGACCGCCGACGCTTTGGCGTCGTCACCCAGCGATGCCAAGACCAGATCGGGCTGGTCGTCGCCGTTCACGTCGCCGGCGACCAGCGCCTGCGGGAACGCGGGGGTGGGGTAGTCCACGCCCGCGTCGAACACGAACGGGCCCTCCCCGTGGAGCAGGACGGTGACGGAGCCGGCCACCGCGTTCAAGACCGCGAAGTCGAGCCAGCCGTTGCCGTCGAAATCGCCCGACGTGGAGCCCGTTGGTCCATCACCCGTGTCAAGGAACACGTTGGACTGCGTGCCAGCGGTGTAGTGGATACGCAGCTTGTTCGCCGCCGTGTCGGTCACGACCAGATCCAGCTCCTCATCGCCGTCGACATCGACCACCAGGACCGAGCTAGGCTGGTCCTCGGCGGCGGAGGCCGGCGACGACCAAGACGAGAAGAGGCCCCCTCCCAGGCCGAGGTTGAGGGCGAGAGGGACGTCGGCATCAAGGGTGCCGGTGACGAGGTCGAGGTGCTCGTCCGCATCCAGATCGACGAGCGCGACGCCGATCGGCTCGCCCCCGACATCCACCAGGGGCAGGCCGCCGAGGAGCAGGGCACCGGTGCAGGGCAGAGCGCGGCACCGGCCGTCGTCGCAGTAAGCGTCCAGGACGCATTCCCGGCCGCAGGCACCGCAGTTGGTGGCGTCGCGCCGCACGTTCACGCAGGACAGGCCGTCCCCCATCGGGCACGCGAGCTGGTCCGGGTCACAGCTCGGGCCGCTCCCCCCGGCCCCGCCGCTAGGATCGGCACCGCCAGCGCCGGCAGCGTCGCCGGTACCTGCCGCGCCACCGCTCGCTCGACCGCCCGTCGCCGGGGCCCCGCCGCTCGCTCGGCCCTCCGTCGCCGGGGCACCGCCGTTCGACGCTCCACCGTTGGCGGACGCGCTGGCCCCGGAAGCGCCGGCCAAGGACGCGGGCTCCGGCATGTCGAGGCCCGTGCGCCCGCCGCAACCGCAGAGGAGCGCGCTCGCGCCGAGCCAGCGAATCCATTGCCGTGGCAGCCCCTGCGTCATGACCCGAGTGGAGGATACCCGATCCTCGGGAAAGAGGACGTCAGTCGGTCGCTCGCCCTCCGGGCGAGCGGGCCCCTGCCAAATCCCGGCTCGCCTCTGGCTCGCGCGGGCCGGGGGGCCAACGGCACGGACCGCGTCCGCCTGGTGGGGTGCCTCCTTGCTTGTAGGCGCCGTCGCGGATGAGGCTTCCTTTTGCTGTGACCGATCCCGAGCCCAGGCCCAACTGGAGGCGCCACGTCGGTCCGCGGCTTGTCGTCGTGCACCGCCAGGATGTCCAAGACCAACCCGCGATCGTTGACCGCGTCCTTCTGGATCTCAGGATTGACCACGTCCACCGACACGATCGGTCGCGCCGGCTGCAGCACCGCGTTGAGCAGCGCGATCAAGAGGTCGCGGTTCCGCTCG
>JAFGBI010000012.1 GCA_016933275.1 Polyangiaceae bacterium | reverse complement strand
GGAGCCCTCGGTGTCGGTGCAGGATGCGTGCTCGTGGCAGTCGTCGGTGTGCCGCTGGCACTCGTCGATGTTCTCGCAATCGACGCCGTCGCCCTCGTAGCCCTCTCGGCACTGGCAGAGGCGCGAGCCCTCGGTGTTGCTGCAGTCGGCGTGTGTGCTGCAACCCCCGTTCGAGGTCGCGCATTCGTCGACGTCCTCGCAGACGTGCCCGTCACCGGACCATCCGGTGCCGCAGGCGCACGTGTACGAGCCGCTCGTGTTGGTGCAGTCGGCGTGTTCACCGCATTCAGCGGCGTCGGTCGCGCACTCGTCGATGTCCTCGCACGCGCTGCCATCGCCCTCGTAGCCGTCAAGGCACGTGCAGGTGTGCGAACCCATTGTATTGGTGCAGTCTGCGTTGGGATCGCAGTCCCCGTGATCCGTGGCGCATTCGTCCACGTCTTCGCAGGTCACGCCGTCGCCTTGCCAGCCGTCATCGCAGGAGCAACGGAAGGACCCTTCGGTGTTGGTGCAGGTGGCGTGGTCGCTGCAGCCTCCGTGGTTGGTGGCGCATTCGTCCACGTCTTCGCAGGTCACGCCGTCGCCTTGCCAGCCGTCAAGGCACGCGCAGGTGTGCGAACCCATCGTGTTGGTGCAGTCGGCGTTGGGATCGCAGCCGCCGTGATCCGTGGCGCACTCGTCGAGATCCTCGCAGGTTACGCCATCGCCGACCCAGCCGTCGTCGCAGGTGCAGAGGAAAAACCCTTCGGTGTTGGAGCAGGTGGCGTGGTCCCCGCAGCCGGCGTGGTCCGTGGCGCATTCGTCGAGGTCTTCGCAGGTCACGCCGTCGCCTTGCCAGCCGTCCTGGCACGAGCAGGTGCGCGAGCCCTCGGTGTTGGTGCATTCCGCGTGCGCGTCACAGCCGCCGTTGTCCGTCGCACAGTCGTCGACGTCCACGCAGGCGCAGTCGGTGTCGCCGGCGCGGGTGTAGCCGTCGCCGCATGGCGGGCAGGGCTGCGGGCTGCCCGCGTGCCCTGCCATTCCCTGGTTGCCCGCCTCGCCCTGGGGGGCCCCGGCGCCGCTGCCGGCTTCGCCGGACGAGCCCAGGGCCCCGGCTCGTCCGGCGCTCTGGGTCCCAGCTTGACCTCCGGGATCGGCGCCGCCCGAGCTGCCGCCTCCCGTCGGTGATACCTGCCCCCCAGTTGCTGCACCATTCCCCCCTGCGGGAGTCAGCCCGGCTCCGGCGCCGCCTCCCTGCGCTCCTTCGCCTCCCGAGCCGTCGTTGGGGTGTTGGTGCCCGTGCCGGCAACCGGCGGGCAGGGTGAGCAGCGCAGTCCCCGCGAGTAGGTAGAGAAGGCGCGACAACCCGAGAGGATCGATGGCTTGCACGGCCCGGGAAGGCTATTGGACGGTCAGGGGTGAAGCAATCACTCATCGTAGCGGTCTGGAGGTAGCTAGCTGCGCTCTGCCCCGCTCCCGTCGCGGCTTCCGCTCTCGCCTCCACGGCTAGAACGGCAATCGGGTTGATGGTCTCGTCCAACCAACGATCGAGGGACTCGTGTGGGCTCCACCGAGCATTGGCAGGGTGGGCACGGGGGGGTACCGACCCGGCAGTAGACCTCGCCGAGGGCGGCGCGCGACAGGTTCTCTCGCCTCGGGCGACCAAAGGCCCGGCAACCATTGGTGCCAGGGCCACCAGGTCAGGGGCGCGTCTTCGGCCTGATCGGTGCTCCAGTCTCGTTGCGGTGCGATCTTGACCGGATCTGGCAGGGGATCTCTCAGGGATTTCGCTGCATTCAGTCATCGGCCGTCGGCCGTCGGCCTCTCCGCGTCTTGCCTGACCGCCGACCGCTGATGGCGGATGGTCTGTTTGGCTCCGGCTCCGCCGGCTTGCGTTCGACCTTGTCGCAGCTGGTCCGGCTCGGCGTGCCGTCGTGCCGATCCGATCCCGATTCTTCCCCGATTGTGCCCCGCTCGCGTTCCGATGAGCCGGCCGCGGTCCTTGCTCCCCAATTGGCTCCCCTGCGGTCACCGGTGCCGATTCCGCTGTCGCAGCCGGCGGTGCAGACTCGTTGTCGTCGTGGTTGCTGCACCGCCCGGCTCGCCCGACCGCGGGTTGTTCTCGGCCGGGTCGGGTTACTCGGCCGCCGGCGACCGGTCTCTTCGAGAACTGCCTGCCCGCTGGTGGCCAATATGGGTCAGCCGCCGCCAGGGGTGTGATGATCGATCGCAGGATGGTGGGCTCCGCTGATGGTCGACATGGCTCCGACCCCCGCCGGGGCGTGCCGCCGGATCGCAGGATGGGCTCCGCCGAAGGATTGGTCTGTAGCGGGGATGGCTTCGCGTGATGGACGAGTCGAGTGAGTGAGGTTCGCCAACGCCCCGGCGCGAAGGGGGACGCGGACGCTGGGGCGTCGGCGATGCCAATCCGTCGTCCGCGCCGCGGTGGGGTTGCGTGGATTCGGGGGGGCGTGTCTTTTTACTAGTGAGCTCGACGACTCGAGCGATGCGCAGCGGGGACCCAGGCGCGGCGAAGCGGTTTCACCCGGCCGTTACCAGGAGCACCTCGCGGCTGACCCCGTCCTC
>JAFGBI010000246.1 GCA_016933275.1 Polyangiaceae bacterium | reverse complement strand
CGTTTCCAGCGCTGCCTCTGGAGAGGTCTGCTGCCGGTTCGGTGCTCTAGGTTGTTGATTTGACGCAGCAATCAACCTGACTGCTGCTCTAGTGCACTGCGCCTCCGGCGCTCCCTCGCTGGGCTCGGGCCGCGGTCCTCCGTGGACTCGTGCAGCAGGCTCCTCTCGCTCCGTTCCGGTTCTGCGCGCGCCGAACGCGGATAAGGCTCGAAATCTGCTTCGGATTTCGGCATGCCGTCCGTCGTCGGCGCGAAATCCAGGCTGATTCGGGCGCGGCAAGCCAGTGATTTCCCCTTGGGGGCTACTCGGCGAGGGGCCCGCAACGATCGCTCGCTTCGTTTGTATATTGAGGCGTGAGCGCCAGAATGATGCGAGCCGAACGCCCGGAGGAGGACGACGAGCGCCTCGTTTTGCGCGTCCGTGCTGGTGAGTCCAGCGCATTTCGGATCCTCGTGGAGCGGTATCAGGCACCCGTCTACCGGCTCGTCTCCAACTTGGCTGGTTGGCAGTCCCCGGCCGAGGAGCTGGCCCAGGACGTCTTCGTGGCGGCCTACGCCGCCCTGGGTTCCTTCGACGCCTCGCGTGGGCGGTTCGTGACCTGGCTCTGCGCGATTGCCCGGAACCGAGCGCTGAACGCGGCCAAGAAGGCGGTGCCGATTCCGGTGGGCGAGGTGCCGCCTCGGGTCGCGACGGAAACCCCTCTCGACGCGCTGATCGGCCGCGAGTTCGGCCGGCGCATCGATCGCGCCCTCGCTGATCTTGCCGAGGATCAACGAGCCGCCTTCGTGCTGAAGGAAGTCGTTGGTCTCTCGACCGAGGAGATCGCCGCGATCGACTCGGTCGACGCCGGTACGGTGCGCTCTCGCTTGTCGCGTGCCCGCGAACGGCTGCGTGCTGCGCTCGAGGAGGAGAGATGAACGAGAGAGATCCCTTCGATCGGTGGCTCTCCGAACGGCGAAGTGAACGGCCGTCGTTCGGCTTCGTGGACCGTGTCATGTCGGCGATCGAGCGCGATTCGACCGAGCCGAGGTCGGTCTCGACACCGCGGCGCGTGCGGCGGCTGTCCGTTCCCATCGTCCTCAGCGCAGCCGCGCTCGTTCTGCACGTTCTACTCGTCGTTGCTCTCGCGCTCCTCGTTCCGGGTACTGCGCTCTGACCAGGAATACTCCCCATGACCCCCCAGAATCGAACGCCCGTCCGCGCCGCACTCCTCTCCCTCGTGGTCCCCGGCCTCGGGCAAGTCTACACGGGGCGACTCGTCCCGGGGCTCGCCGTGATTGGTGCCGCAGCCGCGCTCGGACCGCTGGCGGCGCTTGCCGTTCGCGTGGCGCCGAGCCACGGGATGGTTTGGGTCATCGCCGGCGCATTCGGTTGGGTGGTCCTGCTCGTCGGCAGCGCGATGGGGGCGTTCTGCGCGGCGGTTCGCGATCCTACGGCGGCACCCCCGCGTGAGGTTGACCGCTGGTACGTGTACGCAGTGCTGGCGATGATCGCCGTTCCCAGCGCCCTGGGTTGGGCCGCCACCGTGAACGGTGAGCTGGTCGCGCTCTACTACGTCCCCACCGCATCGATGCTCCCGACGATCGAGCCGGGCTCACGCCTGCTGGTGGATCGGGGCGCGTATGCGCGCGGCCCCCTCTGTCGCGGTGACGTCGTAGTGATTCGGAACCCCGACCAGCCGTACCAGTTCCACGTCAAGCGCGTCGTGGCCCTTCCCGGCGACCACGTTGAGCTCCGCGCGACCGAGCTCTTCGTCGGCGGAGCGCACCAGCCACGGCCCGCCGGGAGACCGGTCACCCACGCCGGTGAGGCGACGTCAGCGCGGTCCGAGTCCCCCCCCATCGATGTCCCGCACGGCCATTGCTTCGTCTTGGGTGACGCACGGGAGCACGCGGTGGACAGCCGCGACTACGGCCCGGTCCCGCTCGGGAACGTGGTCGGCCGAGTCACCCACATCTGGCATCGAGGGCTCCGGTCCCTTCCCCGCGAAATCTGCCGAACGGAGTAGCGCACGGCATCGTTCATTCAGAACCTGACTGGCGGTAGGGACAGGCCATCGAGCGAGACCCGCTCGAGCGCCACTCCAGAGACGCTGGCTTGCACCTCGCTCGGCACTATGCCGGAGAAGGTGAGGTGGAGCCGGTCCACCGCGGCCACCGAGAGTCGTCCGAGGGCCAGCGAGAGGCCGAGGAACGCGAGGCGGTCGAGTCCGCAGCACGCACCCTCGGCCACGACCGTGACCTTGGTGGGAGCCGTGGTGGTGCCGGGCGCGAGCTTCACGGAGCCGGCTAGTCGCGCGCGCTTCAGCGTGGGCAGGTCGGCGGCGCCGAGGCGCAGAGTGGCGAAGGGCAGCTCGAGCTGGCTCGCTCCCAGCAGCGAGACGTCGATGTCCATGCTGTTGAGTTCGACTCGGCGCAACGTCACGAGTGGTGCTCCCACGGTGGCCGTCGGCTGAAGCTTGGAGGTGACGAAATCGGTCAGCGTGTAGTCGAGCAGACGGCGCAGACGCACCCGCTGCTTCTGCTTCGCCAGGTCCTGCTCCGGCCCCTCGAGTGGCCACCAAACGAGGGTGGTGTTGTCGAAGGGGATCAGCGGGATGTCCTTCTCGAGGATGAGCTTGCCCGGCTTGACCTCGAAGTCGAGGACCGCGTCTTCGAGCCCGGACAGTCCGGCCTCGAGCTTCTTGAAGTCGATGGTCCCGTCGATGAGCTCCTGTCGGATCGCGTGGGTCGCCGCGCGGGACTTGATGATTGGGATCCCGACGTCGAGGAACGCGTCGATGTTGGCGTGACCCTGGAGCTGGTCGAGGAACGGGAGATCGGGGAGCCTCGGCGGGACGAAGGGGCCGGGCTTGGTCGGAGCGGCGGCCGTCTTGTGCAGCAGGCCCGCGATCGGCAGCTCGCTCGCCTCGACCGTGACTCCCCCGACGGTGATTCGGTCCAGCGTCGTCCGCCCGTTGGCGTGCCGCAGTCCGGTCACCGAGACCCGTTCGAGCTGCGCGGTGAGCGCCTTCGCCTTGAGCTCGATCGAATCGGCCAGGACTTCCTCACAGGCGAGGTCCACGCCGCCTTCGGCGGTGAGCGTGATCACCAACCCTTTCAGGGTGATCTCGCCGACGAGGGCGTTGCCGAAGGGCGTCGACGCCATCACTTCGTGAAGCTCCGTGCGATCGATCGCGACGTGGCGGGTGCGGTCGTTCGCGGCGGTGAACTCGAGGTGTTGGAGGGCGAGTCGGAGCTCGAACTCGCACCCGAACCCCGAGAACTTCACCCTCTCGGCGAGGAGTCCATCCACCGCAACCTTGCCCGCAAGGCCGAGCGGGTCGTCCAAGCCAAGCTCGACATTGGCCTGAACACCCTTCAAAAACACATGCTGGGTGATCCCGAGGGTCCCTATCGACGGGATGACCCACTCACCGGCGCGCACCGTCTGGGCGGAGAGCCGCAGATCCCGCGCGATGACGCCACCACCGGTGAGCTCGGCGATCCCGTTGAGGTCTCGGGTCGGGCCGAGGGTGAAGGTGAGCTCCAGCCCGGCGATCGGAAGGGTGACGTCGAATCCCCCGATGTTCACGTCCTTGAGCGAAGTGCGCATGTCGGCATTAGACCACAACTCGCGATCGGCGTTGACGACGAACGCCAGAAGCCAGAATGTCTGCGGCCGAGCGACATGGCGCGGCGCAGAACCAGCGAACACGCAGGCGGACGCTCTCCGGGCCCCACCCTGCGGGGGCTCGTGACCCCCGAGGTCTCCGAGCGTCAGGCCGAGATGCTCGGCAACCGGCTCCGAGCGACCTACCGGCGCCTGCGCCGCGTGTTCGAGCGCCAGGAGGTGGGTGCGTTCCGCCTCTACGACCAAGACATTCCCGAGATCCGCCTCCTCGTGGACTGGTACGAGGGCCACGTCGTGGTCGCGGAGCTCGAGCGCTGGCAGACCGCGGGCGACCCACGCTGGCTCGAGCGCATGGGTGACGCAGTGACGCAGGCGCTCTCGCTCCCCGCCGGCCACCTGCACCTGAAACGACGGCGGACTCGGCCCGTGCAGGGTCCCCGTTATCAGCGTCTCTGCGCCCAGGGCACCGAGCTCGTCGTGCGCGAGGGCGCGCTTCGGTTCCTGGTGCGCCTCGATGAACACATCGATACCGGCCTCTTCGCCGATCAACGGCGGACCCGCGCGTTGGTCGCGGATGCGGTGGCGGGTCTGCGTTTCCTCAATCTCTTCGGCTACACGGGGAGCTTCACCTGCGCCGCCGCCCTTGGCGGCGCCCGCACCACGACCACCGTCGACCTGTCCGCGGCGTATCTCGCCTGGGCCGGAGAGAACCTCGCACTCTGCGGGTACGCCCCGACGGCGCATGAGCGGGTCGCTGCCGATGTCCCAAGCTTTCTCGAGTCGGTCCGGCGCGCAGGGCGGCGGTGGGACATTGCTGTCTGCGATCCCCCATCGTTCTCGACCGTGGGCGGTCCGCGTGGCGGATTCGACGTCAACCGCGATCACCCGTGGCTCCTCGAACAGGTGCTCGGTGTGATCGAGCCGGGCGGTATCCTCTTCTTCTCGACGAACCACCAACACTTCACCCCACGGTGTTCTGGGTTGCCGCTCCGCGAGGTGGCCGAGATCACCCATCTTACCGTTCCCAGGGAGTATCGGAACCGGCACGTCCACCGGGCGTTTCGGATCGAAACATAGTGGAATTTGTCAGTGCCACGGTATGCTTCCGGGGGCCGAGGGGGGAGTGTCCCCTCTCGGCTGCCCTCCTTCGCCGCGCTGGATGCACAAAATCGATCCCCGAACCCTCGAGCGGGAATGGGTAGGACCAGGACCCGCCTTTCCGGCACGCTCGTGGCGCGAACGAGCTCGAGATCGGGGCTAGGATGCGCGCAAACTCGCTTGACGGACGGACGCCCTCCCTAGAGTCTCAGGTCCAGGCTACCCCTGTCAGGCAACGATTCGAGTCTCCATGTCATATGACCTCGACCAGCGCGCCATCGACCGGCGCGCCGAAAACGATCCATTCTCCGACGAGGCCTGGGGCGACGGCGATCCGGAAACGGCTCGTGGCGAACTCGGCCATGGCGAACACCCCGAGTCGTTCGTGACTGCATCCGACTCCAGGGCAGGGGGGTCGGGTGATTCATACGATGACGAGGACGATGACGACGCTGTCGAAGACGAGGAGCCTTCCGGCGACCTTAGCATCTTCGACAGTCTCGTTCCGAAGAAGTCGGGGCCGCCGCCAGGACCTCCCGTCGAGCGACCGGCATATTCGCGACCGCCGCCGCCACCGCCGACGTCGATCCGGCCGACTCCGCCACCACCTCCACCGGGGACCTCCGTGGCGCCGCCGCCGCCGCCGCCAGGCGCCTTTGCCTCTGCGCCACCGCCACCGCCGCCGCCAGGTTCGTCATCGCGAGGGTCGGTGCCGTCGGTGCTCCCCCCAGCGCCACCGACGTCGCCATTGCCGCCGACGCCTGGGGCGTTGCCACCACCGCCCGTCGGCCCTTCGCCATCCATGCGACCTGGGGCGACGCCGCTGCCCCTTCCGTCGGGGGGGCCGCCCGCGCCGCTCCCGCCACCGCCGCTGCCGCCCGCTCCGTCGGGGTCGCTGCCCACGCCGCTCCCACCGCTGCCCTCACCGCCGAGCGCTCCCCCTCCGCCCTCGGGGCCAGCCATTGGTGCGCTCCCCCCCCCACCGGTCGGGGCACTCCCGCCCCTGCCGGCCGCGTTGCCGGCGGGTGGGGCGTCGCCCGGTTTCGCTCCCCTTCCCGCCCTGGACTCCGAGGGTGGGCTCGGAGCGCCGAACGGGAGTTGGCGCGGAGACGACACGGCTGGCACGGGCCGAGCGAGCGGTCCGTTGCCGCCACCGCCGAAGCCCCCCGACTTCGGCAGCCTTGCCCCGAAGCTCGGTCGCGTTCCCCGCTCCGATATGGACTGGGGCGACGAAGAGATCTCGACCGGTGTCTTCAGCGACGATGGGGATCGCCGGTCCGGTACCGGTCCGATCGGGACGCGCTCGTCGTCGAGTGGGTTGGGCGCTGAGGCCGACCGTCGCCCGATGTCACGCGTTTGGATCGCGCTCGCGGCGGTCGTGGCGGTCGTGGGTGCGGCGGCCTTCCTGCTCTGGCCTCGAACCGGCTGCCTCGTCGTCAACGTGACCGGACCGGGTGGGGTCGAGGTCCCGAACCTCACGGTCAAGGTCAACAACGAGAAGGTCTGCGGTTCGTCGCCGTGCAGGGTCCCGCGGCTCGCCGCGGACACTCACATCCTCGAGGTGTCGGCGCCCGGGTATCAACAGCCCGTGAAGCGAATGGTGACCATTCGGAGCGGTGCCGACACCAACGAGAGCTACAGCCTCGTTCGCGGTTCCGGCGAGGCGGCGGGTGGTGGTACCGGGCTCGTCATCGCGGAGCTCGGCAAGTTCCTTCGCGTGAGGGTCGACGGGGTGGACCGCGGCGAGGCTCCGCTTCGGATCAGCGACCTCTCAGCGGGCGACCACGAGATCGAGATCACGGGGAGTGACCGGTACGCTCCGTTCAAGGAGAAGGTTACGATCGAGGACGGGCGCATGCTCGAGTACAAGCCCAAGCTGACCGTGACTCGCGGGCTAGCTCGGGTGGAGAGCGGCAAGAACGCTGCGGGAGCACGCGTGACCCTGGACTGCCCGAACGAGGGCGAGTCGCTGCTCGATCCGCCGACCTCGGTGGACGTCAACCCGAAGAGCGCTTGCACCCTGCGCGCGTCCAAGGAAGGCTATGCCATCTTCCAGACGCGGGTGAGCTTCGACGACGGGAAGGCGGAGAAGAGCTTCAAGGTCGAGCTCGAGCAGGCTGGTCCCGCGCAGGGTGGGGGAGCGGTTGGCGGGGGCAGTGGTGGTGGGAAGGCCGCCACCGGGTGCAAGCTGACGGTAAACTCGATCCCGATCACGGTGGCGGTCGTGGATGGACGACCCGTGGGCAAGACGCCAACCTCGTTGAACGTTCCCTGCGGCTCTCACACCGTGATGTTCATCCACCCCCAGAAGGGGAGGCGGAGCGTCGGGGTGGTCGCGGCCCCGGGGAGGCCCGCGGTCGCGTCCGTCCGGTTCTGAATGACGGGTCCGTCTGGCCAGTCAGAGTAGAAACGGGATCAGCGCTCGTCGGTGTGGCGGGTAGTCTGGGAATTCGCGCCGATACCAGCGATGGTGGCTCACTGCTCGTGGGCCGAGGTTGGCGATGGTGTATAGAGCGAAGGCGAGCCCTGCCGGGGACCAGGTGGCGAGGGCCCAACCACACCACTCCAGGATCTCGCCGGAGTAGTTGGGGCAGCTCACTAGCTCGAAGCCACCCCCGTGGGGGACGAGGTATCCGGACTCTCCGCTTCCTCGGAGGCGGCGGAGGATCCCGTCGGAATGCAGGTTCAGGGCGAGTCCGGCTCCGAAGAGCGCCGTGCCCACGATGAAGCGCGGGTCGAGCAGCCACGACGCTGGGTACTCACCGAACTCGGAGAGCCAGCGCGCGTTGAGGTACGAGTTCCAGAGCTGGAACGTGAGGGCCATCGTCACGAGTAGCACTGGCCAGGGGTGGCTGCTCTTCGTGCGAAACGGGTAGACCAGCGTACGGTGGAGGTAGTGGAGCTGCCAGAGCGCGAGCAGGACCAGCGGCGTCGAGTCGGCGCTGTGCTGTCCGAGACCGAAGATCCCGACGAACGCCACGACCGCCGGGCTCTCCATCACGACCCACGCGACGCGGTGCGGGACGACCGGCCCCCATCCGGCACGCAGGTGACGCCCGTACGGCGCGCTCACCCACCCGAGCACCACGAACGTGAGCACCGCCATCGCGAGGAGCGCTGCGGTGAGCCAGCCATGAAGGGTCGCCTCGCTCACGGCTCGTCCGTCGGTTCCAGGGTGAAGGTCAGCGGCGCGTCCGTCGGGATCACGCCGCGGCGCCGGAACGACCGGTAGACATCCTCGATCGTCGCCCGCAGGGGACGGGGGCAGTGGCCGAGCTCGGCCGCTGCCCTGTCGTGGGTCACGCGGGGTTCCGCGCGAAGCGCGCGGAGGGACTCGGGGGTGAAGAGTGGCTCGCGACGGAGGGTGTGCGCGGCCATGAGGGCGAACGGAGCACCGAGGCGCGCCAGCCACTGTGGCGCCTGCCAACGCGGAGCAGGCACGCCCGTCACCGCCGTGGCGATCGTCGCGAGCTCCCGCACCGTCGCGTAGGTACCGGAGAGGATATAGCTCTCGCCGCGGCGACCGCGGTCGGCGGCGGTCAGCATGCTGGACACGACGTCTCGCACATCGACCCAGTCGAAACCACCTTCGACCAGCATGGGGAGGTGTCGTTCGCAGAGCAACCGGAAGAACTCGCCCATCCGTGAGGGTTGGAGATCGTGGCGGCCGATCACCCCGGTAGGGTTGACGATCACCGCGTCGAGGCCCCGCTCGATCCCCCGCTGCACCTGCTCCTCGGCCAAGGCCTTCGAGCGATCGTAGGCGGGGTGGCGCCGCCCCCGCGCCTTCGGTCCCCCTTCGACGATGGGCGTCCCAGGCGCCGTCGCGTAGGCATGGATCGAGCTCGCGTGGACCAGCCGCCGCACCCTGGCGGCGAGCGCGGCGGCGACCACGTTGCGGGTTCCATCGACGTTCACGCGCTGCACGAGGCCCCCCTGGTCACCGTCCACCGAGACCCGCGCGGCCAGGTGGTAGGCGAGGTCGACTCCCGCGAAGAGCTCGCGGAGGGACTCCGGTACGCACACATCGCCCCGGATCCGCTCTACGGCGAGGCCGTCGAGGGCGTCCGCACGCTCGCGGACGAGCACGCGCACCTTGTGCCCTCCCTCGAGCAGGGAACGGATCAGGTTCCCACCTATGTGGCCCGTACCTCCGGTGACGGCGACCCGCATACTCCCGCTCGTGGCCGGGTCGGGCGCCTATTCGGGGAAGGTGTACGCAACGTCGGGGAACAGGCTCGTGAGCGCGCCCTCGAGCCAATCGCAGTCCGCGTCCTCGGGGGCGCGAGCCATCTGGAAGGTGCTCCAGCAGGGCTCCGGTGCCGGCGTGGACTCCGGCGCGAACGAGGCGATCACCGCTGGCTCGGAGCCGAGGACGTTCTCGTTCGCATTGAAGTCGAGCAGCCCCTCGATGCGATCCTCGGCGACGGAACGGCCATCGGGGGCGATAGTAGCCCACTGAACGGTGAACACCATGCCATCGACCAGACCGCTCAAGACGATTGTAGCCCCCGGCTCGCCGTCCTCGTCCTGATCATACACCAGGGGATCGTCGGCTTCGGTGGGGAGCTCGGATTCGTCCGAGGGATCGTCCGGGTGGTACCCGAGGTGCAAGTACACCCGCTCCATGGTGAAGGTCCCCTCTGCGTCGTAGGTCGCCGTGTAGTCGAAGGGCTCGATCGCATCGATCAAGCGACGGGGGACGGCGGCGCCTACCAGGTCGCTGTCGGTGTGACGGTGGCAAATGATTGCCCTCCCCGTGACCTGCTCGCCCTCCTGCGTCTGCTCCATGAGCATCCCCGTCACCACGAGGTTCATGAATGGATCGGCGATCGCCGGCGTCCGGACGATCTGCGCCTGCACCTCGACGTAGGCCCAGGTCCCCGAGATATCCTCGATCGGGACGGCGGGTCCGTCGCTTCTGCAGATGTGGGAGCCGGCATCCGGACCGCCGCTCGCACCGGTGTTGCCGGCGCCACCGTCCGTACCCGCACTGCCCTCTCCAGCCGCGCCGCCGGCCGCGTCGCTGCCGCCCGAGTTGGTCGCGTCTCCCGCCTCGCCGCGTCCTCCGGAGCTCGCTTGGTCTCCCCCCGAGCCGTCGCCAGAGTCCGCGTCGGCATCGTCAGTGTCGTTCCCGCACGCCACGCCCAGGGGGAGCCCAGCGGCGAGGAGGAACAGCGCGGTTCTCATGATCGACCCCGGCAAGACCATCGAAGACGGGCACAGCATGGCCCATCGTACTACCCGACATCCGGTCCGGAAGGAAGCGGCGAGTTGCCGCCACAGGTGGCGGCGCTGGATCGGGCGTCCCCTCAACCCCGCCGCGGCGGCTTCTTCAAGAGCAGGAGGTAGTTGAACCCGCGCAGGAAGAAGCCTCCCTCATCGGCTGCGCGGCGGTAATTGCCCAGGCCGAGCGTGCGGTTTTTGCGGACCACCGCTACGACGTCGATGGGCACGAACCCCTGGGCCAGGCCCATTTCGAACAGCTCGAACCCGAGGGGAAAGAACCCGCGCTGTCTCTGGAACACGTCACAGACGTAGGCCGCGAGCACCCCGCTCTCGGCGAGGACGCGGTGGGCCTCTGCCACTACCAGCCGGAGCGCCCGCTGCCAGCGTCCGTCCGCTGGTAGCTTGCCGATGCACCGCGGGTCGTCCGAGTAGTCCAGGTTGTCCGCATATGGCGGGTCCATGAACACGAGGGACGCCGACCGCTGCTTCACGGGGAGGCTGCGGGCGTCGGCGACGACGACGTCGGGGCGAGTGGCGAGGAGATCGAAGCCGAGGGCGCGGCGATCGAGGTCGCGGCACACATCGAGCGTGGTTCCGCTGCCGACGAAGGGGTCGATCACGAGATCGCCGGGCTTGGTGAACCGATGGACCACGTTCCACACGACGTACGACGGAGTCGCTCCGCGATAGCCCTGGCTACCCTGCTCCTCGTCGCCGTAGTGCTGCGACGGATACTCCCAGAGGGTGGTCACTTGCGGGACGAGGGGCGGCTTCGGGACCTGGGGACGAGCAGGATGAGGCGTTCGGGGCCGAGACGTCGCCTCCGCATCGGCTCGCCGCGGGGGCGCTCGGCGGGGGGCTGGCGGGGCAGGAGGAGGCGGCACGGGGCGAGGATACGAGGAAGGGCGTCGCGAACACAACCGGGGGGCTCCGGCGGTCCTCGCGACGCCGCTACCTGATCAGGGACCTCGATGGGATGGTCAGATTTCGGTCAGGTGGTAGCCGCGTTCGCCATGGTCAGTGATGTCGAGCCCACTCTCCTCGTCTTCGGAGGACGGGCGGAGGCCCAGCGTGTACTTGAGCGCATAGCCGATGATGGTCGTGCCGGTGATGGCGAGGAACAGGGTGATGCCCATTGCCTTGAGCTGCTCGATCCAGAGCGTGTTGCCGACGATCCCCGCGAGGTTGAGGTCGAGGTTGGAGTTTACGCTGGCGGTGGCGAGTAGTCCCGTCATCAGTGCACCTAGCGTTCCACCGACGGCGTGTACGCCGAAGGTGTCGAGGGCGTCGTCATATCCGAGGGCACTCTTCAGCTTGGTGCAGGCGAAGAAGGGGACTACCCCGGCGAGGACGCCGATGACGACGGCGCCCGACGCAGTCACGAACCCGGCCGCGGGCGTGATCACCACCAGGCCGCCGACGATGCCCGAACAGAAGCCGAGGACGGTTGGCTTGCCGCGCACGACCCATTCGACAGCCGCCCAAGCGAGGCCCGCGATCGCGGCGGCGAGGGTCGTGGTCATGAACGCGCTCGCCGCGATGCCATCGGCGGCCACGGCACTGCCGGCGTTGAAGCCGTACCAACCGACCCACAACATGCCGGTGCCGACCATCGTGAGGACGAGGCTGTGGGGCGCGAAGTTGTCGGAACCGAATCCGTGACGCTTGCCCACGATGAGGGCGAGGACGAGCGCTGACCAGCCCGAGGACATGTGCACGACCGTCCCGCCGGCGAAATCGATCGCTCTGATCCCCGCGTCTGCGTTCCAGACGCCGTTCATGAAGCCATCCGCGCCCCAGACCATGTGGGCGAGCGGGAAGTACACGACCAGCATCCATGCCGCGACGAAGGCCATCAACGCGCTGAACTTGACCCGCTCGGCGATCGCGCCGACGATGAGCGCGGGGGTGATGATCGCGAACATCAGCTGATACATGGCGAAGGTGCTGTGTGACACCCATGCCCCGTACGCGGGGTTCGGCGTGGCGCCCACTCCGCTCAAGAATGCGTAGTCCAGCCCGCCCACGAAGGGACCTCCGGGGGCGAAGGTCAGAGAGTAGCCGAACGCCCACCACATCAGGGTCACGAGCCCCGCGATGCCCATGCATTGGGCCATGATCGAAAGGACGTTCTTGCTCCGCACGAGCCCCCCGTAGAAGAGCGCGAGCCCCGGCAGGGTCATGAAGAGGACGAGCGCTGCGCAGATCATCAAGAATGCATTGTGCCCGGGGCCTGGTCCCGAAACCTTGCTGGCCCCATCGTCGGCGCGGGCACCGTTGTTCAGGTAGGCCTCGAGGTCCGCGACGCGCTGGGCGAGGTCAACCGGCGTCGGGGTAGCGGGGGCGACGGCCGCGGCGTCGGCCGCAGGCATCGCAGGCTCGGCCATCGAGGTGCTCGGATGGACGAGCGCCGCGGCGGTGACCGCGAAACCCAACATCAGTGGCAGCAGCTTGTTCATGGATCTTCACTCCAGAGCGAGAGGGCCCCACCTCTGCCGGCCGGAACCTACCAGTCCCGACGGCGAAGAGGGGGCGCCGGCATCAGTTGTGGACTACGACTCCCTACTGCCCTGTCCTGTGTTTCCCGGAGGATTCCGGTTTCTTTCCGATGACCGAACCCTGCACATTGTCGTGCGTGAGGCGGGGCATGGGCTCAGGTTTCCTCCCCGTTTCCGTGCGTTGACCGCCGCGTACCCGCTCGGTTCCCGTCGGCGAACCTGCGGCGTCCCGCCGACGACTGTCCTATGCTCGAGCCCGTGATCTCGGATCCCGTCCCGCCAGCAGCGCCTCTCCCACCGGGCGGGCGTCCGCCGGCAGGGGACGCGGGGGCCGAGTCCGCACCCGCGCCTTCCGTCTTCGACGTCACGCGATGGAACCCAGACGAGGCAGTGCGCTGCGCGGCGCACCGCGAGCTCGCTCCCGAGGTGCTCCGGCTCGCCGCGGCTCGGATCCGAGCCATCGCCGAGGTGAGTGCCGGGGTCTTTTTCGCCTACCTCGTCGCATGGATCGGTCTCGGTCCGGGGCGGGTCACTGCCACCCCCGGTACCGTGGGACTCCTGCTCGCGAGCGGCGCTGCGCTTTCTGTGGGCATGGCGGTCGTGGGGCGGCTCGGACGCTTGCGGCCGGAGCACGCCACCGACCTCGGGTACACGTTCCTTTTTGGCCTCTGCTTCTTGCTCGGGGTTCTTCGCCACCTCGAACCCTGGCCCGCCTTCGAGGCAGTTCGTAGCTGGTCCCTCGTCTCCGTCCCCATCCTTGCCTTCGGCGCCCTCGTGCCCGCCACACCGCGGAGGGCGCTGCCGACGCTGCTCGGCGCCGCCGCCATGGATCCGTTGGCACTGATTCTGCTTCGCCAGGGCACGTTCCCACCGGCGCCCGATTTCGTCTTCCTCCTCGCCAGCCCGATCCTGGGGGCGTTGATGGCGGCGGCGGTCTCGGCCGTGGTCTTCCAGCTGAGTGAGCGTGTAGCGGTGGCTCGGAAGGTCGGCTCCTATCGGCTCGTCGAGCGCCTTGGGGTGGGCGGCATGGCCGAGGTCTGGCGTGCCTCCCATCACCTGTTGGCGCGGCCGGCGGCGGTGAAACTCATCCGACGATCGGTCCTGGTCGATCACGGACCCCACGACGCGGGCCGCCTCGTGCGGCTCTTCGCCCGCGAGGCACGCACCACGGCCTCGCTGCGCTCGCCCCACACCATCCAGATCTACGATTTTGGCGTCACCCCCGACGGGGCGTTCTATTACGTGATGGAGCTCCTCGACGGTCTCGACTTCCAGTCCCTGGTCGAGCGCTTCGGTCCCCTGCCACCCGAGCGCGTCGCCGCGCTCCTTCGCCAAGCGTGCCACTCGCTCGACGAAGCCCATTCCCGCAATTTCGTCCATCGGGACCTGAAACCGGCGAACGTGTTCACCTGCCACTACGGGAACGATCACGATTTCGTGAAGGTGCTGGATTTCGGGCTCGTGCTCGATCGGGTACCCACGCCGGAGGAGCTCGAGGACGAGCGGAGGTTCGTGGGTACTCCGGCGGTGATGGCGCCCGAAATGGTTCGGTTCAGAGCGCCCGTCGACGCTCGCACTGACGTGTATGCCCTGGGGTGCGTGGCGTACTGGCTGCTGACGGGGATGCGGGTGTTCGACGCTGCCACGCGCCACGATATGATGGTCATGCACGCGCACCAGCGGCCGCTGCTGCCGTCCCGCCGCGTCGAGCGTCCAATCCACACGGGGCTCGAAGCCCTGGTCATGCAGTGTCTCGAGAAGAACCCCAACCGGCGCCCCCAATCCGCAGTGGAGTTGGCCGATGCTCTCGATGGGCTCGAATTCCAGCCCCCATGGGGCCGGGAGCGAGCGGCGCTTTGGTGGCGCACCCATCATCCGACTGGGGAACCCCACGAGGCGGACCAGTCCACCCGCGACGAGGTTTCCCCTGGGGGTGACTACCCCGCGGCCCGATCGCGCTGATGGCGGCGTCGCCCCGCCGGCCCCCAGCCGGACAAGGGCCGGCGGGGCTGCGCCGTCGCCCAGATCCGCGTCCGGCGGTCCTTGGTTTCTGGCCCGAGATCGCCTGAAACCCAGGGGGTCTGCGGGGCAGCGCCCGCCCAGGCCTCTTCAGCCCGGGGCGCTCACCGCGCGTCTTCGACGCCCGGTTCCGGTTCGGTGGCCGCCGGGATGGACAGCAACGACGGGCGGTGGCGCAGTCGGTCCGACACCAGCTCACGGAGCAACTCATGCAGGCTTCCGTCCACCGCGCCGAGGGAGAAGGCCGTGAAGCCAAGGAGGTGGTGGCGGTCCAGGATCGGGTGGATGACGAGCGCGTTGGTCCGGGAGTCCGGGTCGGCACCTGGCCACAGGGTCTTCGCGGGGAAGCGTAGCGGTTGCCGGAGCCCCGCGCGGTCATAGTGAAGGACCGGGCGGGCCGAGGTGCCGTCGTCGTTCAACCAGGCGACGAGCCCCGCGTCGCAACCGAGCGCGCGGGTGTGCTCAATGAAACCCGTCGTGGCGGTCGCGGGGTCACGGGGCGCGCGCAGCTGCCGAGCGAGGTGGGTCAAGGTCTGCATGCCGAACGTCAGCTCGGCGCGTTCGCGCATGCGCAGACGGAGGAGTTGGTCGTGGAGGAAACGCCGCGCATCATGGAACGCATCCTCCGCATTTCGGGAGGCAGCGCTGCATTCGAGGGCGGCGCTCGTTTCGGCGCGCAGGTCCGTCAGGATCTCGTCGAGGATGGCCGGATCGGTGCCGGCGCGAGCCAGGCGCACCAGGATCCCATCCATCACCTCGACCAGGTGGCCGCCGCCGCTCCGCGCGTCGTCGACCAGGGCCAAGAGCATGCGCTGCTCCCAACCTGCTCCGGCGCCGACCAGGGTCCCGCGCGCGGCGCGCGCGAGGCTCGCTGTGATCTGGTCGCGGCGCGCGAGCAACGCCACTTCGGACGTGGATCGGAGTCCGCCTCCGCTCTCGGCGGAACGCGTGGCCTTGGTCAGGCAGCCGCAGGAACGCCGCACTACGAGCTGCGTCTCCAGCACCGCACCGGGTGTCTTGGTCCCCCGGATGGCGCCGATTACGTTCCTGAGCGCCGCGGTTGCGAGCCGGTCGACGGGCTGGCGCACGGTGGTGAGGGGCGGCGGGCCAACGCGCGCGAGCATCACGTCGTCGAACCCGATCACCGCGACCCGCTTCGGGACCTCGATGTTTCGGCGCGCTAGCTCCTCGATGACGCCGAATGCCATTGCGTCGTTGGCAGCGACGATCGCGTCGAGGAGGCTCACGTTGATCCGCTCGCGATCGAGCAGGTGGGCCACCGCGGCGTGTCCCCCCAGCACGGTGAAATCGCCGGGAGCGATCAGGCGGGGATCGAGCGCGAGGCCCGCCTCGGCGAGCCCGCGTTCGTAGCCGCGGCGGCGCGCCTCCGCCTCGCTGCTGCCCGGTGCTCCCTCGACGAAGGCGATCTGTCGGTGCCCGTGGTCGCAGGCGAGGTGGGTGGTGGCGCGGAACGTCCCCGACTCGTTCTCCACCACGAAGCTCGGTAGCTCCGGCAATCCGACGCCGATGCTGGCGACCGGCAGGGGGCTGAAGCGCCGAGCCCACTCGGCAAGGCCGGTCGGTCCGACCGCGTGCCCGATCGCACCCGAGAAGAGGATCACCCCATCGACCGAATCGGCGGTCACCAAATCGTAGATCGCGTTGTCACCGCGGTCCGGGGAGTCCGGTGGTTCGACGAGCCCGCCGGCGACCACGAAGAGCAACGCGCCCGTGTCCTGGATCGCCGTCAAGGCTCCGGTCACGAGCCCCCACTGGTACTCATTCTCGATCGCATCGACGATCACGGCGACACGCAGCCGCCCCCGGCTCCGATCCCGGGTGGGGTCGGGGGCTGATGACACGCTCTCGCTCATTCCGGCATTGAAGCACAGATCCTGGTCGCCGAGGTATGGTGGTCCGCACCGAACGAGTGCCAGAGGCACCGGAGGTGGCGCCCTGTCGTCGCTCGGTGCGGGGTGGGCGTCCTGGGTCATCGGTTCGCCGCCGGCGGAATGGGGCTCGCCGCTTGCGAGGGGATCGCCCGCAGCCATCGCGGATTCATCGAGGCCGTATCCACGCTCGGTATTGGCACGACTCTCCGTGTCGGTCTTCCGCTGTCGCGCGAGGCGCTAGAATCGGCGCCGTCGGGTAGCTGTCTTGAGGCGACGGCCGCTCTGGAGCAGCAGTCGGCTGGTTGCTGCGCCCGATCGACGACCCCACCCGGCGGAGCCGGAACCAAACCGGCCGCCAGCCGTCAGCTGTCAGGCAGGACGCGGAAGACCCGGCCTCTGACGGCCGATGACTGACTGCGGTGAAGGCCCGGAGAAATCTCCTGCCAGATTCGGTCGAGATCGCTCCGCCGAGAGACCAACCCGGCGGAGCCGCCGTCAACGGGATCGAGTCTCGGGTTGGGCTCGCACGGATCGGCTCGCCAGAAGGCGCATGGTCACCATCGTGCCGTGCTCGCGCGTGCTGGTGATGGTGGCATCGCCCCCGTGAGCGCGCGCCACGCGACGCACGAAGGCGAGGCCGAGCCCGCTGCCGCCGCGCTTGGTGGTGAAGAGCTCGTCGAAGGCTCGTTCCCGAGCGCGCGGCTCGAAGCCCGAGCCGCCGTCGCGAACGGCCAGCACGAGGTAGCGGCCGTCACGGTGTGCGTTGACCCGGATCTCCCCGCCTTCGGGCAGGGCGTCGCGGGCGTTCCGGACCAGGTTCTCGAGGGCGAGCATCACCAGGTCGCCGTCGATCTCGGTTCGTTCCGCCTCGGGCGCGACCTCGAAGGTGACCGGATGCTGCGGGAACGCTGCCCGCCCGTTGGCGGCGAGGCGCTCGAACATGTCGCGCAGGTTCGCCGGCGCCCGCTCGGGTTCGGCGCGGGCCATGCGGTGGTGCTCGTCGACGAGGCGTTCGACGCGCCGAACCTCGTCCAACATCAGTCCCACCATGTGCGCCTGTTCGGACGTGAGCGAACCGGGTTCGGCCTCGAGGTACTGGGCGGCGCCATGGAGCGCCGCCAGGGGGTTTCGGAGGTCATGGACGAGTTGTTCCGAGATGCGCCCCCGCACCATCGCCCCGAGCTCTTGCTCGCGCCGTCGCGCTCGCTGGGCCGCCACCTCACGGGCCATCAGCCCCAGGACGAGGGCAATCGTTGCGGTTCCGAAGAACGGCGCCGAGGATCGAGGATCCACCGCGAGGAGCGCCAGGAGAAAGGAGCCGCAGGCCAGGGCCGAGAGTCCCAACGCCGCGGTCCAGATCTGTGGCCCGATGCGCGCGCCGGCGAGATCCTCGTGGGCGAGGCCGAACGCGAGAGCGATGGCTCCGACGATGGCGCCGGGCGCCGCCGACGCGGAGAACTGGATCCAGAGGCTGTTCACCAGCACGGTGGCGCCAAAGAGCCCTCCCACGAGGACGCCACCGAGGAGGAGCAACGCGCGGCGTCGCTCGCGACCCGGGCGCCGCCGGATGTGGCCGACCAGCACCGCCAGCGCCAGACCAAAGGCGCCCCCGATGCCGATCAGGAAGAGGGCGTTCATCGCGGTCGAATCGCACCACCAGGCGAGCCCCGGCACGAAGTAGCTCAGCAGGTTGGACAGCGAGATGGCACCGAGCCACGCATAGGCGACGAGGAGCGCCCCTCGGTGTTCCCGCGCCCGTCCCGCGAAGGTCAGCGTCAGGTCGAGCCCCAGGACTACCGTGAGCGGGGAACTGGCGAGATCGAGCACCTCCCAGGTCGGTTTCTGGGTAAGGTCATGCGCCAGCGAGGCGAAGTTCCAGGCGAACATCGACACCGCAACCAGGCCGGTCCGGATTGCCAGCCGTCCCCGCGCTCCCGACAGCAGGAAGGCCAGGGCCACGGCGAGCGACGTGAAGCAGGCGAGCAGGTTCAGCCAGAACACCAGGGGGCCTCCGGTGACGATGGTACCGCGGGGGAGGATTGGGCAGAATGGGGCCGTGGCGGAGCCCCCCTTGATCCTGGTCGTGGACGACGATCCGTCGGTTGGCACGGTGCTGCAGGCCCTGGTGCGGCAAGCGGGGATGCGGGCGGTGCACGTACCGAGCGGCGAGGTGGCACTCAGCGCGATCGAGGAGCAGCCGTTCGACCTCGTCGTCACCGACCTCCGGATGCCCGGTATGGACGGCATGACCCTGCTCGGCCGCCTCGCCCGGACCACCCCCGACCTGCCCGTCGTGGTGCTGACGGCGCACGGGACGGTGCCCCTCGCGGTTGCGGCGATGCGCGCGGGAGCCGCTGACTTTCTGCTGAAGCCATTCGACCGCGACGAGCTCTTGTTCGTGTTGCGCAAGGTCCTCGCCGCGACGAAGCACCTGTCCGAGGAGGCGTTGCTATCCCCATCGCTGGCGCCGAATGCCCAGGGCCACGTGGTCGCGTCGGATGCGATGCGGGGCGTCTGGGATCTCGCGCGGCGCGCGGCCAGCACGATCGCTTCGGTGCTGCTGCGCGGGGAAACCGGTGTCGGCAAGGAAGGTATCGCCCGAGCCATCCACGAGCTCGGTCCGCGGCGCGAGCAGCCGTTCGTCAAGCTCCACTGCGCGGCTTTCCCGGAGGCACTGCTCGAGAGCGAGCTCTTCGGCTACGAGAAGGGGGCGTTTACCGGCGCCGCGCACCGCAAGCCCGGTCGCGTCGAGCTCGCGCAGGGCGGGACCCTGTTCCTCGACGAGATCGGCGAGGTCACGCCGGCGGTGCAGGTCAAGCTCTTGCGCCTCCTGCAGGATCGGGAGATCGAGAGGCTGGGCTCGATCCACTCGATTCGGGTTGACGTGCGGGTGGTCACGGCTACGCACCGTCCGCTCGAACGCATGATCCGGGAGGGGACGTTTCGCGAGGATCTCTTCTACCGTATCGCGGTGGTTCCCATCTTCGTGCCGCCGCTGCGCGAACGTCCGGAGGACATTCCTCCGCTGGTTCACCACTTCCTGCGGCGCTTCGCGGTGGAGCATCAACGCCCCAAGCTCGACCTCGACGTCGCCGCGCGGCAGGCGCTCGCGCGGGAGCCGTGGCTTGGTAACGTGCGCGAGCTGATGAACTTCGTTGAACGCCTCGTGGTCCTCTCGCCCAGCGACTGGGTCACGCACGCCGATGTGTTGCGCGAGCTCGACCGAGGTCGGGTCGCTGCCCTGCCAGAGGCGGCGACGATGCTCGGCGAAGGTCACGGTCCGGCAACGTCGCGGCAGATTTCACGGGATGATCTCGTCGACACCCTGGCCCGCGCCGGCAACAACCGCGCGCTTGCCGCCCGGTTGCTCGGTGTCAGCCGCCGCACGCTCTACAACAAGCTCGTCGAGCATGGGCTCCCTCGCGCCAAGGGCTGAACCCGCGGCACTGACGTCCCGAGACCCTCGGCGGAGGGGGGGCGATGCCGGAGCGGTCGAGGGCCCGGTTCTGTGATAGATGGGGCACTGATGAACCAGGTCGAAGGCAACGCGTCCGCTGACGAGGGCGGCGCGAAACGGCGTTTGCGGCGCCAGGGGCGGGGACACCACGCTGTGCTGGACGCGGGTGCCGCCCAGCTCGCGGCCTGGTGCCTGCTCGGGCTGTTGAACCAGATCCTGATCATCGTGCGTTTGCCCGCAGCGTCCACGGACACGCGGCTGCTGCACCACGCGTACGATGCGGGCCAGTTGCTCGCGCTCGGAGTGCTGTCGCTGGTCTTCGTTCGGCTGGCTCAGCTCGGCCTGCCCCGGCTGCCGCGAGCCATCGCCGGGCGCTGGGCTCGCGCCGCGCTGGTCGGCGCGGCCGTGTTCGTCGTCTCAATGGCAACCGTCGACGAGGACGTATCGAATCTGGCCAGCCGTCTAGACGTGCGCCTTGCGTTCGTGCGGGTGGCCGCTTCCCTGGCGTTCGGCGTCGCTCTTTCGGCGACGCTGCTGCTGCGTCGGGTCGCATCCGGTCCGGTCCGGCCTGTCCTGTTCATCGTCGGCGTCGCCGTCGCGGTGGGGAATGCCTTCCTGCTCGATGGTGACTACTTCACCTTGCACCTGATGGCCGCCTGGCTCGGCGCGCTGCTCATCGGATACGCCCTGGAAGGTAGTTGGGTGGGCGGGTTGGGCCGGTGGTGCGGGCTGGGTCGTCCCTCGCGGATGGTGGGTGTCGGCCTACTGGCCGCGGCAGGCGCGGCCGCCGTCCTGGTGCCACCGCGCAATGACGTGCTGCGCCGGATGTACTGCCTGTCAAGCTCGGTAGTGGCGCCGATCGCCGGTCGCTACTACCCGGATCGGACTGGGATCGAGCTCGACAAGGTCCCTGCCCGCTATCGGCACTCGCCTTGGTTTCGGGACCGCAGCCGCCAACCCACCGTGCCCCCCTCCCGGGTGTTTCGGCCCAAGCAGCCGCCGATCGTGCTCTTCTTCACGATCGAGGCCATGCGCGCGGACGTCCTGGAGAAGCGCAAGTACGAGCGCTATCTCCCGGAGCTACACAAGCTACGAAAGACCTCGACTCACTTCACCATGGCGCGAGCGGTGACGTCCGCGACGACGACCTCCCTGGCGTCGGTGTTCGCGTGCAAGTACTACTCTCAACTGCGCTGGGACGCTGAAGGGGACAGCAAGGTGCGGCTGCTGGATGATTCGCCGCGTTTCGCGGAGGTGCTCTCGAAGGCGGGGGTACGGACGGTGCACGTCGCCACCCAGGGGCGCTTGCGCGCCGATACCGGCGTGGGCACGGGTTTCCAGCACCAGTACTGGATTCCGATCAGCAAGACGCGCGGCGCCCAGGCGCTCGACAAGCTCATCGAGGATCTCGACAAGAACCCGCAGGTTCCCTACTTCGCGTACACTCACTTCATCGAGTCGCACGCGCCGTACGACCTCGCGGGCACCAAGGGCAGCGAGTACGACCGCTACGTGCGCGAGATCGGGATCGTCGATCGGGAGCTAGGGCGCCTGCGGCAGCACCTCGACGAGAAG
The DNA here is from genome assembly GCA_016933275.1 of Polyangiaceae bacterium. Lineage (GTDB taxonomy): Bacteria > Myxococcota_A > Polyangia > Polyangiales > Polyangiaceae > JAFGBI01. The sequence continues at coordinate 43,157 of JAFGBI010000246.1, read as the reverse complement.
GGGCTGGCCGGGAACACCATCTTCATCATCAGTGGTGACCACGGCGAAGCGTTCGGCGAACACGGCGCCCGCTACCACTCCAAGAACGTCTACGAGGAGGCGATGCGGGTGCCGCTCATCGTGCACGTTCCCGGCATGAAGCCCCGGAAGTCGTCGGTACCAGTGAGCCTGATCGACGTGGGGCCAACCGTCCTCGACCTGTTCGGGGCGGCCACTCCGGGGATCTACATGGGCCAGAGCCTGGTGCCGCTCGTGGCAGGAAAGCCCGCGAAGCTTACTCGACCCATCGCCGTGGACACCGGCCGACGCATCCAGGCGCTCTACCTCGACGACGGCAAGAAGGTGATCATCGATCTACGGAAGCACACGGTCGAGGTCTACGACCTCGGGGCAGATCCTGGCGAGGTCGTGAACCTGGTGGAGCACCGTGCGCCGGACGTCGAAGCCGCCATCGAGACCACCAAGCTCTTCTTCGAGGTGCACCGACGCAAGGACCTTGGCTACGAGCCCCCTTGGCAGAAGTTCTGAGCAAGACCCGGGTCGACGGGCGGCGCCGGGGGCGTGTTGTTCGAGGATCCCAGCGGCGCGTCGCGGGAGCCCGGTCGCGCCACCCGCGAGCGGACCGGGGGCGCGCGTCAGGGCATGCCGCTCACCGAGGTGGACGTTTGGGCGGTGGTGCCTCGGCGGGAGCCCCGTTCCCGCTGTGGGGTAGGGGTGAGGCGCGTCGCTCCGAATCGAAGACTTGGTGGTAGCCGGCCGCACGATCCGAGCGCGGTCGCCGGGAGGGAGCGGCGATGCCATGGCGGTCGAGTGCGCGACGGATGACCCGTTCGATCACGGTCTGTGACTCCGGCGGTGTGCGTTCCCGCACATCGCGCTCGATCAGGGCGAGACCGGCGGCGGTGTCGACGCGAAAATCGATGATTTCCCGGTCGTCCTTGAGCACGAAGGGGTTCGAGAAGGTCCCGTCCGCGGCGAAGCGTCGGACGAGATCGATGGTCTCCGCTTCGCCGAGGAGGAGCGCCATCGCGTCGAGGATCTCGTTGGCGGCTCGGGCGGACGCGGGGCCCGGCGCGGCGCTGGCGTGCACGTCCTCCAGCAGATCCAGGCCCACCGGCAGGGCTTCCAGGCGAGCCAGGATCGAGGCCGAGATCTCACCGAGCAGCAACGCCCCGTACCACAAGACCGGTTTCGACATCGGAGGACCTGGAGCGATGGCGGGCACCATCGTTACATGGAGCCTGGCTCGTGGCGAGACAAGGCGTGGGGAGGCGATCGGCTCGCGGTGGAGACGGGGCAGCGGGCAACCCAGGCCGAGACAGCGATGGCCCAACCGCGCTTCGCAGCGACCCCCGGCTCCGAGCCACCCACGTGGCGCACCTTGGTCGCGCGGGCGAACTGTCGGACGATGGGAAGGACTGAGCGCGCGATGATGAGTGGAGGCGCCGCAGCTTCCTTGCGCGCCTTGCGTTGGCGCAGAAACTCGATCTCAATGCCGTTCTCTGTCGCGAGCCGTTCGGCGTTGCGGCGGATCTGATCGCGCAATGGCTCGGCGAACTTGGTGTAGTCGAAGATCCGGACGCCGTGCGCCGTCAGGTATGAGGTCATCCCGGCGCTGTGCCCGAAGCCCGGCAGCGTGCCGTGCACGATGATGCGATCCCAACAGGAAAGTACGCCCACGATTCCGTCTTGGTGCCGATTGAGTGAAGAGGCCAAGGTGGCAAACCTGACCGTTGGCGACCACCTCGGCGGCTTCGGCGCCCAGAGGAGGAAGCGACGAGAAATCTTCGCGAGCTGAAGGCTTGGCACAGGGCCTACCAGGTCGCGCTCGAGGTCTACCGGTCATCGCGGGCCTTTCCGGCCGACGAGCGTTTCGGGCTCACCGCTCACCGGCGTAGGTCCGCGACCTCGGTCCCCTCCAACGTTGCCGAAGGTCGTGGTCGCGACACCGAGAAGAAGCTCGCCAGATTCCTCAGCATCGCCGCCCGCTCCGCCTGCGAGCTCGAGTACCAGCTGCTCTCGGCGCACGACCTCGAGTACCTTCCACGCGGTGTCCACGCGGGCCTCGGCGAACAATTCGCCGAGGTCAAGCGCATGCTGTACCGCCTCATGCAGTCGCTTGGCCCGACCGGCCGACGGCTGACCGCCGAGGGCCCTCTATGGTTCCGGCTCCGCCGGGTTACGGGGGGGCGCAGTGGACTCTGCGGTCGGCTCGGGGGCGATCGCTGCCAGGGTGAGCAACGGCTCGGAGGGTTGGCTGCGTTCGAATGGACAGCAGCTAGAGCGTCGACCGGTGAGCTTGGGAGGGTCCAGACGTCGTTCGGTGTGCTCGCCCCTCGGCTGGGGTTTTTGGGGGCGGCGACGACGACCGATCGGCGCTCTAGGGCTGTCGGCAAGCAAAGGACTGCGGCCACGTCTCTCCAATTACGTCCGAGCTCGCTTGGACGTTTCGGCTTGGATGGAGGAGAACGAAGGCGAGGGTTGAGCTCGGACGCCTCCGAGCGGACAGCCGCTCGGGGTTGGTCGAAGTGGCCGCGGATAAGAATGGGCAAACGACCCCGATGCTTGGTTTCCCGAGGCGCGCACCTCGGGTGCCAGTCGCACCGTTCGAGAGTACGGTGCCGCGAGGCGACCAGAACGGCTCACCGAGGGCGCGGAGACCGCCGGAACGGGGCTTTCTCCCTGGATGCTTCCCGTTGAGCCTCGCGGCCTCGGCTCAGAGGGTCGGGGCGCGTGCCTTCGAATGGCGGAACCTCGAACCGGTCGGGTCCTGGCCAGTGGCAAGTGAGAACGGATCGCTTCAGCTTGACTGCGCAGCGCGCCGTTCCCCCGCACCCCCCTTTGACTGAGCGAAGGGTAGCGGTAAAGTGGCGGGCCGGAGGCGTCTTCGGACCATCCCAAGGGCAAAAGAAGGACGAACATGTCGCATCAACGCATTCTTTCCAGTTTCGTCATTGCAGGTCTGATGAGCGCGCTGATTGCTGCGTGCGGACACGACGACGACGACGATTCGACCAACACTGGGGGAGCCGGCGGCGCGGCGATGGGTGGGACCGGAGCCCGCACAGGTGGCACGGCCGGCACCGGTGGCAGCGCGACGGGCGGCGAGGCTGGAGCCGCGGAAGAAACGGGTGGCACGGCGGGGGCTCCGGCGGCGACGGGCGGCAGTCCTCCCACCGGCGGCAGCGCCGGCGCGGCAACCGGCGGCAGCGGGGACGTTGGCGGCGCGGTGACGGGCGGCAGTCCTCCCACCGGCGGCAGCGCCGGCGCGGCAACCGGCGGCAGCCCCCCTGCTGGCGGCAGTGCCGGCGAAGCCACGAGCGGCGGAACAGCCGGCACGGGTGGCCAGAACGTTGGCGGGGCGGCCGGCAGTGTCGCCGAGACCGGAGGCACGGCCGGGAGCGCGGGCTCGCCCCCGACGGTAACGGGCGGGGCGGGCGGGGCCGGAGGTGCGGTCGTCGGCCCGGATTCGGCCACCATCGAGATCAGCGAGGACACCTCGGTTCATGAAAACGGCAATGCCTCGCTCGAGGATGCTCAGACGCTGGTGGCCGACCGCGACGACACCGACCTTCAGCCGCCCGGCGAGACCCTGTTCCTGGTTCGTCCCGCCGCCGCTGACGTTGCCGCGCTCGCCGACGCGACGATCGAGTTGGCGGAGCTGGTGCTCACGGCGTTCGTGGACGCGGAGGATGGGACAGACGATTTCGACACCCTCGAGCTTTACGCGATCACCAACGAGTGGGCCTCGGCGGAGGTGGAATTCGGTGAGCTCGCCGCCCTCGTTGGTGAGAACCCGATCGCCACCCTGCCAGGCACGGAAGACAACACGGTAGAGGACGGCGACGGGTTCCGGATTGACGTCACCGAGCTAGTTCGGTCCTGGGTCGAGGATGGGGCAGCGTATGGCATCTTGGTGCGGATGGTGGAAGGAGGCGACAACGGCGCCGATTTTTACAGCAGCGACGCTGACGCCGGGGCACCCCGGATCGAGATCGTCCTCGGCGACTAGCCGTCGTCGCAGCGACCGCTGCGCCGAGCCCGCCTTCGGCCACAGCCAAGCGCTTGCCGGGAGCCGGCACCCGGCGCGGCGGACGCGACTCGGAAGGTGAATCTTCGCTGACCCCAGGGTTCACGCACCGGAGAGGGGATGAACCACTCCACACCGGCTGTGAACCGGAGGTAGGCGCTCCTGCCCGCACGGCGTGCGCGCGCCTCGTCCCGGACGCTGCTCGGAGGCGTGTCACCCCCCACCGGGTTGGCGCGGTGTTTCCCCGCGACGAGTTCGCCGGGCGATGTGCGTCCAGGCTCGCCAGGGGCTTGGTCGCCGCCGTCGTGGCGCTTCACGTCGGGGCGTGGCTCGGACTCGGCACCTCCTTGGGCGGCTCCTCGGACCCGCGCTCTGGCGTCCACCTTGGCGATGTGTGCCAATCCTTTGGGTCTGGGGGCTGCGCCACCGCCCGACCCCCGCGATCAGTGAGAGGACGGGTGCTGAGCTCACGGCCGTGCTCCGATCGACGCCAGGGTGGTACGACCGCTGCCAGCGCACCGAGCACGGGGGAGCCAATGGTCGAACCCGCCGGATTGGATATGCAGAACGAGTCTTCGACTCCCCGCGGCCTGACTCCCTATGCGTTCGGGGTGCCGCTGGTGGCCGGTCTCCTCGGCGACACGGATCTGAGGCGCGTTCCGCTCCACCCGCTCTCCGCTCCCGCCACCCGCGTGATGCTGACCGACCTCTGCGGCGTCTGCGGCTATGCCGACAGCTCCTTCGTGGACGCGCCGCTTGTGCGAGCGAGCGGAATTCTCCCCATCGTCTCCGGCGAGGTTGACGTGGCGTTGCTGTTCGAAGACTGCGCGCTTGCCGTGGAGGTGAAGCTTCGGCACCACCCCCTGCCCCCCGCGGACTTTCATGGGCGGTATCTCGGAGCGGCGCCCGACGTTGCTCTCCTCGAATCGGATCGTCCGTTTCCTCCGGAGGAGGACGGAGCCGTGCTCCTCGTGGAGGGTAGGCCGGTGCTGCCTGGATGGCTTCTCGTCATCGGTCACGCCACCTGGCTCGGCTGGCAGGGCGTGACCGACCTCGCCGGCGCGCTCGGCGTCACTCGACTGACCGGTGTGCTCGTCTTCGAGGAGGTCATCGAGGCGATCGGCGCGCGAGAAGCGCGCGAGGTGACGCTGACGCTCGCTCGGCGTTCCCTCAAAGCATGGTTCTCCAGGCACACCAGTCTTCGATGACCCCGGTCTCTGCCGGCCGATGATCGGCTCCTGGCGCGGGCCAGGACTGCAACCCACGGATGGTGGCGGATCCTGCCCGCGTCAGATCCCTTTCTGGGCGGGGGACGCGACCCTCCCCCCGCATCGGTCGCGACGCGCGGCCTCCCCCTCCGCGCCGCTTGATGAGCGGCGGGCGCCTCTGGCGCCGATCCTCCGCACGTCCGAGAATCCGCGCGTGGCGTCGGGATCCTCGGGGATCCGTGCACGGCGTCCTGACCCAAAACGACCGGTCGAGATCCACTCTGCCGGCGGGACCCCGCGCTCCGGGACCCAACGCGGGCCTGGGCGCGTTGGGGAGAGCGTGGGGGTTGCTCCTGCGCTCCCGGGATCCGCGTCGCCACGGGTCCCACGTTGCCATGGCAATGTGGGTGGCGGCGTGGGGTGTTCACGTATCCAAGTACGCGCTCCGCTCCCGGGACCCGCGTCCTCCGGGCCCCGCACTGCGGAGCAGCGTGGGTGAGGGCGTGGGGTGCTCGTCGCGCCGAAGCCAGCGAAGCGGCCTTCGGCTGGGGTGACCGGGGCCGTGAACGCATACACCCTCAGATCCACGAGATCAGCGTGCGGCGATGGCGGAGACGCAGTAGTCGAAGTCGATCTTCGTGTTGGCCGGAGTAAGCAACAGGCCGAAGGAGTCGACCTCGACGAAGCTCGCGAGCTGCGCGCCGCCTTCACGCCAGCACTCCGAACGGAACATCTCCGCGGTGACCACCCGCCCGGGGGCGTAGGATGGAATGCAGTAGCTTCGGCCGTCTGGGTCTCCGGCGACATGCGCGGTGAGTCGATAGCTCCCGGGGCTACCCGTGTAGACGAACGACACGCTCCTGGTCGCCCAGGCACCCCAGGGCTGACGGTCTGCGGTGGGATTCATGCCGATCATGGCGCCCCAGCTGCTGGCGTCGTCACACGTCTCGCCGCCGGTTCCTTCGACGGTGCATGTTCGCGCCTCGATTGTGCCGCGAGCGCAGAGCTTCCCGCCCGTGTTCCGAAAGCAGCCACCCGAGTTGCAGGGACTCGGGCTCGCGAAGGTCGTCGTCTCGCCTCCCGCCACCCAGGCGTAGCCTGCCAGGGGGCCGCTCAGCTTCCCTTGGTCGCTGATGACGACGCGACCGGGGTTGGCGCGCAGATCGAGCGCCACGCCCGAGACACAGTAGTCGAACGAGGTCGGGGACTTGGTGGAGGTGAGCAGCAGGCCCAGGTTGTCGATGACGGCGAAGCTTGCCAGGGGCTGGCCGTCGCTCGACCAGCATTCGGTCTTGAGCTGACCCGCCTCGACCGGCATACCCGATGCGTACCCCTCCAAGCAGTAGGCTCTCCCGGGCGGATCCCCGGCCACGTGGGCGGTGAGGCGATAATTCCCTGGGCCACCCGAGTAGGCGACCGCGACGGTCTGGGGGGCGGCGGGACCCCAGGCGCCGCCGTTGGCTTGGGGATTGAGGCCGACCATGACGCCCCAGTTCTCCCCGTAGTTGCAGTCCCACGACTCCGGGCTCTGGCAGGTGAGCGCTGGCAGGCTGCCGCGGGTACAGAGTCCCCGCTGCACATCCTGGAAGCAGCCCTGGTCGCCGCACGGATCCGGGGCGTCGATGACTGCCGCGCGGCCGGACGCGATCCAGGCGTGGCCTGCCATGCCGCCGCTCAGCTTGCCGTAGTCGGAGAAGAGCACCCGGGTCGCGCCGGGCCCGCCAAGGGGCGAGTGGGCGTCGGCTGTCACGGGATCATCGATGGAACACGCTATCGTGAGGAACGTGGCGCCGAAGAACCACCACCCGATCGTAACCCTCTGCGCGACCTTTGTTCGTTCTTGTTCGGTGCGGTGTAGGACCGTCATGAGGACCTCCTCGAGAGCTTTCGGCGCCGGGGATGAATCGCTGGCACCCATGGGGATTTGGTCGAGGATCCAGCGACCAGTTCTTCCGAAAGGCATTACTTTCCCCCTGGCCGGGGCAGGAACGCCACGTCGTCGAGCCAGAAGTCGAAGGGGGTGTCCTCGGCGTGGACGAGGAATTGGATACTGTGGAGGGTTGCGGGGTCGAGCGGGGGCATGTCGTAGCCACGCTGTCGCAGGACACTCCAAGGGAGCTTGTACCGCTGCCACCGGTCCGTGAGCTCGACCACCTCTACGTGCGCGTTGTAGCAATCCTTTTCACAGGTGCCGCCCCACTTCGTCGGGACCACTCGGTTCTCCCGTACCCCCACGGATAGGCGGGCGGGCCCCCGCGCCCGGAACGTCACCCCCCCGTATGCCGATGCGTCGTAGCAGAAATACGGCGCGAACGACAGCTCCAGCACGGCCCCCCAGTCCTGGAGCTTCTTGCCGGCGAGGTGCAGGGCCTGGCCGCCTTCTCGTCCGGGCGCTGTTTCGGGGACGAGCGTGCGGGCGACCTGCCCCTCTCGGTCGTAGTCGAAGAAGAGGAACCAGTCGCGAAATCGGCCCTCGCTGGGGAGCGGCGTGCTGTCGCCGTCTTCGAAATCGTCGATGAGCGGGGCCAGCCCGGCGGCACGGTACCTCTGCGCGCAGGGTCCGAGCGCAAGCGCCGTCGCGCTCGCCGCTGCCCCGGCGAAGGCTACGCGAAACACGGGCTCTGGTTGGACCGACATCGATCCCGTTCCCGACCCGGCGGCTCGTTTTGCGTTCGAGTCTCCGAGCCAGACGCCAACCCCCAGGCAGACGACCATGCCCACGGCGGCGAGCGCCAGTATGGGCACCTTATTCCCCCACGCGCGGTGGACCTGCTTCGGCGGGGGCAACCGCGCGGCGATCCGCGCCGCGAGATCATTGGGGGGACGGTCGAGACGCTCCGCTGCCCCGAGCAGCTCGGTCTTGAAGGCGTGCTCCTCGGTCGTGAGCTCGACGGGTAGGGAGCGCGGCTGGTTCGAGTCGTTCGTCATCCGACCCTCTGCTGTCCCAGCGAGTGCAGGCGGCGGACCATCGAGTCGAAGTTCTCCCGCGCCTTCCGGAGTCGAGAGGCCACGGTGCCGAGCGGGATCCCCAACGTGCTCGCCACCTCAGGTGCGGAGAAACCCTCCATCTCGACCAACACGAACACCGTGCGTTGTTCAGGGGTGATCGCGTCCAGCACCTCGTCGAGCTGCGCCCGCGCACGACGGAGCTCGACGAGTTCGTCGGGGGCGGGGTCCGGGCTCGGGAGCTCCACGGTGAGCGCGGAGGTGGGACGGCTGGCCTGCTGGCGTCGGCGATCCGAAGCCACCCGCAGCGCGGTCGACACGAGGAACGCCCTCTCTGCCGGCCCGGGGACTTCTGCGGTTCGCCGCGCGAGCACCATGAACACGTCCTGCGCGGCTTCATCGGCGTCCTCCACGGAGAGCCCGACGCGCCGCAACACCCTGAAGACGAGGCTGAGGTGCTGGCGCACGGCGCGCAGGATCCGGTCCTCCTCACTCGCCACTTCGCACTCCGAGGCGGAGGTGGCCGGGTCTGGCCAGCAGCAGGGGAGGGGAACCGCGAGGCTCACGCCACCTCAATGGTGAGCTCGTGCGAGATCGATCGAGGTTTCTCGGATTGCACCCCAAGCGGCGGGTTGCGGTGGGATCGCCGTACCCTTCGACGGCCCAGCGCGCTGGTGCACCGGCTCGGTTCTCCCGCCGCGAACCGGTTGCGGTGGACTGCGCTGGACGTTCTGACACCACAGATACTCCAGTCATGAATGTCGGTCGATGCGGCTCAGCGCCCCCGATTGGGGCCGTGGGTGACCAACGACTACCATTACTCCCGAGCCCAACGACCTTCCTCTTTGCGGGTTCGGCGGCTCCTCCGCGCCCGGCTGGTGCTCGACCGGTTGGCGCCTGGCCGGTGGCGGCGGGTTCTCGGCTGCCGGCTGCGGTTCCGGCGACCACCGGGGATTCGGCCGGGACCTTCGGGACGGACTCGGTGGCACTGGGCTTCGGGGGACGTCTCCTCGGGTGGTGTTGGCTGGATCCATGGTGACCTCCGTGCGCCGCGTTGCAGCGGCGGCTTTGCCCCTCTCCGCGCAGGTCTCAGGACAGCGAACTGCCGAGGATCGCCGGGTCGCGTCGGAGCTAGCAGGAAGGGACCCGCGTCACCCGGGTCCCACGGCGCGAAGCGGTGTGGGTGGTGGCGTGGGGCGCGCGCCCAAGGCAGAGCCGCTGCTGCAACGCGGCCCGGCCGACCACCACCGCCGAAACCCCTTGCCGCAGCCGAAGCCCCAGCCATGGCCGCTTCCCGTCCTCCGTCCGGCCATCGCGGCACGCCATCGGATCGGCGAAACCCCTGTCCGCGCGATCCGCTGTCGCCGATGATGGAACGGTGATTTGGATCATTGATTCTGCGCAGCGATCAGCCTGACGGCTGCCTTGGTCCTCGCTCGGCTGCGCCTGCGGGCCACGTACCAACCGGCGCTTCGGGGAAATTCCCCGGTCTTTCCGGAGGTATCACTGGGGCGGCCTTCGGGCCGCTGGATTGACGTCCGCCCGCAGACCGGCTATTCGCACGCCCATGCGATCCGACTCGGCTCCGCACGATGTCGCCACCCCTACCGAGGGGGTTGGAGCGGAGGTGCCGGGCAGCAATCCGCCTCTTGGCGCGCCATCCGACGTGCCGCCCGAGATGTCGGTTCCCGAACGGTGCAACACGCTGATGCTCTCGTTCGTGGTGTTCTTCTTGATCTGTTTCGCCGTGTGGGTCGTCTCCGCGACCAAGCGCTACCGCGAGGAGTACGCGCAGGTCACGGAAGGCTGGCGGGTGGGTACCTCTCGCATGATCGAGATCACGCTGGTAGAGGATGACAAGTACGGCCTCGCTTGTGCGTCCGACCAGGTGTTCTGGGGGCTGCAATGTGCCGGCAATCGCGACCTGCGCGGAACCGGACCCGAGCCCCACATCCTTCAGCCCTACAACACCACGTCGAGTCAGCTCTTCCTGGGTGCAGGTTTGTGGAGCTCGCCCGACCTGAAGGAACCCCTGCCGAGGGGGCGGTTCACGGTGGTCTGCAACTACCAAATCAAGGGCGTCGCGAGATCGCCCGCGATCCGCTTCGGCCAGAGAGGCGCCTTCTCTCCGCTCCGAAAGACCGTCACGGTCGGAACCCTCACCGAGTGCATGATCCCACGATGACCCTCGACGCTGTGCCTGGCCGCGTTAGCAGCCTCGCGCGTTCGGCCTGGAAAGCCGTGATCGCTGGGGGCCCCCGCATGTCGCATCCGGTGACCGGGTATCTTCTGGTCCTCATGATCATCGGGGGGGTCGTCCTGCGCATCCAGAACGTCGGGTATCCCTTCCACTACGGATTCGACGAGCAGCAGTTTGTCAGCGCGGCCCGCCAGTTTCTCATCTGCCTCCCGGACACTGGCGAGTGTTGCCACCCACCGCTCAGCAAGCTCCTGGTCGCGGTGGGCATCCTGCTGTTCGGGGACAACCCGATGGGGTGGCGGTATGCCGCGCTCTGCCTGGGGATTCAGAGCATCGTGCTCGTGTTCTACGTCGCCAGCTCGCTGTTCAAGGATTCGAGGGCGGGGTGGTTGGCTGCGGCATTCATGGCGGCCGACGGATTCTGCCTGGCTTTCTCCCGGGACGCGTTCCCCGAGGGGATGATGTGCTGTCTCGTCCTGTGGAGCATGCTCGCCGCGATCACCGCGCGCGGCTGGGCCGGTGCGCTCACGTGTGCGGTCCTGGTGGGGCTTGCGGGGTCGATCAAGTGGAGCGGCTTCGTGGTCGGACTGCCTGCCTGTCTGGCGATCCTGATGCTTCGGCGCGCCCCGTGGTACTCGGTTGCGTCCTTCGCGGTGGTGCCGTTGGTGCATCTGGGGATCTGGATGATCGGACTCGCGTTGATCGGGCATCCGAACGATCCGTTGTCCGTCTGGGAGGAGATCAACAGACGGAAGAGCCTCCACTTGGCCTTCCCGCATCACACCAATCCTGCGGAATCGGCCTGGTATACTTGGTTTATCGCCTACCATCCGATCGTGCTCAAGAGCGCGCACTCGGGAGCGACTGCGCGATTCGCATCCAGCGTTGCCCACCCGCTGCTCCTGGTCGCGACCGATGCCGTCCTGCTGCTGCTACCCGTCGCGGGGGCGGCGTGGCTCCTTCGCGTCCGCCACTGGCGCGAGCGGTGGAGCACCTTGTTCGACAGGCACACCAACAAGGCACTGATCATCCTCTGGGTTGCCTGGCTGTCCATGATGCTGCTCTGGATCTCGGGGCGCATCGTCTCCTACTGGTACCACTACCTTACCCCGTGGGGACTAGCGATACCCCTGACTGCCGGCGTGTTCGCGCGTCTCGATCGGCGGTCACCGAAGGGGATGCTGGTCTTCGTGGCCATGATGCTGGCGATCTTCGTCTACTATGCGCCGGTGTGGGCGGAGCTGCCGATCTCGACTTCGTCCATCCATCGTCGACTGATCTTCCCGTTGTGGCGCTAGAGAGGAGGATGTCATGAAGCGGACTCTCGTTCTATTGACGCTCAACGAGATCGAAGGGGTCACCGCGTTGTTCGACCGGATCCCGTTCGATGCCGCTGACGAGTCCCTCGTGGTGGACGGCGGGTCGACCGACGGTACCGTGGAGTTTTTCACGAGTCGCGGCGTCAAGGTCGTCGGCCAAGAGAAGAAGGGGCGCGGCGAGGCCTTTCGCGTCGCCTTCGACAGCGCCGCGGGCGACATCCTGTGCTTCTTCTCCCCCGATGGGAACGAGGATCCCGCTGACATTCCGAGGTTGTTCGAGCAGATCGTCGCGGGCGCTGACCTGGCGATCGCCCGGCGCTTCGGCAGAGGGGCCAGAAACGAGGAGGACGACCTGACGCTGCGTTGGCGCGCCTGGGCGAACCAAGGTTTCACGCTCCTGGCCAACGTCGCCTTCAACCTGCCGAACATCCTTCGGGATCGGCACGCCTACGTCCAGGACACCATCAACGGCTACCGGGCGATCACGCGTGAGGCGTTCCGGAGGTTGGCGGTGGACGCCGAAGGATTCCTCATCGAGTACCAGATGACGATGAGGGCGCTGAAGCTCGGGATGAAGGTCGTGGAGATCCCCACCATCGAGCACGATCGCATCGGCGGACAGAGCACCGCCTCCTCCCTGCCCACGGGGCTCCGCTTCGTTCGGGGTTTGGCGCGCGAGATCGTCATCGGTCGGCGATTCTGACCGACCAAGGCGAGGGATCGCCGCGCGCGGAAGGGGACGGGTGGGCGCTCTCTGTCCTGGCTGGTCCGTGGCCCTCGTGGCGGGTCGACTGGCGGCTCCGACCTTTCTCCCTGCTCCTTGGGGCGCGGGTTTCACCCGCGCCGTGGAGGAGTCAGTACTTCTCCAGGCAGCTGGCGAGGACCTCTAGGTCGGCCTCGGTGAGCTCTGGGTAGTTGCCGCAATAGAAGCCACACGCATCGATGAAGTCCGTGCCGGGAAGGTCGTACCTGCGCTCGGCATACTTCGAGTAGAACGGCTGGTTCTGGATGTTGCCGGCGATCATCGGCCGGATCTCGACGCCGGCGCCCGAGAACTGCGCGAGGTAGGTGTCCCTGAGCTCGGGGGTCTTGCACAGCACGGGAAACGAGAAGCACGAGAGCACGTCGATGTGGCTCCGGTCCAGCGCGACGAGGTCGGGATTCCTGGCTGAGACCTCCGCCAGGTGGTTGTAGATGCGCTCCCTGGCCGCGACGGTCTCCTCGAGGTAGGCGAGCTGGCAGCACCCAAGGAAGCCCGTGATCTCCGTGGGGCGCATGTTGTAGCCGAGGTCGTAGAACGTGTACTTGGCGATGAATTCCGAGTGGATGCCGAACTTTTTGCGCCACTTCCTCTGCTGCGCCGCCGTCAGGTTCCTGTCCCACCCGTTCGCTCGCACGATCCGGAGCATCTCGACCAGTTCGTCGTCGTCGGTGCAGATCATGCCACCCTCCACCGTGGACATGTGGTGCGCGATGAAGAAGGAGAAGCTCGCCATCAGGCCAAACGTGCCCGACCTCAGCCCGCCGGGCAGGACGGTCCCCAGGGCCTCGCAGTTGTCCTCGAGCAAGATGATCCCGCGCTCCTGGCAGAGATCGCGGATCTCGACCAGATCGCCGGTGAACCCCATCGCGTTGGTGATGAACATCGCCGCGAGGTCCACCTCCGCGAGCCGCGTCAGGATGTCCTTCTTCATCACGTTCAGCGTGGTCGGCGTGCAGTCGATGGGGACGGGGACCAGGCCCAGTTGGAAGATGGGCATCACGTTCGTAGACCAGGTGAGCGCCGAGAAACCGACGCGGTCTCCCCGCTTGAGTCGGCCTAGATTCACGAGCGTCTGGAGCATCGCCAGGTTGGCGCTGCCGCCGCTGTTGAACAGTGCCGCCTCCTTGGCCCCCTGGACCAGCGCGAACCGCTCCTCGAACTTCCGGCACTCCGGTCCCATGCTGAACCGGTTCGTCCTCAAGATGAAGCTGGCGAGCTCCTCCTTGGTCTGACTCACGTACATGAACGGATTCTTCATCAGAGGTATCATCTTCAGATCTCCGCGCGAGCGACCTTCAACGCCCGGTACTCTCGGATCGTCCGCTCGATCCCTTCACGAAGGGTGATGCGCGGGGCGAAGCCCAGCGCGCGCATCCTCGACACGTCCATGCATTTGCGCGGCATGCCGTCCGGTTTGGTCCGATCCCACTCCAGGTTCCCCGTGAACCCTGCGATTCCTGCCACGGTCTCGGCGAGTTCCTTGATCGAGACGTCCTCGCCCCAGCCGACGTTCAGCATCTCGGGCGCGTCGTAGCCTTCCATCGCGAAGAGCACCGCGCGCGCTGCGTCGTCCACGTGCATGAATTCCCGCCTCGCCGAGCCCGTTCCCCAGACGGTCACCGCGTTCGCCCGGTCGTCGACGGCATCGACGAAGCGCCTCACCAGGGCGGACAGCACGTGCGCGTTCTCGAGGTCGAAGTGGTCGTTCGTCCCGTAGAGGTTACAGGGCATGAGGCTCACCCCGCTCAACCCATACTGCCGACGATAGTACTCCACCATCTTCAGGCCTGCGATTTTGGCGATGGCGTAGCCCTCGTTGGTGGGCTCCAGGGGTCCCGTGAGAAGGTACTCCTCCCGCATGGGCTGGGGGCAATCTCGGGGGTAGATGCAGGAGCTGCCGAGGAAGCAGAGCTTGCGCACCTCGTGCAGAAGCGCCTGATGGATGACGTTGCACTGCATCATCAGGTTGTCGTGGAGGAACTCCGCGGGGTGGTTCATGTTCGCCTGGATGCCGCCCACCCGGGCCGCGGCGAAGATCACGTACTTCGGGCGCTCGGCATCGAAGAAGTCACGGACTCGGGTGGTGTTCCTGAGATCCAGCTGGTCGATAGGACGCCCGATCACACGTTCGTATCCTCGGGCCACGAGCGCCCGCACCACGGCAGAGCCCACCATCCCGTCATGACCAGCCACATAGATGCATTCGTCCTTCTGCATCGTGATCTCCCGAAACGAGTCGCCCAAAGCTGCCGAAGCGGCACCATGAGAAAGACGCGGGCTCTCGTCAAGGCGATAGGTGAGCGAGCGGGCTCGAGATCATCCCCGACGCCATTCCCGGATCACCTTGGTTTCTGGTGGGGCAGCGCCGCGCCAGCGCGGTGCGGTTCACCTCCCGCTTGGCGGGAGCGCGCGCCCACTCCGGCGGAGCCGCGCCCACACCGATGGGCGACCTCGGCCCGCGGGTCAGGGCGGCTGCGCTCATCAGTCGTCGAGCGCGCTCTTCCCGTCCGCGTCGCTGGCCAGGGCTTCGAGCGCGGCGCAGCGCCGGATCGGCGCCGGATTGCCGGTTGGGACGAAGCCTCGGCAGCCAGCCGAACAAGGGCGTTGTCGTCGGTGAACCCTCGGTCTCTTCGGCAACGACCCCTTGACTGGTGCTCCTGGCGGGAGGTCCTGTCCGTTCGAGCCGTCGCTTCGTGACGGCCAAGCTCGACGGATGTCCTCTTGCTCTCAGGACGAGGCAACGAGCGTCGTCTTCGGAATGCCACGCGAGGCAGTCGCGCTAGAGCACCGATCAGGTTGCCAACAGCAACGGCCGCGCTGAAGACGCGTCCATGCGAGGCGAGGACGCGTTTCCAGCGCGGCCTCTGGTGAGGTCTGCTGCCGGTTCGGTGCGCTAGGTCCTTGGTTTGGCGCAGCAATCAACCTGATTGCTGCTCTAGGGGCAGCGATCCAGGTGCTCCCCATCGGCCGAATCGCTGCGTCAATCGTCAGCCTGTCACGCGATGCCACAGCGAGGGCAACGGAATGATCGCCACCATCTTGCTCATGGACCAAAACGCACGGGAGCGGGCCGTCATTGGTCAGACCCTTGAACGTGCTGGGATGCGAGTCCAGGTCGTCGAGACCGCGCGGGACGCCCTCGAAGCCCCCTCGCGGTCGAGCCCGGAGCTGGCGGTGGTCTCGTGCTGTGACATGTCTCCCGTCGACCTCGACCTTGTGGGGCGGCTTCGAGACTGCGCCCCGGCTCGTGTCATGCCGATCCTGGTTCTCTGCTCGCAGCGCACCGCCAAACGGGCGAATCGTGGCCTTGGGTACGGGGGCCGACGACAGTCTCGGCTACCCTTGCGATCCTGGGCGCCTGGTCTATCACGTCCGCGCTCCACTCCATCGTCGAGACCACCTCCCCTCGGTGACTCCTCCCTTCATTGTCGGTGGTCCCCGGCGGGCTTCTGTCGGTGGTCCCTTGCCTGGACCTCGGCCTTGTCCGGGAAGGTACCCCTTCCCGGACATAGAGGCGCAACCACCCGAAGCTGCAGGCGGAGTCAAGGGTCGCCGGCGGCGACGAGCGAAGCGAGCGTGCCCTTGACGCCGCCGAAAGGTTCGGGTCCATTCCGCCATGAGAACCACCAACAGTGAAGCCTCCCGCCCAGGCTCGGCGGATACTGCTGGTCGACGACAGTCTCACCTCGGCTGGCGATGCCGTCGATCAGGCCACCACGAAGAGGAACCCGGAGATGACCATCCAGATCCCGAAGCCGATCGACACCAGCCCGAGCGTGCCCTGATAGGGGGCCAGCTTGGCGACGGTCTGGTCCATCTTGGCTTGCGCCTCCGCGTTCTTGATGAACGTCTTGAGCGTTCCTACGCCGAGGAGCAAGCCCAGGGCGAACAGCAGCAACGCATTGCCCAGGCAGGTTACCCAGAGGATGGGCCAGCTCGCGAGCAACGCGAGGCTCAGCACGCAGCTGATGACGCCCCAGACGCCCCAGAACGCCGACACGACGCCGATCCAACCCTGATAGGGCGCCAGCTTGCCGATGAGCTCCCTGGCGTCGGGCTTTCTCGCGATGATGAGACTTGCCGCGCCGAGGATCCCCAAAACCACCAACCATAGACCGTTTACCAATCCCATAGTGCGCTCCTACGATGTTGATTGGCACCCCTTTTTCAAACCTGCGGTCGGGGTGCTGTCCATTTCGAACGATTCGAGAGGCGACGGGCGGCCGGGGTTGTCGTCGAGCCCTGCCCGCGGACACCGGGCCGCTTCCTGATCGGCGGGCTCGCCTCTCTAGCCTCTTCCCAAGCCGGCGGAGCCGGAACCAAACAGGCCAGGCTAACAGCGGTCAGCGGTCACCGGTCAGGTGGAACGTGGAGACCCTGATCGCTGACGCCTGATTGCTGATAGCCACGAGAACATTGAGAGGTTTTCTGTCGGATCCGGTCAAGATCACACCGCCAAGGGACCAAAGCTCACCTACCTAGCTCGGACTTCTGCCTTCCGTCGAGATCCCTTTCGGCCGAGGCCCGATTCGCTCACGAATATGGCCGATCCGTTCTGCGGGGATCCTGCCCAACCATTTCGGCAACAAACCCTGAGCAGTCCTACGACGGACACCGACCATTCATCCCCGGCATCCCGCTCGCTCCGAATGGTTTTCTCCCAACGGCCTCGCATATTGCCTGGGCGGTCGCGTCAAGCAGCCCGCCTCCGACCCCCCCCCCGTCTGTCCAGCGCAGAAACCCGCGGATGGGCCCACCTGGCGCGGAGGAGTGCCGTGTTGCCGGATGCGGCGCATCGGGTGAAGCGTTCGGGCGGCGGCGTGTCATCGCGCGGCGCGTACAAGCTTGCGGTATCCGGTCGGGGTGATGCCCTTCATTTTGCGGAAGTGGCGGTTGAAGTTGGCCAGGTTGTTGAATCCCACTCGGTAGGCGACTTCGGCGACCCCGAGATCGTCGTCGAGCAGCAGCCGGCAGGCGTTGCCAACCCTCACCTCCGCAAGGTAGTTGACGAAGGGCCTGCCGAACTGGCGGGTGAAGAACCGACTGAACGTGCCCGGGGCCATGCCCACGAGCCGTGCGATCTCGCGCTGCGAGAGGCGAGCCGCCGAATGGTCGTTGAGGTAGCTCATCACCCTGCCGGCCCGGGTCGCATCCCTCGCGATCGCTCCTCCCTGGCCAGCGCCGACCGAGAGCGTGCGAT
This sequence comes from Polyangiaceae bacterium, assembly GCA_016933275.1. Classification (GTDB taxonomy): domain Bacteria; phylum Myxococcota_A; class Polyangia; order Polyangiales; family Polyangiaceae; genus JAFGBI01. The sequence continues at coordinate 25,491 of JAFGBI010000246.1, read as the reverse complement.
GCTCGGGTCGGTCGGCAAGGGTGGCGAGGATCGTGAGGAGAAGGGTGAGTCTCTTCAGGCTCGAGAGATCCGACTCCGCGAGGCGAATGAGATCCCGGGCAGCCATGGCTCGCGCTTCGCCGAGGAACAGCAGCCCGTGAGCCGCCCGTTCCAGCAGCCGCCCGATGGGTCGCGTCGCTGGCAACTCCAGGAAATCGCGGCCGAAAGCGCCGAGCGAGAACTGAACGATGATCCCCGCGTCCGTGCCCTCCGGCCCAGGATAAGAGAGCCAGGCGTGCGGAGTGCCACCCGCGATGAGCGTGACCTCACCAGGCTCGAACGGCTCGATGGAATCGCCGACGTAGCGCATGCCCCTCCCGCTCACGGTCAGATTGAGCTCGATCTCCGGGTGGAAATGCCATGGGTAGTCGAAGCGCGTTTGGGTCACCTTCCGCACCGTGATGCTCGTTGTCGCGTCGGCGGGAACGTCCTCCCGGCGGGGCGTTGGTAGCGGACTCCCCATCGACCCAACGTGGGGCAGGGGATCCGGGGTAGAGCAGTCGAGCTCGGTCATCTCCGTACAAGCAGTCTCGCCTCACCAGGAATTCGGCTCGCTCCCCCAGCTCGGCTCTGCTTGCGGCAGGGGAATCGCCCCTTCGGATTCTGGGCCGGGCGCCGCCGGCGAGCGAGGATCTCTCGCCCTCGGCCGGTGCTTCCAGCTTGAGGCCCGACCCTGGCCGAGTTACCGGTCGCGTCGCGCGGTGGAGCATGGATCGTCGTCCGACTACTGACTCATCCGGTGTTCGGCCCTTCGGCTATTACCGCTGGGTGGTCTGCGCGCTCCTCTTCTTCGCGACCACGATAAACTACCTGGACCGGTCCGTACTGGGCGTGTTGGCCCCCACGTTGCGGGCCGAACTCGGCTGGACCGACCAGGAATACGGGTACATCAGCGCGGCCTTCACGCTGGCCTATGCCCTCGGGTTCCTCTTCGCGGGTTGGCTGATCGATCGGCTAGGGACCCGGTTCGGCTACACCATCTACCTTTCCTTCTGGTCGTTGGCGGCGGCCGGGCACGCCTTGGCCCGCGGTGTGGTGGGGTTCGGTTTCGCGAGGTTCGCGCTGGGTCTCGGCGAGTCGGGCAACTTCCCAGCCGCGATCAAGACCGTCGCGGAATGGTTCCCGAAACGAGAGCGGGCCTTCGCCACGGGGGTCTTCAATGCGGGGTCCAACGTCGGCGCGGTCCTGGCGCCCCTCTTGGTCCCGTGGCTTGCCCTGACGTGGGGTTGGCAGTCAGCGTTCGTCGTTACCGGCCTCGTTGGCCTGGTCTGGGTGCTGTGCTGGTGGCCCGTGTATCGCCCCCCAACGGAGCACCCGCGTCTGTCACCACGCGAGCTCGCCTACATCACCAGCGACCCCCCCGATCCGGTCGCGAGGATCGCCTGGCTCTCACTCCTGCCGCATCGCCAGACTCTGGCCTTCGCCGTCGGCAAGCTCCTGACTGATTCGATCTGGTGGTTCTACCTCTTCTGGTTCCCCCTGTTCATGAAGGACCAGTTCGACGTCGATCTCAGGTCCATCGGACCGCCACTGATCACCGTCTACCTCCTGGCCGACGTGGGTTCCGTGGGCGGCGGTTGGCTCAGCTCGTTCTTGATCGGACGCGGGGCCACGGCGAACGCGGGGCGCAAGATCGCCATGTTGACCTGTGCCCTCCTCATCCTCCCGGTGACCATGGCACCGCACGTCGATGCGAAATGGGTCGCGGTCGTGCTGGTTGGAGTGGCGGCTGCTGCTCACCAGGGTTTCTCCGCCAACCTGTTCACGCTCACCTCGGACCTCTTCCCGCGCAAGGCCGTGGGATCGGTGGTTGGCATCGGAGGGTTCGCCGGCGCGATGGGCGGCTTCTTCATGAACCTCACCGCCGGGTGGCTCAAGGAACACACCGGCGGTTTCGCGGTCATGTTCGCGCTCGCCGGCTCGGCATACCTCCTGGCCCTCATCATCGTTCATGGCTTGGTGCCGCGCCTGGCGCCCGCGAAGCTCGGCATGGGCTAGGGCACCGATCGGGTCGCCGACAGCGATGGCGCCGTTGGAGACCTACCCGTGCCAGGCGAGGGTCGGTCTCCAGCGGCGCCTCTGGCGAGGTCTGCTACCAGGCCGCCCAGGTCCCCGCGGTTCCTGGTGCCCCTCGACACCCCCCTTGCCTCTATCCGGCGGAACTGACTCAAGCTCGATCAGCTCTTCGCCCAAAGAACGTTAGCTGGCGGCTCCATGTCGCCGTCGGGCGACACCCCCGAAAAAAGAGCGGCTCCGATGTTGAACCAATCGCGGTATGGTGCCCCAATGGACGTGGCGACAGGCTCGCCAGACGGCGGGCGACCGATAGGCATCTTCGACTCTGGTTTGGGGGGGCTGACCGTTCTCCGAGCGATCAGGCGCGAAATGCCGGACGAGAGCCTGGTCTTTCTGGGAGACACCGCCCGAGTCCCGTACGGCACGCGCAGTCCGAGCACGGTTGTCCGCTATGCGCTGGCGTGTTCGAGCCAGTTGCTCGAGTACGGTGTGAAGCTAGTGGTGGTTGCGTGCAACACGGTGAGTGCCGTCGCCCTCCCCGCGCTTCGGAACGTCCTGCCGTTGCCGGTGCTCGGCGTGATCGAGCCCGGCGCACGAAGCGGAGTGCAGGCGAGCCTCACCGGTCGTGTAGGCGTCATCGCCACCAAGGGCACCATCGCGTCCGGCGCCTACGAGCGCGCGATCCACGCCATCGACTCCACCATTACGGTTTGTGGCAACGCCGCTCCCTTGCTCGTTCCGTTGGTCGAGGAGGGCTGGACCGAAGGAGACGTCCCGCGCATGGCGGTAGAACGGTACCTCGCCCCCCTCATCGAGGCCGAGGTAGACGCGATCGTCCTCGGCTGCACGCACTACCCCCTCCTTCGGCCCGTCGTAGACGAAGTCCTGCGCACTTCGTGCCCGCAGCCGGTGACCGTCGTGGACAGCGCGATGGCGACCGCGGCCGATCTGAAACGGCTGCTCACCGAACAGGGACTGAGGTGTTCTGGCTCATCCATCCCGGGATCCGTTCGGCTGTTGGTCACCGACATGCCCGCGGGGTTTTCAGCGCTGGCGTCCCGCTTCCTAGACCGTTCAGTGCCGAACTTCGACGTCGAGCAGATCGATATCACGACGCCCGCGGCGGGGCTCTCTCTCCATGCTTGATCACGGAGTGTCCTCGAAACGAGCACGACTCATCGGCGGGCTCGGGCTCGAAGCGGCCTCTCGAGCACCGATCAGGTTGCCAACAGCAACGGCAGCGCTGAAGGTGCGTCCATGCGAGGCGAGGACGCATTGCCAGCGCTGCCTCTGGTGAGGTCTGCTGTCGGTTGGGTGCGCTAGGTCATTGATTTGACGCAGCAATCAACCCGATTGCTGCTCTGGGAGACACTCCCTAGAACCGGCCGCGAGACTCGTACTCTGACGCCGCTTCCGCGTAGATCTCCAGCATTCGGTCGACCTTCCGCTCCCAGTCGTACTCGCGCTCCACCTTGGCACGTCCAGCTCGTCCCATGCGGAGACGGAGCTCCGGGTCGGCGGCGATCCGATCGATCGCCGCGGATAGCTCCGCCACGAACTGCTCGCGGTCGCGCGGCTCGACCAATATGCCACAATCGTCATCGAGGTAGTCCGCCGGCCCGCCCCATTTCGTAGCGATCACCGGGAGCCCCTTCGCCATCGCTTCGAGGACGACGGCGCCGCCACACTCGTACAGGCTCGGCAGCACGAGGCAGTCCACCGCATCGAGACGGCGCGCGACCTCCTCCTGCGGCAAGAATCCATGAAACTTCACCCGTTCCCGTAGAGACAGCCGCTCGGCGAGCCCCTCGAGCGAACGACGCTCCGGTCCATCGCCAAACAGGTGGAGCTCCAGCCCCGCGCCATTTCGGACTCGCGAGAACGCTGCCAGAAGGAGGTTTACCGCCTTCCAACCCACGAGCCTGCCCACGAAGGCGAAGCGGGTGACTCCCGGTTCGACCACCGTTCGCCCCGGCACGACGAAGCGTGCGAGATCCACCCCGTTCTCGACCAGCTCGATGGTTCGCACGGCGCGTACGCTCGCTGGCAGCCCTGCCCGCGTCCGCTCGTTCGCGACGAGCAACGTGGCGGCGCGACTCTTTCCAGGGACGAGCCGGTTGGCGATCGAGCTGAACGCCCGCACGGCCACCACCAACGCCCGCTCTGCCGGCCCCTCGAAATCCCGGAAGCCTGGGGGGAAACTCATGTTCCCGTTCATGGGGCCGATCACCACGGGCGCCCCCACATCGACGAGGCTCGAAACCCAGCGGGGTGACACGGGAATGGGCTGGTGGACGATCGTGATCCGATGCCGATGCACGATCTCCTTGGCGCGTCGCCGCTGCAGTTCTTGCGAGAAAAGGGTCCTTGTGGCGCCAAACGTCAGATCGTCCACCGTCTTGGGCAGCCGCCGCCCGACCTGCCACGTGGCCCGGTGCACGATCGTATCCGGTATGTACTCGATCTCGGCCGCGGCGTCGGGGAAAGCGGCGCCGAGCTCCTCGCGGACCCGCGCGTGGGTCAAGAGGAACGCGGTGATCCCGCGCGCGCGCAACACCCGGAAATAGTGGAGGGGTAGGAAGGCCTCGCCGCCGAATCTGGACGAGACGTTCTCGGCGACGATCAGTACCCGATGTTCCCGAACATTGCGCACGAAGGCCATCCAACCACGCGCCGTTTGGCGTGTAAAAGGGAAACATCTCGGAGCGGACGGCGAAGCTTGGGTCGCGAGGCAGCTTTGAGAAGGACATCCCACCCCGGATCAACTCCACGCTTCGATGCCTCGCTGTCCGGAGGAGCTGGCGCCACCGGCGGTACCACCGGGCGCGGGGGAGGGCAGGCCATCCGCGTCCGCCTTGGCCCACCCAGTACTTGCCGGATGCACAAGGGCGTCGGGTCCCGCTCGGCGGGGCCGAGTGAGCAAGCCTGGGGCTGATTTGGGGGTAGCGTTCCAGGCGCTGCCGTTGCTGGCGGTAACCCGATTGGTGCTCGAGGGAGGCGATGAGGTGATTGGGGGGACGTGTTTGTCCCCCGCCGTGGCCTGGAATTCGTTGTATCATCAGAACACTAGGCCCGGCCCACCGGACGGAATGACTATCGACTTCCTGATCCACGCCATCGTCAGGCAGACAACAATCCTCATCGCCCAGCTCGCGACGTCGCGAGGGATCCGGGCTCCGCTCGCGCAGATCGCCAACCAGGTGTTTCTGGATCTGGTCGGTGAACTCGAGCGCCAGCGCGTGAGCCGCAAGGTCAGCGCGGACATGTTCGGGCTCGGGCTTCGCACCTATCGGCGCAAGATCCAGCGGCTGAGCGAGAGCGCCACAGAACGGGGACGCTCCCTTTGGGAAGTGGTGCTCGAGCACCTTCGGGCTCGCGGCTCGGCGACGCGCGCCGATATCCTGGAGCGGTTCTCCGGCGATGACGAAGCGCAGGTGAGAGCGGTGTTGCACGATCTCTGCGAGAGTCAGCTCGTCGTCTCGTCTGGCGCGGGGGCGAACGCGACCTACCGGGTGGTGACCGGCGACGAGCTCGTCAGCCTACAGCAGGGGCGAGGTGCCGACAGTCTGGACGAGATGCTGCTGGCGCTCATCTTTCGCGAGGTCCCGCTCACGGTCGAGGAGATTGCTCGGCGGGCCAAGCTGGGTTCGGACAAGGTCGATTCGATCCTGGCCCGTCTGATCCATGAGGGCCGCATCGAACGCACCGAACGCGACGGCGTCGCTTTCTACCAGGCCACGCGGCTCGTGATCCCCCTCGGTGCGACCGACGGCTGGGAAGCCGCCGTGTTCGACCACTTCAAGGCCCTGGTGAACACCGTCATCTGTCGGCTTCGCGAGGAGTCGGTCTCGCCGACCCTAGCTGATAGGATCGGGGGAAGCACGTACACGGTCAGCGTCTGGACGGGTCATCCCCTGGCGGAGGAGGTGTACGGCACCTTGGGCCGGCTCCGCGCCGAGCTCAGCGACATGCGGGAGCGGGTCACGAAAGTGAACCGGGAGGGAGGCGTCCCCGACGCGCACACACGGGTCGTCATCTACCTGGGGCAATGCCTCATCAACGAGGGCAATGAGCCAACCGACCATGCCGGGTAGCGGCCGTCCGGCGCGTCGACGCCTCCTCTGGCTCTGCACGTTGGGCCTCGCGCTTGGCTGCCGGGGCGTGGCTCACGCGCCGACCGACGGTGAAACGCACTTCCTCAGAGTCTGCAACCCAACCTGCGACAGCTGCGGTGAGGGATTGGTCTGTCTGTGTGGAGTGTGCACGCTGCCCTGTGTGGATAGCGGTGTGTGCCAAGAGCTGAGCTCGTCCGCGCAGTGCATCGCAGAGGTCGACCGACCCCGGATCGCTGCCTGCGCCGAGCCCTCCGCCACTGCCATCTGCGATATCCCCTGCACGTCCGACGAGGATTGCGTTGGTCGATCGCCCCTGAACTCCTGCGCCAACGGCTTCTGCCGGGCACCCACCGACGTCGGCGATGCCGGCGGTGCTGGGGGAGTCGGCGGTGCTGGGGGAGCCGGCGGTGCTGGGGGAGTCGGCGGTGCTGGGGGAGCCGGCGGTGCTGGCGGAGCCGGCGGTGCTGGCGGAGCCTGTCCACCCAGCGAAGTGACCGGCAACGAGGTGCTGGTGATCGGCGATGTCTTCATCGCGTACACCCACGAGATCACGGCGCACCTCGAGTACCTGGCCAGGCAGGATGGGGCGTTGGGGGGGGGGGAGCGCTATCGGGACAACTCGTTGACCACCGACAATGGGTTTGTGGTGGGCCAGTCCCTCCTCGCCGACCAGTTCGCCAGGGGCGCGGCCGAAGGCCCTGTCCGGGTGGTCGTGATGGATGGCGGAGGCGCTGACTTGCTCGTGGGGCGGTGTGATACCCCCCCGACACCGGACTGCCAGATCATCGTCGACGTCGTCGCGGCGGCGGAGGAGCTCTTGGGTCAGATGGGCGAGCAGGGGGTCGAGGACATCGTCTGGTTCTTCTATCCGGACCCGACCGACGCCACGGTGTTGGCCAAGATGAACGTACTGCGACCCCTCCTCCAGAGCGTGTGCGAAGACAGCCTCGCACCCTGCCATTGGGTCGACCTCCAGCCGGAGTTCGCCGAGGACTACGACAGATTGATGCTTGCCGATGCCATCCCCTCCTCGGATGGCGCTCGGGTCGCCGCGAGCGCGATCTGGTCTGCCATGCAGCAGTACTGCATTGCCCAGTGACCCGGGGGTGGCGGTGAGCGCTCATCCAAGGAATCACCCCGATCGGACCAGGGCGCCGGATGTGCTGGCGCGAGGTTGCTCTGCGCTCCGTCGCGGGTGGCAGGACCGGCTCCTGGTAGCGACGGCGAGTCATTGGCGTTCGAGGATGGTTTGCCAGCGTCGCCGCAGCCCAGAGAGAAACGAGCTCGTGGACCCAGAAGTGCTGCCTGAGGCTGGGCGGGGTGCCCTCACGGACGGGTTGTGCCTCCACGGTTCGCGGAATGCCGGGGAAATGCTGGGTGGCGGTTGGGCCGGTAGCGATTCAGTTGGTGGGTTCGGGAGCGGGGAGAATGCGGGATTGGGGAGTGGGATGGGGGTGGGCACGAGTTCGCGCGCGCGGTGATTCGGAGGTGGTGGCGGGCCTTGAGCTGGGAGCGGTCGTCGGCTTCGGCTCGAGGCGCGGCCCGACGTTTCCGCCCGCGAGTTCGAGGCCATCTCCCGATCGAACCAGGAACGAGCAAACGCAGAGAGGTTTTCACCAGCCCGGGTGTGTTCGGTCCAGCGGGCGGTGTGCCGAGCCCCGTCAGTTTGGGACCCGAGAGGTTCGGCGGCGTACCCTGCCGGTTGGCGGGATGCTGCCCATTTCTGAGGCAGACGTCGCGAAGTCGAACGGCGCGGCGGTGCCCATTCGGGCGCGTTCGGGGGAACCGTCGAGAGCGACCGTCCGACAGGACTTCGGACCGGTGAGATGCTTGGCGGCGATCGGTGCTTCGTTCGGCGCGCGCCGCGCAGGGCGACCACCACCAGCTTGGCTCGATCGCCGACGCTGTGGAGCGCAGCGTGCCTTCGGCGCCCTATTCCCTGCTGGATACGCCGCCTGGATCCCGCATTTGCGCGCTGGTCGCCACTACCGTCGTGACAAGCTTCTTCGTGACCTCGTCGGATTCGGGGTCGCTGGTGATCGACATCCTGAGCGCCGACGGGGATCCTGCTTCCCCGATCGGGCAGCGAATCTTCTGGTCCCTGGTCGAAGGCGCCGCCGCCTCCATCTTGCTCGTCGTGGGTGGGCTGCGGGTTCTCCAGATCGGGGCGATCACCACGGCGCTCCCTCTCGTTCTGTTGATGGTGGCGATGTGCGCGTGTCTCGTGGTCGCTCTCCGTCGCGATCCAGGGCGGGCCACGGGGCCGCAGGGTGGTCCGGCGGCCAGGGTGGCCGCGGTGGTGTGTCGGTCCGTATTCGCGGCGACTCCCATCCATCTCCCGTCCATCTCCTGTCGACATGGGCCGCCGTTGCGACCGCCTCGCCGTCGAGCATCGGGTGAATGGCCTACAAGCTGCGGATCCACGCCTGCCAGCCCAACTCGCCGTCGATTATCGGGTGAATGGCCTACAAGCTGCGGATCCACGCTTGCCAACCCAAGCTCGGGGTGTTCTGCCGCGCGCGGCGACGAACGGGGTGCAGTGACCCGAAGCGCGAGCCGTGACCCTGCGCGGGCACGGTGGCCCTCCCATCGGTAGGGCTGCGACAAGCCCAGCGGCTTCACGAACGGCGTTCGGCGCCGATGGCTGAGGATCATGGGCGAGTGGTCGCTGGTGCGGACATTTGTCGCCGTGTCCCGCGCTGGTCCTGGTGGTCCTCGCGGAAAGATCTATCGTGACGGTTGCCAGCGGTGCGGGGCGTTGGGTCCGCCATCCCACCGTCCTGCCCTGGCCGAGGCTGCCATACCGGAGTCCGGAGGCTTCGGACCTCCTGACGATTGGGGAGTGCCTTCAAGGGGTTGGTTCGAGGCCGGGCTCGGGCTCGGGCTCGGTTTGCGGACACTCCCTAGAGCACCGATCAGGTTGCCAACAGCAACAGCAGCGCTGAAAACGCGTTCATGCGAGGCGAGGACGCGTTTCCAGCGCTGCCTCTGGTGAGGTCTGCTGCCGGTTCGGTGCTCTTGGTCATTGATTTGACGCAGCAATCAACCTGATTGCTGCTCCAGGTCCGAGAATCCGCGCATCGCGCGCAGGTCTTCGGCAGCGCGGTCCATCGGCCCCGGAAGCGCCCGCCGCTCGTCAAGCGGTGAGGAGGGAGAGGCAGCGTGTCGCGGGCGACGCGGGGGAGGCCTCACCCCTCCCGCCACGACGAAACCCAGCGCGGGCCCGATCCGGTGTCGTGCTTGGGTTGCGGGCCTGGCCCCGCGCCAGGTCTCCTCGGCGCCCGCGGGCGCCGGGCCCGACACCGTTCCGGTCTAGTAATCGATGGGACGATCCCGCGTCTGCCGAGAGCTAGAATTCGAATCGATGTTGCCGAGCCAGCGGAATCTAGCGTGCATGGCGCAGCGGATCACCAGAGCCGAGAAGAATTCGACTGCCACTGAACCCATCGATCGGGTGCGCGGCCTCGGCGGAAACCGGCGCAATTGAGCCGGAGAGCCGATTGCTTCCACGTGGGATCACGCTACCTTGCATCTCATGGTGGCTGGTCGACGATCCTTACGGAGTGGTGCGCTGTTGGCGGTAGTTGCCGCGAGTGGTGGTCTCGGCGTCTCGTGTGCTGGCTCGGAGGAGGGATTCTCTCCCTTCGCGACTCTCACTGGTGGCGTCGATTCGGGTTTTGGGGGCTCGGCCCTCGGCGGCGAGTTCGGCGCTGGTGGTACGGGGCCCGTCGGTGCCACGGGGACCGGTGGTACTCCGCTCGGTGGTGCGCCCCCGACCGGTGGTCAGCCCACGGGAGGGATCCCGGGCAGCACAGGTGGGATCCCGGGCAGCACGGGAGGGATCCCGGGCAACACGGGCGGGATCCCGGGCAGCACAGGTGGGATCCCGGGCAGCACAGGTGGGATCCCGGGCAACACGGGCGGGATCCCGGGCAACACGGGAGGGATCCCGGGCGACACGGGCGGGGTCCAGCAGGACACGGGTGGGGTTCAGCACGACACGGGCGGCATCCAGAACACCGGCGGCGTTGCCGTGAACTGCACGAACAAGTCTCCGAACGATACCCCTTGCGAGACTTGGGCTACCTGGGCGGGCAATTGCGGCTCCCAGTGGTTCCTCGAAAACGGCTATTGCATGGAGAGCTGCGGCGAGTGCGGTGGCGGTTCGACGGGCGGGGCCGGCGGTACCGGGGGCATCCAGAACACCGGCGGCAACCACAACACCGGCGGCAACCAGAACACCGGCGGCAGCGTCGACATGCCGCCACCGATCACCAGCCCCACGCCAGGGCACGCCACCCACTACTGGGATTGCTGCAAGCCGAGCTGCGCCTGGCCCGACCAGGGCTCGGCCAAATCCTGCGACGCGAGCGGCAACGTCATGAGCAACCGTGACGAGCAGAGCGCCTGCTTTGGCGGTGGTGCCTACCAATGCTGGTCCATGGCACCGTGGGCGGTGAGTAGTACCCTCGCCTATGGGTTCGCTGCCTTCAACGAGGGGGCTTGCGGGGCCTGCTACCAGATCGAGTTCACGGGCAGCACCAGCTCTGGATACGACGACCCCGGGTCCGCTGCCTTGCTTGGCAAGGTCATGATCGTGCAGAAGATCAACACGGGCGGGATCGGCGGCGGACAGTTCGATCTTCTGATTCCGGGTGGAGGCGTCGGCGACTTCGATGCCTGCTCCAACTCGTGGGGTGCCTCGGATCTCGGTGAGCGCTACGGTGGCTTCTTCCTCCAGTGCCGCAACCAGAATTCTGGCAACCGCTCTGCCGCCATCGAGTGTGCCCGCAGCAAGTGCCAGCAGGTATTCAACGGCAAGCCGGATCTGCTTGATGGCTGCCTGTGGTGGACAGACTGGGGCAACCTGGCGGACAACCCGAACTTCAACTACCAGCAGGTGAACTGCCCGTCGGCCATCACGGCGGTCTCTGGGGGCTGACCGCCGACGCGTCCCGTTGGGGTCAGTGCATCTCCTCTCGTCGCGCTGCGTCCTGCGGGGCGCGATAGCTCTCGGGTGGACCCCCAGGCGCTCACGTACCCAAGTACGCGCTCCGCTCCCGGGACCCGCGTCCTCCGGGCCCCGTACTGCGGAGCATTGTGGGTGAGGGCGTGGGGTGCTCGTCGCGCCTAGCCAGCGAAGCGGCCTTCGGCCGGGGCGGCTGGGGCGTGAACGCATACGTCCTCAAAGGGACGGTTCGAGTCCGAGCGCGGCGCGAGCGAGCACGTCAGCCAGAATCCACTGGGCGAGGCCGAGGTAGATGACGACGCCGAGCACGTCGATGATGGTGGCGATGAAGGGGGTCGAGCTGGTGGCGGGATCTACCCCCAACCGGTGGAGAACCAGCGGCATCATCGATCCGATGAGGCATCCGATGACGACGATGGACGTGACCGTTATGCCGATCAAGGCGGCCATGCCCAGGTCGGAACCACCCACGAGCACCCGGGTGACGCCGACCGCGGCCAGGATCCCGCCCAGCGTCAGGCCTATGGCGAGTTCGCGGAGCAACACCCGCCACCAGTCCCGAAGCGTCACGTCACCCACGGCGAGCGAGCGGATGATCAGCGTTGAGGACTGCGAGCCGGTGTTGCCGCCCGCCGAGATGAGCATGGGGATGTAAAACGCAATCTGGGTCACCACGCTCAGGACCCGATCGAAGGCTTCCATCGCCATTGCCGTGAGGAAGCCCCCGATAAAGAGGACCAGGACCCACGGGGCGCGCTTGAGGATGAAGGTGCCGAAGGAGACGTTGAAATACGTGTCTTCGATGGGCCGAATCCCGCCCATCCGCTGCGCATCCTCGTCCGCCTCCTCCCGCAACACGTCGATGATGTCATCGGTGGTGACGAGTCCGAGCATTCGACCCTCCGCATCGACTACCGGCAGACAGCTCAGGTCGTACTTGCCGATGATGCGAGCGACCTCTTCCTGGTCCATCTCCGGTGGTACGGAGATGACGTTGTGGCGCATCACCTGAGCGATCGGTGTGTCCGGATCGCGGATCACGGCGTCGCGAATGGTGAGTTGACCGCTCAGGTGGTCGGCCTGGTCCACGACGTAGATGACGTCCAGCACCTCGGGGGCCTCGGCGTTGCGCCGGATCTCGAGCAGCGCGTCGCCGACCGTAACCTCGGGGCCGACCGCCCAATACTCCGGCGTCATCAGGCCACCGGCGGAGCTCTCGGGCCACCGAGCCAGGGACTCCACCTCCCTGGCGACCTCCGGATTGGACCGTTCGAGCTCGCGGAGGAGTGCCGCCCCTACGGTGGCTGGCAGGGCGCGGACGAAGTCGGCGCGGTCGTCGCCCTCCATCTCGACCGCGATGCGAGAGGTGCGGGCCACGCCCATGAGCGCCGTGAGTTCGAGCTGGCGCTCCTGGTCGAGGCGCGCGAAGACCTGCCCTGCATAGCGCACCGGAAGCTCCGCCAGGAGCTGGCCAGCGCGCTGGTCGTCGAGGGCGTCCACCAAATCGGCGATGTCCTCTGGGTGGATCTCATCCAGCAACGCACGGACCGCCGAGGGCTCCTCGGCGAGCAGCGTTTCGAGCTCGGGGCCAATGAGGCGCGCCAGGTGCATTCGCCTGCGGTACCATCCATCGCCATCGGAGCGAAGAGGTCTCCGGTTGGCCCGGCGTGGGACCGTCGTTCGCCGAGCGGATCGCTCGAGCCACGCCGCTTCGCTCGCGTCGGGTTCACGCATTGGTGGAGCAGGAAGCGGAACGGGCGATGGGACGCCTTTCGATGCACGGAGCCGGCGCGGATGCGAGCGACGCTGCACGCTGTCAAACGGCAGATGGTGCGGCACCGCCACGATCCCGTGTCAGCGCAGGGGAAGTGGCTCGGGCAAATGCTCCGCGGCTACCTCGCCTCTCATGCCGTCGCGCCGAACGTCCGCGCCCTCGCCCGCTTCCGATCCGAGATCAGTCGTCTCTGGCATCGGCAGCTGCGGCAACGCAGTCAACGGTGCTGCCTGAACTGGCGGCGGATCAATCGGCTCTCGCTTCGCCGGCTTCCACCGGTCCGCACGCAGCATCCCTGGCCTGACCAGCGTTTCCGCGCCAAGACCCGAGGTGGGAGCCCGGTGCAGTAGTCGCGCACGCCGGGTTCTATGCGGGGGGCGGGCTGACCCCACGAGCCAAGGCCCGTCCCTGTCGCGACAGCACTTGGGAGTGGAGGTAGGACGCGACCGGGGCTAAAATCCGGACATTGAAGAAGCGCATGAAGTACACCGTCGCCAAGGTCGCCTTTCGCGATGGCGCCATCGAGGGACGCGGAGTGTTCGCGCTTCGGCGCTTCGAGCCGGGCGACGTGATCGTCCCCTACGCACCGAAGCAGCGCCGCGTTGACGTCTGGAGCTTCGAGTCTCGGCTCGCCGCGCAGACCAAGGTGACCCTCCTCTCCGACGACGGGACGGTGATCGTCCCCGATACCAGCGTGCCGGGCGGCTGGCTCTGTAACCACAGCTGCCGCCCGAACGCGACCGTCTATTCGAGAGGCGACGGCCGCATCGAGTGTCTGCGCACGATCGTCCCGCAACAGGAGATCACCACCTTCTATGGCTGGGTGACCCGAAACCAGCCGGAACGCGACCCCTGCCGCTGTGGCGCCACGAACTGCCGCGGCTTCATCAATTTCGACGTGAGCGACGAGGAGGCCCGCCACGCGGAAGCGGACACGCTCGAAGGTGAGCGCTTTCGCAAGAAGCTCGCCGACTACTTCGAATTCCTCCGCCAGATAGGGCAGGAGCAGGCGAAGGGCAACGTCCTGCACACGCTGGCCAAGATGCGGGCACGTCTGCTCTAGAGCACCGATCAGATTGCCGACAGCAACGGCAGCGCTGGAAACGCGTTTGTGCGAGGCGAGGACGCATTTCCAGCGCTGCCTCTGGAGAGGTCTGCTGCCGGTCCGGTGCTCTAGGCCCTTGGCGGTGTGATCTTGACCGGATCCGGCAGAAGATCTCTCAATGTTCTCGTGGCTATCAGCAATCAGGCGTCAGCGATCCGGGTCTCCACGTTCTACCTGATCGCTGACCGCTGATGGCCTGGCCTGTTTGGTTCCGGCCCCGCCGGCTTGGGTTGTTGACTTGACGCAGCAATCAACCTGATTGCTGCTCTAGGCGGCTTCTCGGAAGGCGCTCCGGCATCGGCGTGCAACGCGATGAACCACGCACGGGTGTCCTCCGTGCCCGCGTCCGCGGCTCCCCGCGATCTCACGCACGGAGGCCGACGCCACGACGCGGACACCGCCAGCCGACAGGGATCGGAGTGTGCCTTGCGTGTGGACGCTGCAGGACAAGACAGGGCGGTCGTTCTGGGCGTGCGAAGGCGTAAGAGGTGCCGACGAGCTGGTGCCAGGAGATCACCCCCGAGGAGGGCGCCTCCGGCTCTGGTCATCGCGGGGAGTCCTGCCAGGACGGCGAGCGCAGCGCCGCCGACGAGCCCGCCTGGATCTACCTCCCCGCCGGCGGCGAGGGCGGCGACGAACGATTCGTGCCCCAGCCTACCCTGGAGCCCACGAACCCGATCGCCGCGTTGACGGACGCCGAGCGTGCCGCCCTCGGCCAGTGGCTCCACTTTCTCGGAAGCAACGGTTTCGGTGACTCGGACTTGGACGAGAAACCGCTCGACGTGAACGGACGCACGACCGACGTGGGCTGTCGGGCCAAACCGGGTTTTTTACCCCAGCCCAAGCGGCGCGCGCCGGTGAGGCAATTCCAAGTCAGGCTACCGGCCGTCGCTACTGGCGTCGTTCGCGCCATGCCCGGACGTCGTCCACGTAGCCTTCGCCGGTGCCGTCGGTGGAGAACATCCCAAAGGAAACCTCCCACTGGGAGGCCGTGCAGGTCGTCGTGGATTCATTCACGAGCGCACCATCGACGAAGGTGGAGACGGCATCTGTACCGGCGTCACTCTGTAGCTCCAGGCGAATGGTCGCGAACTCGGAGGCGAGGTCTTCGCTGACCGTCGTCTGGTCGCACCCCAGGGAGCCCCCAACGAGGAGATCGTCGGGGAACAAGGAGAGATCGAGGAGGTTCATGCCATCGCCGAGTCCGAGGCGGAAGCCACCCTGCGCGGTGGCGCTCACCGCCCGCACGCGGAACTCCGCCACGTAGACGTAGCCGGGATCGATCGAGCCAAAGCAGTCTCGCCCCCATCCCAAGTGCGAACCGGACGAAGTCGAATCATCGCTTACGTGGAGTACCCCATCGGTGATGTCCACTTCGACGTCCGCCGTCTCCATCCCCACCGCGGCATACTCCCACCCTTGCTCGGTGGGCAGCTCGGTGCCGTCGTAGGAGCACGCGTCCACTTCACGACAGGGGACTTCGTCCTCGGCACCATTGCAGTCGTCATCGACGCCGTTGTCGCAGAGCTCGTAGTCGAGGTAGCAGGGGCCGGCGTTGCCTTCTCCGCCGGCGCCAGCGTGCGCCGCGGGGACCCCGCCCTCGCCCCCGCTCGAGGGTTCGATGGCGTTGCCTTCCCCGCCGGCGCCAGCCCGTGATGCGGAGACTCCACCTTCGCCGCCCCGCGAGGGCTCGACCACGCCACCTTGGCCTCCGCGGTTCTGGCTCGGGGTCCGGCCTCCGGTGGCGGGGTTGCCTTCCCCACCGTCCGAAGGTTGCGCGCCTCCGGTCGAGGGTTGCCCGCTCGCGCGCCCGCCGGTTTCGTCATCGCCGTCGCAGTTGCTGCAGTCGCAGTCGCTGCAGTCGCTGCTCTCGATGGTGCATGCAGAAGCAGCAGCGAGGGTCAGCGCCATCGCCATCCACCCAGAGATCCTGCCATTTGACATCAATCCATCTCCTCTCACGAGTCGCCAAGGGAATTAGTCCGCCCACCGCGTGCGGCGAGCGGACGGCGACGGCGCCGTTCGTTTCTCCAGCGTGCGGCGCCGGGCGAGATTCCTCTCGAGCGTTGCGATGACTTCGCGATCCGCGGCGGGATCGGTGCGGAGGGCAGCGAGGCGAGCGGCGAGCCGCCCATCGAGGCGGCCCGCCCGCGTCGCGCGATCCTCGGAACGAGCGGTGGCATCACGGAGCCGCTCGAGGTTTCCCCCGCTCATCGCCACCATCGATGGCGAAACCAGCGCGCGTTCGAACGGGCCGCCGCGTGGGGGCTCGTTGAAGAGGCTCGTTCGGGGCCCCCGGACTCGGGTCTCGGGCGCGCGATCCACCGCCGTTCGTCCGCGCGTGGCGCGGGCGGCAGGCGCCACGGGCGCGGGAGGGTCGGACGGACGCGAGCCGACGGTCGGAGTAGACCGCGATCCGTCCGCGCCCGTCGCCCCCTTCTTCGCGGCGCCGTCTGTCCAGGAAGGCGACAGCCACCAGATGCCCCCCGCCAGTAGGAGCACGCCGGCGCCGCCACCACCGAGGATGCGAGCCTTCACGGCGCTCGCTCCACGGCAGACGCCTCCAGGAATCGGCCCGAGTCGCTCGCGCGGACCCGTCCGGTCACCGTCACCCGAAAACCTGCGGGAGGGTTGGTCGCGCTGGCGCCGTCTGGCAGCCTTCCGTCCACGTAGAGACAAGGAGCGTCGGCGGCAGCGCCATCCGCCAGATGCCAGGCCGAGCGTGATGGGGGAACCCCTTTGCACGGCCCTTTCCAGCCGAGGAAGAGCCCTGTCACCACGACGTCCGTCCCTACTTGGGCGGACCGCGCCCCGGCTACCGATGCAGGGGGTGTGGCCGCCGCCCCGTCCGGGGCTCTCGCGGCCAATGGCGGCTGCATCGTCGCCGATGCGAGCGCCACCGGTTCCACGGCACCCTCCGGGGCGGGCTGGGCCGACACAGCCCCGCTGCCGCTCTTCACTCCCGACTGGCACGCGGCTCCAGCCGCCAGAAGCGCCCAGCACGGTGACCATTTCCCCCGCTGGATCATCGGACCTCGATGTTGACCGCCCACCAGATGTCCGAGAAATCGAGGTCGTACACCTGCTGCACGTTGCCTTCGTCGATGGTCGTGACGAGCGGCACCGAGCTGTCCATCGGGTACTCCAAGAGTTCGTGTTCCTCGACCTTGCCGCGCAGCAGCGTGCGGCTGCCACCCGTCAGATCGGGCTGGATGACCTGGAGCCGCGGGTAGGCCTGCTCTCCCTCGGGACCCGAATAGAAGTGCACCAGAACGATGTAGCGACCACTCTGGTGATCCGCTTTGAGGTCATAGGACTCGCGTGGGACCCCCGAATCGTAGGAGTCGGCCGAGAGCATGCCGTTCGTGCTCGTCGTGCCGTTGGGCGGCGTCGCGAAATCTCCGTTGGGCTCGTAGACATAGAGATCCAGGTCGGCCTCCGACTCGACACCATCGGGCTCGCTTGCCCACGAGAGAACGAGACTGAAGGTGTCAGCGGCATCGCCCGAGACGGGGGCACCGCCGGTGTCGGTGTCGTTGGTGAGCCGCGCCACGAGCGCGTGCCAGGGCTCGAGCGGGAGGAAGCTCGTCCGGCTACGGTAGTCCTCGAACGTCCCTGTCGTGTAGGCACTGAAGGCATTCTCGGGGAGGTAGAGCGCCAGTCCCGTCGCGGCCTCGACGATGCCCGTCGCCTGGCTCGTCATGATGATCCCCTCGGTCCCGATGAACGACGCGAGATCGTTTGCGGCGGTCCCGATGTCTCCCTCGATGACTCCGAACGACGCCAGCGCTCCCAAGACATCGGCGGAGTCGGGGTCGGTGAAGCGGAGTGTGGTATCGGCTCGGAGCGCCGACTGGACGGCGGCCCGATGGGAGGCGAGGTCGTCGCCCACGGTCCGAGCGAAGCTTGCCAGCTCCTCATTGAGAGCCTTCGCCTTGCCGAGATCCAACGTCGCCATCGTCACCGACCGGGCCCGCAGCCCGACCGAGTAGTGGTCGGTGTAGTCTTGCACCACCTGGGCCCCGAGCTCCATTGCGGTCATCCCGGGGCTCGCCGTCAGATTCGTTAGGATGGACTCGTATGGGAACCCCGTCCCGGGCACCGTCTCCTCCGATGCCACCATGACGTTCGCGAAGCCGCGGAACCCATAGGCGATCTCGTGCATCCCCATCAGACAGGCATCGAACGCCAACAGATCGAGGTGCACCCCGGCCTCGCGCACGCCATCGATCATGTCCCGGATGCTCATGGTGCGGTCGGCGGTGCTGTCGAAAAATCCCCCCTTGTAGCCCTCGCCGTGGTCCCAGAAGACCAACGCCGTGCGCTGCGCCGGGTAGGTCTCCACCGCCCAACGGAGGAAGCCCTCCAGCGTCGCGGGGTCGGCCATGTCGACGTCCCCCAACGACTCGGCATCTGCCAAGCTCCCCACCGCCGTGTCGTCGCCATCGGCGGCAATGGCGACTCGGTAGGTATCTGCTCGATACTCGCTCGGCGTCAGCAGCGAGAAGACCTGGGAGAACTCGACCTGGGAGACGATCTGCACATCATCGGTCGATCCTACGGCCTCCATCTCTGCGAGATCCAGGTAGGCCGCGTCCGACAGGTTGTTGTCCCCGACCATGTAGACCATCACGGTCCAGGCGCGACTGGCGGCCGATTCGGGGACACAGAGTCCACCGTCGCAGCTTGTTCCACCTGGGCATGCGGCGGGGCACGCAGTCCCTCGCTCACATCCGGCACTCTCTGCTGCCGACTGACACTCGAGGCCGAGGGTGTCACATTCCTCCCTGGTGACCACGCCACCCAGACAGCTCACGTGGACGTTGCCGTCGCACCGCCCTCCGGCCGTCTCGGTTCCGCAGCCATCGGTGACGCCAGGGAGGAAACAGTCGGCGAAGCCTCCCACGACGCGGCACTCGTCCACCCCACAGTCGAAGACGAAGAGCTCACCCTCCTCGCAGAAGCGCAGCTCGTTTCCCGCGCACGTCCCGTTCTCGTCGACTTCGCCGCAGGGGCCATGAGAAACACAGGCCGCACCTCCGTCGCTCGCCGCCGTGGGGTCGCAGAGCCGACCGTAGGCCGCACAGTTGATCGTTTGGGCGCTCTCGACCAGGCCCGTGGTGTCGCAATAGCGGAGGAGCTCACCTTCCTCGCAGGTGCCCAATTCGGTGAGCGTGCCACACGCCATCGTCGCGCGACTCAGGTCGGCACACTCCGCACCGTCAGGCCCGAGCCTGCACAAGGCCCCCACCTGGGCGCAATCGATCCGGGTCAGGGTGTCATCCTGGCAGACGACGAGCTCCGTGCCGTCGCAGGTACCCGCTTCGGTGACTCCCCCACACCCGAGGGAGCCCGCCTCGTTGCTGCTGCCCCCAGCGCCGACTGAACCCGCCTCGTTCCCGCTACCCCCAGTGCCGGTCGAGCCTGCCTGGTGGCGGCCGCCCCCATCTTCGACCGAGCCGGCCTGGTTCCCGTTGGCCCCAGCGCTGACGCCACCGACGCTAGCCTCTCCACCGGCTTCCATCCCACCAGTCGCCGGCGTCTCCCTGCCGCCCGTGCCGGTCGTCCCATCCTCCCCATCGGGGTCGGTTTCGACGATCGCGCATCCGTCCACGACTAGGCCCAAGAGCACGGCGACCGAGGTGGCGAACCTCACCCAGTGGCATTTCCGGTTGGGGGCAGGGTCTGCGCGGTACCACATCTATTCGGCTCCAGGGCGTGTGGGCGCATCCGTCGTCCGGCGACGGCTCGAGTCGGACCCCCCGGATCGATCGGAGCCAGACAGTCCCGGACTGAGGAACCCCGGTCGCGTCTTGGGCGGCTTGGTGGTCGAAACGGCCGCTGTGGCCGTGGCGGTGGGACGCGCGGTCGCCGTGGCCGTGGCGGTGGGACGCGCGGTCGCCGCGGCGGTGGCGGTGGGACGCGCGGTCGCTGTGGCCGTGGCGGTGGGACGCGCGGTTGCCGCGGCGGTGGCGGGGGGACGCGCGGTTGCCGCGGCGGTGGCGGTGGCAGTCGTACCGGCGCTGGTCTTCGCGAGACCTGACCCGGGCGACGCGGTAGCTGGGACGAGCGCGGCGGTCGACCCCGGCGCTCCTGTCGGCGGGGCAACCGCTGCGCTCGCGGGTGTGGCTGGCGCGTCCCCGCCGTCCTGCGACCCCGACCCCTCCGTCGTCTGGTCCGCCGCTGCCACGGCCGCGGACGCCGTCTCGACGGCGGACTCCGGCTTGGCGGCGGGGCGTGGATCGGCGTCGTCGTGGGTCTTCCGATCGGAGCTGGGCTGCTTGCACGCCAGGAGGGCTGCCACGAGGACGAGGAGCGCGGAGATGGCGTTTCGCATGGGACCGGTTCCTACCTCATGGAAGCTCGATCAGCTGCACGCCGTAGTCGTCCAGGGCCACGACCGCATGCGTGCTGGTCAACGCCAGGTGATTGGGATTGGTCGAGTATAGGGCTTGAATTGCGGTTTCCGTCGGATCCGCGACGTTCGTCGCGTCGAGGAGGGTAAACTCCCCCCCCTTCAAGAAGTAGAGACTCGAACCGACGGGCTGCGAGGAGAAGGGACGCGCGTCCAGATCGATGAGGTTGGTCGTGAGTTCGTCCCCATCCGCCCCCACGATGAGCATCTTCTCCGAGTAGTCGGCGTAGACGACCGCTGGCAGGAATGAGCGATCCTCACCCCGATGGATCGCGGCAAGCTGCAGGTTGGAATCGAGAACCTGCTCTGACAGCGCCGCTCCCGCTTGCGACACGAGCTTGAGGGTCCGCTCGCTGTAGGCGCAGGTTTCGTCCTCGCTTTCCCACTGCCCGCCGTACTCGTAGTAGCAGGTCGTCCATGAGACGCCGTTCACCACCACGTCGGCGAAATCGACCGTCAACAGGTGCTCCCCCGTCGGACCCAACAGGAGACCAGGGATGCTCAACGGTTCGCTCACGTCGGGGTCCGAGGGATCTTCGATGCCTATTCGATCGACGAAGAACATCAGGGTGTCGTCCGGTCCGCTGGTGTCATAGTACCCGAGCAGCACATCGGTGCCGTCCACGTAGAAGCCGGTCGTCCCCCAGGCGGCGGCTCGTTCGATCGGGGAGAGTCGGTGCGGACTCGTCGGGTCGCTCAGATCCACGACCTCGACCACGTTCTCGACCAACTCACCGCTCGCCGCGCCTGCGCGGAGCAGGACCAGGGAGTCTCGAACCTGCACCACGTTCGGACCGAGATCCGTGACCCGCAGCGGGAAGTCGAGCCGCAGCTTGGCAGAAACCGCGGGCACGTCGCCGCTCGTGTCGAGGACCAGGATGTCGGTGACGGAGCCTTCGACGTCGTGATGTGACACGACCATCGCGACGTGCGACCCGAAGGCGAACGCTGGCGCGTTCCTGATGAAGTCGTAGTCGTAGTAGTCGCAGGCGTTGTCCTCGGTGGCCTCGTCGTAGAGCGCGGCCGACAGATTCAACTGCTCGCCGACCATAGGAGACTCGACCTCCTCAAGGGTCGTGAGATCCGCCTGGCCGCTCTGCGTCCACCAGTCCGAGCGAACCCGCAGCACCTTCGCGCCGACCGGGATGGTGCGATGCACGCGGTGCACCAGGGGAAGCGACGCCGTTTCTACCGGGCGGTCCAGATCACCGAGGTCGAACACCTGCACCCGTTCCTCGGACACGCCGAACAGACGCTCGTCGTAGATCCTCGCGCGCCGCGCGGTGCCGACCTGAGGGGCGACTCCGCGCAGGGTCAAGGACGTCGTGTCGTACTCGATGATCTGGATGCCGCTCGTGTAGGACCCGCATCCGCTCGTGTACCCGCTGTAGGGCACGAAGACGAGCCCCAGTTCGTCCTCGACGTTGAACAGCTTGTGGACGCGGTTCTGATCCTCGGAGATCTTGGCCCACGACCCCCCGAAGTTTGCCCGGTCGAGCAACGCAGGGTGGTCGATGTCCGACACATCGATCAGCGTCACGTTGAGCGAGCCTTCGTCGTTCGTGTTGTCGAAGCCCAGCCCCAGCATGAAGTTGCCGCGGGGCTCCATATGGTAGATCCAGCCAGGCATCTCCAGTTCGCCCGCCTGACGTGGGTTGGCTGGATCCGAGAGGTCGATGGTGAAGAGCGGATCGGTCTCGAAGAAGGTGATGGCGTAGGCTCGATCGTCGTCGAAGCGCACGCTGCGCAGGTCCTCGCCTTCCGGGATCTCCATCTCCGTTCGACCCAGTGGTGTCAGGTTGGTGGATGAGTCGATCTGGAAGGTCTGGATGACCGGTGGCTGCGACGAGTCCCATTGAGGCTGACTGACGACGCGCAGCACTCCATTGTACTCGTCCATCTGCCAACGGCTCAGGATACTCCCCTCGACTTCGACAGTGTCGCCCAGGGTCATGTCGCCGCTTGGGCTCGAGATGTCGACCACCTGGATTTCAGATCCATCGTAGCCGGTGTCGCCAATCCCGCCGACGTACATCCGGTCCGTAGTCACGGTGACGCTGCGCTGGGAGTAGCTTCCGGAGCCCGCTTCGGTTTCGGGAAAGGCCAATTGCTCGACCTCGACGATGTCGCCGAGATTGGAGATGTCGAGCGACGTGACTGAGGTTTCCACCCGGTCGCAGTCGTAGCAATGCTCATTCTTGTACGAGACGAGGTAGAGGGCGTTGCCGACGATCCGAGAGTCGGAGATCTCGCCGGGAACGTCGAATTCGTCGGTCGCGACGATGTTGGCTGGATCCGCGACGTTGAGTGCTACCACGCGGCTGGTCGTCTCGTTGGTATAGGTTTCGGGGTCGTAGACGGGGACACCGGTGAACAGGACGATGACCCTCTCGCCGCGAATGAACATCTCGAACGGCGTGACCTCGGGCAGGCGGTAGAGGCCCAGTAGTCGCAACCGATCGCGGGTTTCTACGTCGATGATCGACAGGCCACCGACACGGGAGATCGCGTACAGTCGATTGCCACTGAACTGGACGATGTCCGCTTCCTGGATGATCCGCACTGCGGCCCGGGACAGCTCATCGACGGCAGGCCCGTCCTCGGGCGCAACCACCTCGTCGCTGCCTCCCGTGCCATCGTCCAACGGACCGAGTGGCGGACGGAGCGTCGCGCCCGCGCGCGTCCCGCCCGCGCCGGCAGTGGGACTGCCGGCGTCACCCGACGGACCGCCACCGGGGTTGCCCGCCGTACCCGAGGGGTTGCCTGCCGTACCCGAGGGGTCGGCCGTTCCTCCGGCGGGGTTGCCCGCTTCTCCCGACGGGCTACCCGCCTCACCCGAGGGGCTGCCCGCCTCGCCCGAGGGCCGGCCTCCCGTGTCATCGGGTGCGGCGGCGCCGGTGCCGCCCGTCTCGTCCGGCTCGCCCGGCTCGCCAGACGTGATGGTGCAACCCTGTGTCAGAGCAAGTGCGCTCAAAAAGAGAACTGACGCAACCGCGCGGTCTAGCATCACTCAACCCCTTGCTGGCTCTTACTACCCGTGTTCTGGCCACTACGTCGAATCCAGACCTTCTCTTCCCTCATACCGTTGTCCGAGGAGGAAAGGGCGATTTCTTCGCGACGTTGGGCAAAAAACGATTGAAGTCAGGGATTTGGTGCCCGCCATCCGCGCGAGCGCGCGGCCGCTGGGCGAGCTCGGGATCCACCCCCCCGCGCCCCTCGCGACCTCACGTGGTGTTGCCCCCGTGGCGGCGAGGGGACTGGTCCTTCTCGGGGGCGTCCCGGTCGTGGTCGGGCCGCTCGCCGGGTGCTTCAACTCTCGGGACTCGGCCGAGCCCATTTCAGGCTGCATCTCCTGGCCGATGCCCTGGTGCGGGCAGACTTGCGAGAACCCCTGCGCCACCGGCTGCAACACGTACTGCCCTGCGGGACCTGACCCGAGGGGGAACCGAGGGGGCGAACACTGCCGGGGTCCTGGTGTTCGATGGCACCAAACGCAGATGCGCAGTGATCGAAAGCCTGGCTCCTGGCCAAATGAAATAATGAAGCGAAGAGAAGAGGCGAGACGGATCCCGACGGAGGGTCATGGCGAAGTTGCGCGATGCTGGGAATGCTCATTTGGCGCATCGAGACGGCACGAACCATCTGAGGATGGAGCGAGCGCGGAGGGATGATTGGACGGAGAATGGTTTCGCTGGTTGGGCTCAATGGCTGGGCACCCGCAATCGCGCTCTTGTACGGCCACCGTCGGGCAGAGGCAGTGGACGGCAGACGGTCGAGGTAGTCCGTCTGGTACGGTTGGCCCTCCTGGCGGTCGGAATGGGTTCATTCGCGTGCGACTCGGGGTCGAGCGAGTCCAATGACACCTCGAGCACGGCGGGCAACGGCGGCACGGCGGGCAACGGCGGCACGGCGGGCAACGGCGGCACGGCGGGCAACGGCGGCACGGCGGGCAACGGCGGCACGGCGGATACGTCTGGCGCGTCGGGAAACGGCGGTACGGCCGGTACCGACGGAGGCACCAACGCGGCGGGCGCGGCCGCGAGCGCGTACGACGTCCAGGTCGATCCCTACGGCAACAGCCCCCTGGTTGCGGTCGTAAACCTTCGTGGGATCGAGGCCCGCTCCGTCCAGGGCTTCCAGGTGGTCGTGGTCGGGCAGGATGGCGGACAGGACTTCGAGCGAGCCTATTCCCCAACCGACATCGACCGCGCGAACCAGCTGGACAGTTCGGACCTGACGTTTGCCGAGCCCGGCTACCATGTGCCCGTTCTCGGGCTCTATGCCGACCGTGAGAACGAGGTCCGCATCCACGTCGACCTGGTCGATCGAGAAGGCGTCGATTTGACGCTGACGATCGAGACTCGCCTCGTGAAGCCCGGAGAGGACTCCTGGGTCCCGACCATCGACGTCAGGACCGCTGTTCCCGAGCTGATGGAACCGGGGTGGACCGTGGCCGAGATCAGCATAGAGCCGAACCCCAATCCCCCTATCGTGTTCGTCGACTGGACGCGATCGATCGCCTTCGACGAGCGTGGGGCCATCCGCTGGGCGCTGAGGCTCGATGATCTGCCGAAGGGTGAGACGTTCACGCTGAGGCGTTCGACAACCGGCAACATCCTCACCGGGTCCTTCGACAGGATCGTCGAGGTTTCGAAGCTCGGTCGCATCGTGCGCGCCTTCCAGCTGTCGGACTACACGTTGAACCACGAGATCTTGCAGATAGGCAGCGAGGACAGCTGCGAAGGGGTGCCCCCCGGGACCCGGAGCGAGCATTTCGGCAACATCCTTGTCCTCGCGTCGAGAGACGGTGCGTCCACCATCCAGGACCGCATCGTCGAAATCGACGCCGACACCGGCGAGGTAGAAAATGGCTGGGATCTCACTCAGGTCTTCGATCCCACACGGACGACGTTCATCGACCCAGAGGATTGGGCCCCGGGCGCGGGAGACTGGCTCCACGAGAACGGGCTAGCCTACTCCACGGCGGACGAGTCGATCATCGTCTCGGGTCGCCACCAAGGCGTCGGGAAGATCCGTCGCGACGGAACCCTGGTCTGG
>JAFGBI010000245.1 GCA_016933275.1 Polyangiaceae bacterium | reverse complement strand
GCCTTGCTCATCGGCGCCGAGGCCGTGAAGAGCACGGGGTTCGGCCCCTACGACGCCGCCATCGAGCGCGCGGCGGCGAAGATACGGGATGTCTTCCGCCGGCAGAACGAGGACGACGACTCGGCCGAAGCAGCGCAGACCCAGACAAAGATCGATCCCGCAGGGATCGTGCTGGCCGCCGCAGGAGCCGAGAACCGCGCGACCATGGCGACGCTCTGGCGCGCCTGGCGCGAACACCGCACCGTCGAGCTCGACTACGCCTCGCTGTCGAGCCAGAAGCGCAAGCCGATCCGCATGGAGCCCTACGGTCTCCTCAACCACAGGGGCTGCTGGTACCTCCTCGGCAAGAGCCTGACCCACGCTGAAAACCGCATCTTCGTCTTCAAGGTGGAGCGCATTCTCGGCGTAAGGCTGCTCGATACGACCTTCGCGGCGCCTCAGGACTTCGACATCCGCAAGTACCAGGGTAAGAGCATGTTCATCACCGACTGGAAGCCCGTCCGCGTGACCCTGCGCCTGACGAAGTCGGCCGCCCAGCGCTTGTATGGCCGCATCTCCGCGGGGAAGCCCCAGCGCGACGGATCAGTCCTGGTCGTGTTCAAGGACCACATCACCGGATGGCTTGCGGCGTGGATTCTACGGCAGGGCGACGGCGTGACCGTGGTCGAGCCGGCCGAGCTGCGGACGTGGGTGACGAGGCTTGCGGGGAGAGTGGCGGAGGCGCACAGCGGCCAGCCGGCGCAGGCGGCAGGGACGCTGGTGTAGATCATGGGACGAATGCGAGTGGCTTGGGCGGCGCTCGCGCTCGCGGGTTGCGGCAGCACGGCGCTGCAAGCTGGGTCCGGGCGAGACGCCGAAGCGCCGCCGTCCCGCGACGCTGCCGCGGAAAGGCCGGTGGCGGGGCCGGACGCGGCACTGGCGCGCGGCGACGGGGCAGACGCCACGGCTGAGCTCAGTCCCGATCAAAGGCTCTCGGACGACGGGCCGGACGACGGGCCGGCCGAAGGTGGCGGGGACCTGCGCGACGCAGGCAGCGCGGTCGGAAATGACGCGGACGCGTGGTCCCCGGCCGTCGCGATCTGCACGAACCGCGACGGAGCGCCGCTCACACCCGCGCCCCCGCCGGATGCCTCTGCTGCGTCGCCGGTCGTGTCACGCCTCGATCTCGGGGACCCCACGGGCACGGTGGTGCAGCTCGGCGGCGCGGCCTCGTCGATGGTGGTGTCGTCCGACGGTAAGCTGTCGCTGCCGCT
Source organism: Polyangiaceae bacterium (assembly GCA_016933275.1). GTDB lineage: Bacteria > Myxococcota_A > Polyangia > Polyangiales > Polyangiaceae > JAFGBI01. Next base: position 4,543 of record JAFGBI010000245.1, on the reverse strand, counting down.
CGTTCCCGACGGCACGTACAGTCTTGCGCTGGCGCTCGGCGCCTGGGAGGAGACGATTCCGCAACTGGAGGTGACCGGCGGGAAGTCGTTCATCGTCGATGGCACGGCCTTTCCGCTTGGCCCGATCGAGCTTCAGCGCGCGCATCGTCTGGTCACCGGATCGACCAGCGACGTGAGGTTCACTACGTCGGCCGCGGCGAGCGCGCTCGTCTACAGCCAATACGCGAGGTCCGCGGGTACCGCCAGCCTGGTGCCGGCGGCGGGGGGCGCGCCCACCACGGTAGCGAGCGGCTGGGTCTCGCAAGCGTTTTTCGTCGAGGACGGCCGGCGGATCGCGGTCGTCATGCTGGCCGGCGATACGCTCCGCGGCGCCGCGATCGACCTCGTGGACCCGGCGACCGCCACGCGCACGTCGCTCGCAGCGGATTCCCCCTTCAACCTTGATGTGTTCCTCTTCACGCCCAAGCGCCTCGGCTACTGGATCGGGTCGACGTCGCCGCTGGACCTGGTCATAGAGCGGCTCGATGTCGGCGACCGGTTCACGGTCAAGGACGTGAACAACATCTGGCAGCGATCCCCGGACAAACGCTGGCTGGCCGTGTACACGGCCACCGGCGGCCTCAGAACCGTCGACCTGGAGACGGGGGCGGTCCACTTCGTGTCATCGCGTCCCGTGAATCACTTCGAATTCACGGCCGACAGCCAGCGCGTCGTGTTCTCGGATCAGATCACGATCTACAGCGCCGAGGCCGGGACGGGCGCGGTCACCGAGCTCGCGCAGAGCAACGAGTACCTGTTGTCGCCGGACGGCCGCCTCGTTCTGGTGCGACCGTCGATCAGCCAGCCGCTACAGGTCGTACCCGTCATGGGAGGCGCGCCCGTGACGGTGACCGTCGATGTGAGCACGGCATCCCTGCCTACGAACGTCTTTTCGAAGGACGGCGCGTTTGTCTTCATGCAGACGGTGAACGGGTTCAAGGCGGCGTCCACGGCGAAGCTCGACGTGCAGGTCCTCACGACGGCCGGGAACGGGCTCGTCGTCAACTACGTTCCGGCGTCGAAGACCCTCTACTTCATCGCTGACGGCGCGTACGTTGCGGGCCTGGGGATCACGAGCGACTTCTACCGCATGCCCCTCGACCACAGCGGGCCGCGCGAGATCCTGGCGACGGGGCTGGGGATGTTCATGGGGCCCAGGTCCAGCCCGAGCGGGCGATACATCGCCTTCGCGGCTCCGGACGCGGTGTCTTCGCGCTCCATCCTCACGATCATCGACACCACGACAGGCGCGGCGACGCCGCTCGTCTATGCCACGACCGGCCTGGTGACATTTTCGCCCGACGAGAGCTGGGTGTTCCTCGTCGACGACAGCACGACGGCTCGACTCGCCCGCCTTTCGGACGGCCTGACGTTTTCGCTGAGCGGCGGACCCTACCTGGCGGACGCCGCGAAGTTCTCGCCCTCGGGTGATCGAGTGATGTACGGGGCTGGCGGCGTTCTCGTGACGGCGCCCGTGCAGCCGTGCCCGCTCCCGACGTTCGTCATGCGCAACGCCGACGTGAACAGCGCGCGCTGGGTCACCGATCGTGCCCTCGCCGTGTTTCGGACCGGCGTCGCGGCGCCGTTCTCGTTCGCGAACGGGCTCTACCTCGCCCAGGTTCCGTGATCGCCGGTTCGGGGCCCTGAGAGAAAAGGCGCTCAGAGTGCGTTCGTGGTGCTAGCTGCCCAACCGCAGCTTGCTCCTTATCAGTTCCATCTCACGCCGAGCGATTGCCTGCGCCTCGGCGTTGTCTCCGCGTGCGATGGCCTCACGGTGGAGGCGTCGAGCTTCCGCCAGCTCCTCGTCGATCCGTGACCGGCGCAGGCGCTGAACGATGGCCGCCAGAGCGTCGTGCGTAGCCGGAACTTCGTCCCAGCGTCCGTCCATGACCGCCTTCGCGAGCTCGCCGCGAATGTGCCCCGGTGCGGCGTCGAGCCAGGCGGGCACATTCGGAGGCTCGCCGCTCTGCAACGAGCTGAGGACGGCTGCAAACACCTGGTGCACCTCCGGGTTACGCAGCATCCCGAGGGCCTCGGGGGCAAGCGGGCTCGAGGCCAATTCGGGGTGCGCAATCACGAGCGCCAACGCATCGATCTCGTCGGGCGGAAATGCCCGTCGGGTGGGGGGAAAGATCGCGGTATCGGAGGAAACCGGGACTGCGGCGCGCTGACCCGACTCGTCGCGGACCATGGTTGCGAGGTGCGCGACGGGCACCCCGAGCTTGGCTGCCAGGTCCCGGATGTAGAGGTCGCGAACCAAGGGATTGCGAAGCTTGGCCAGGACGCCCACGACCCGCCGGGCAGCGTTCGCCTTGCCGGGCACCGTCGCATCGTCCGCTGCTCGGTGGATGAGATAGTCGAGCATGGGACGCGCCCTGGCGACGAGTGCTCGAAACGAATCGGGCCCGTTCGCGCGGACGAATTCGTCGGGGTCCACTCCGCAGGGCATTTCCGCCACGCGGCCGTCGGCATCGGCATCGGCGAAGAACAAGCCCGCCTCCACCGCCAAGGCAACGGACTTTTCGGTCGCCCGCACCCCCGCGGCATCCCCGTCGAAAACCACCACGATTCGTTTGGCGACCGTCGCCAGGATCTTCATCTGCTCGACCGTCAAGGCGGTGCCCATGGGCGCCACGGCTTCCTCGATGCCGGCCTTGTGCAGGGTCAGCACGTCGAAATTCCCCTCGACGACGACCACCGTCCCGGTACGCCGGATGGCGGGCAGGGCCGCGTGCAGGCCATACAGGTTCGCCTTCTTGTGAAAGACCGGCGAGTCGGGCGAGTTCAGGTACTTGCGGTCCTTGGCATTCGGATCGAGGAGCCGCGACGAAAAGCCGACCGGCCGCCCCTGCCGATCGAGCACGGGCAACATGACCCGGTCGCGAAAGAAGTCGTAAGGACCGCGCTCATTCCTGCCCACCAGCCCGACCTGCTCGGCCAGGGCGTCCGGTATCTGCCGAGCAGACAGGTGTGCCTGCAAAGAATGCCAGCCGCCCGGGGCATAGCCGAGCCGGAAGCGAGAACGAACCTGCTTGGAGATGCCGCGGCTCTCGACGTAGCGCAGAGCCGGCGTGCCGATGGGCAGCGCGAGCTGGGCTTCGAAGAACTGGGTTGCCTCCTCCACCGCGAGCAGCATGCGCTCGCGTTCGGAGGCAGCTGCCGCGGCGGCCTTGCGCTCGGCCGGGGTCGAGAGGCGTTCGGGGAGCTCGACGCCTGCGTCTCGGGCGAGCTCGCGGACGACTTCGATGAACGGGCGCTGTTCAAGCTCCTGGAGAAACCGGATGACGTCCCCGTGCCGCTCGCACCCGAAGCAATGGAAGAACTGCCGCTGCTCGTGGACGTGGAAGGAAGCCGTCTTCTCCGTGTGGAAGGGGCAGATTCCCTTCCAGCTTGCCGGCCCCGCCCGTTTGAGCTCCACGTATCGCCTCACGATGTCGACGATGTTCGTCCGCTCGCGAACATCGGTGATCGTCTGACGCGGCAGCAAGGGCAAGACGCAGTCTCCTTTCGCCGGGAGGCTGCGCCAGCGGTCTGACATGAGTCTGCTCGTTGCGTGGAGGTTGCGGTCGCCGTCGTCGCAACGCGCCGCGCGCCTAGTCGAGCAAGGGGCGAAGAGGGCACCCTGAAAGGTGCGAGGGCGCGGCTTCAGGTTCGCCGTCGCCCGTCCTCGACAAGAACGCCGAGAGCGTTCGTGAGCTCCACGTCGAGGTTGTCGTCGTCGCCGAGTGTTTGGGATCGACTCAGTGCTCGCCCCACCCGGGGCCTTCGGGATCCGGCGCTCGACATATCGCGGTGTCCCGATCGCGCTGACCGCGATTCGCTCCACCTGGCGCCGCCTCGCCAACAACTTCACTCTCGACGACCGGCCGTGCTGGCCCCATGCGATACCGGCCCACTCGTCGGTGACGCAGCGTACAATCATCATGATTGTACGCTGAGTCATTTAACTCGACAGGATGGCGCGGGACAGGGTGGGAGAAAGAGCGCAGGCGAGCAGCTCACCGGCGAGGAAATCGCCCGATCCGTCGAATGTGGGGGAAGACCCGTTCTGGGGAGAGGACCGCATTGCCGGCGAGTTGGTCAAGCTCGGCCACCATGTCACCCCGCGGACGGGCGCCAAGTACCGACCGGGACGCCTACCACGCGGCCGTGGCCAGAAATGGTCCACGTTCGTCAGGAATCATCTCGGCCAGACGTGGGCCTCCGACTAATTCACCATCGTCACGCTCCGGTTCCAGGTCCTCCACGCCTTCGTCATCCTCGACCTCGGGCGGCGCGAGGTGGTGCGTCTGGGAGTAACAGCCACGTCGAGCGCCCAGTGCGCCGCCCGTCCTTCGTCGGGGCGGTATGCGACCGCGACGACCAGGCACCGCGCTTCCTCATCCACGACCGCGATTCGATCTATGGCATCGAGCTCCGCCGTCGGGTCAAGGGCTTCGGCACGAGATGCCTGGTCACGCCGCCGCGAGCCCCACAGGCGAACGCGTTTTGCGAACGGATGATC
>JAFGBI010000244.1 GCA_016933275.1 Polyangiaceae bacterium | reverse complement strand
GTGCCCGAAGCCCGGCAGCGTGCCGTGCACGATGATGCGATCCCAACAGGAAAGCACGCCCACGATTTCGTTCTGGTGTCGATCGAGTAGAGAGGCCATGGCGGCAAACCTGACCGCTGGCGATCACCTCGGCAGCTTTGGCGCCGAGAGGAGGAAGCGATGAGAGATTCTCGCGAGCTGGAGGTTTGGCACAAGGCCCACCAGGTCGCGCTCGAGGTCTACCGGCAATCGCCGGCCTTTCCGGCCGACGAGCGTTTCGGGCTCACCGCTCACCTGCGCAAGTCCGCGACCTCCGTCCCCTCCAACGTCGCCGAAGGTTGTGGTCGCGACACCGAAAAGGAGCTCGCCAGATCCCTCAGCATCGCCGCCGGTTCCGCCAGCGAGCTCGAGTACCAGCTGCACTTGGCGCACGACCTCGAGTACCTTCCACGCGACGCCCACGCGGGCTTCAGCGAACAAGTCGCCGACGTCCAGCGCATGCTATACCGTTTCATGCAGTCGCTTGGCCCGACCGGCTGGTGGCTGACCGCTGACCGCTGACCGCCGAGGGCCCTCTATGGTTCCGACTCTGCCGGGTTAGGATGCCGCCATGCCGAGCGTCATGGGTCAGCTCTTCCTCGCGTATTCGCGGCTGCGTCTGCGGCGCATCGCCCGTTGGATGTCCGAGCCGGCTGCCGAGCAGCGAAGGCTTCTCGTTCGCCTCGCGCGACGAGCGGCAGGGACGCAGTTCGGATGTGACCATGAGCTCGGATCCGTTCGGTCGGTGGAGGATTTTCAGGCTCGCGTCCCGCTGCGGCAGTTTCATGATCTCAAGCCGTACTGGGACCGGCTCCGGGCGGGTGAGCGCGACGTGCTCTGGCCCGGCAAGATCCGGCTCTTCGCCGTCACGTCCGGGAGCACGGGAGAGCCGAAGTACGTCCCCGTGTCCGACGAGGGCCTGAAGGGCTTCCTCCGGGCGGGGCGGGATATCCTCTCCCACTACATCGTGAACACGGGGGACGCGGACCATTTCCTCGGCAAGTTCCTCTATCTCGGCGGGGCGCGCGAGCTTGCACCCGGCCCCCACGGGACCATCAACGGCGATCTCAGCGGCATCGTCAACGAAGAGACCCCCTGGGCCTACCGCCCATATCGACTGCCCACCCCGCGAGTGCACCTGATCACCGACTGGGAAGCCAAGCTCGAGGCCGTGGCGGACGAGGCCTGGAACGCCGACGTGCGGGGCGTGAGCGGGATCCCGTCCTGGCTGGTGGCGCTCTTCGAGCGGGTGCTGGAACGGCGTCGTGCGGCAGGACTCCCTGCCGGAGTCATCACCGAGGCCTGGCCGAACCTTGCCCTCCTGGTCCATGGCGGGGTGAGCTTCGAGCCCTATCGGGACCTGTTCCGGCAGCTCATCGGGAGGTCGGTCTATGACCTTGAAGTGTATCTAGGGTCCGAGGGGTTCCTCGCGATCCAGGACCAGCCGGAGAGCCGCGATCTGCTGCTGCGCATGGACGCTGGCATCTTCCACGAGTTCGTCCCCGTCGAGTCCCTGGGAGCCGCTCGCCCCCCGCGCTTCTGGGCGGGAAACGTGGAGACCGGTGTAGACTACGCGATCGCCGTCACGACCGCGAGCGGCCTCTGGGGCTCGTTCATCGGGGACACGGTGCGTTTCGTCTCCTTGCGGCCCCACCGGGTCCGGTTCGCGGGGCGCACCGAGCAGTTCCTGAGCGCCTTCGGCGAGCACCTGCGCGCGGTCGATGTCGAGGCCGCGGTGGTGGCGGCCAGCGCGAGGACGGGGGCCCGCATCGCCGAGTTTACCGTGGCGCCCATCTACCCGAGCGCTGACTCGCTCCGTCGCGGCCATCAGTGGTTCGTCGAGTTCGACCGGGTGCCCGGCGATCTGGCCGCGTTTGTGCGCGCCCTCGACGAGGCGCTCCAGCACCGCAACGTGGACTACGAGGAGCACCGGCGGAACGACGCGGATCTACCCCTACCCGAGGTCCAGGCGGTGCCCGCGGGCACGTTCTACGAGGCCATGAAGCGCCTCGGGCGGATCGGAGGCCAGTTCAAGGTCCCACACCTGGAGAACAGCCGCCGGTTCGCCCAGGTGGTGGAGGCTGTGCTCGTCGGCGATCTCCGCCCCGCGAGCGGGAACCCTGGCGGCGACCATTCGTAGGTAGCCAGGGCCTTGCGAACGAGCGAACATCGCCGCCGATGCCGCATCAGTCCTACCTCTTTCTCGCGATCGCCATCGTCTCCGAGGTCGTCGCTACGACCAGCCTCAAGGCGACGGAGGGATTCACGCGGCTCTGGCCCACGCTCCTCAGCCTCGCCGGCTACGGTCTGGCGTTCTACTTCATGTCGCGCACGATGGAGCACATCCCCGTCGGCGTGACGTATGCCGTGTGGGGCGGGGCAGGTCTCCTGCTGGTGAGCCTGCTGGCCTGGTGGTTCTTCGGCCAGCGTCCCGATCTCGGAGCCGTGCTCGGCATGACCCTCATCGCGGCGGGCATGGTGGTGATGGGGCTGTTCAGCAAGTCCTTCGTCTACTGACTCCGCGGGCGGGGCAGGGGGCCCGCCGTCGTTCCGCGACCTGAAGCCGGCGACAGCTGCGGGCACTCCGCGCGGTGGCGGGTGGCTGGCGGGGCCGTTGGTTCGAGGTCCTTGATGAGGGTCAGGGTCCACGGTCGAGGAGCATGGCCGCTGCCCAGAGGATCGGCGCCTGGCCGTGGAGGTCACCCGCGTGACGGGGACGATCGAGATAGTACCGCCGCTGAGCGGTGGGGTCGCTGCCAATGCCCTGTGATGCAGCGTCTCCGGTCCCCACGCACACCTCTCGGAGGTTCGCGTCCTGATCGAGGTACTGGATCACTCCGAGCCAGGCTCGGCAGGCTGCGGGGCGGTAGGCTGCGCCGTCGAGCCATCCGTGCTTCACCCCGGCCGCCATGGCATAGGTGAACATGGCGCTGCTCGAAGTCTCGGGCCAGGCCGCGGTGTCATCGATGATCTGGCGCCAGAGTCCATCCGTTCGCTGATGGTGCAGCAGGGCTGCCATCATCGCCGAGTAACCCCGCTCGAGGGCCGCATGGCGCGGGTGTTCGGGGGGAAGGACGAGTAGCAGCTCCGTCATCCCGGCGGCCACCCAGCCATTGCCGCGCCCCCAGCGTACGGGCGAGGCCGCCGTATGAAGGAAGAGCCCGTCGGGTTGCTGGAGCTGGTCGAGGTAGGCGGTCAGGGTACGCGCCGCGCGGTCGAGGTACTTCGCGTCGCGCGTCGCTCGGAAGGCGAGCGCCTGCAGCGCGGCGATCATGTACATGTCGTCGATCCAGTAGCGGGCTTCGCTCGTGATACCGTCCGCGGTCGGGCTCGCCCATTGCGCATCGGCGAGGGAGAGCCCAAGGTCTAGGTACCGTTCGTCGGTGCGATGGCTGGCGAGTTCGAGCGGAACGATGCCGAACACGCGATCGTCCACGTGGTTCCGCGACGGGATCAGGGCAGCCCCAGCCGGCGTCAGGATCGGATCGAACCGATGAACGAGCCGGTTCATCAGGTCATCTTCGCGGAGGCGCGCAGAGACCCGGAGCGCGCCCAACCAGGCGCAGGCCTGCGCATAGTGCAGCTGTCCGTCCCCCAGCGGGCGCGCTGCGAAGTCCTCCGCCACCCGCCTGCCGACCGCCGCGGGGGTCGCCCCGATCGGCAAGGCATCGCAGATGCTACCGTCCGGCTCCGCTGGCGAGGGTGAGGGAGCGACCTCGGTCGTGGGGGCGACGGCCACGGGAGCCGGCGGATTTGGGGGAGGGGTGGGGGCCGTGCTCGAACAGGCCACGACCGAGGCGACGAAGACCGCGGCGGTCGAAACGATCGTGCGCGCCAGCGCCTCGTTGACCATCCTGTCGATACCCCGCGCGCTCGCGACCACTCGGGCTACGGTAGGTTCGGGCCACCGCCTCAGCGCGCCAGCCACCCTCCGTCCACGGCCACCGTATACCCGTTCAAGTACGTCGATGCCTCGGACGCCAAGAACACGACCGGTCCCTTCAGGTCCTCGGGCAGGCCCCAGCGACCGGCCGGGATACGCGCGAGGATGTCTGCGCTCCGCACCGGATCCGCTCGCAGGGGCGCGGTGTTGTTGGTCGCCATGTAGCCGGGTGCGATGGCGTTGACGTTGATGCCATGCTTGGCCCACTCATTCGCCAAGAGCCGCGTGATGCCCATGACGGCGCTCTTGGACGCCGTGTAGGACGGCACCCGAATGCCGCCCTGGAAGGAGAGCATCGAGGCGATGTTGACGATCTTGCCGCCCGAGCCTTGCTTGACGAACTGCCTGGCGGCCGCCTGGCAGAGGAAGAACGTGGTCTTGGCGTTGATCGCCATCACGTCGTCCCAGTCCTGCTCCGTGAACGTCAGGGCGTCTTCGCGTCGAATGATCCCCGCGTTGTTGACCAGGATATCCAGACGTCCGAACGTGGTGACCGCTTCCCGAACGATCCGCTCGACGGGCTCCGTCGAACGCAGATCGCAGACGATTCCGTGAAACCTTCGGCCCAGCTGCTCGACCTGGGCCGCAGTGGCCGGGGCTTCCACGCAGTCCACGCCGACGAGGTCCGCTCCGGCCTCGGCCAGTCCGCAGGCCATCCCCTGCCCCAACCCCGTGCTGGCGCCCGTGACGACAGCGACCTTTCCATCCAACTTGAAGAGATCCAGGATCATGGCTCTGCTCCCCGTCAGCGAAGCACATCCATCGGCACCGCGTCCATGTCGGCGAAAGCCTGGTTTTCTCCAACCATGCTCCAGATGAAGGAGTAGTTGCTGGTGCCGACGCCCGAGTGAATCGACCAGCTCGGCGAGATCACCGCTTCTCCGTCGCGCACGGCGATGTGCCGCGTCTCGGAGGGTTGGCCCATCAGGTGCAGCACCACCGCGTCCTTGGGGACATCGAAGTAGAGGTAGACTTCCATGCGGCGTTCGTGCGTATGGCACGGCATTGTGTTCCATACGCTGCCGGGCTCCAGGCAGGTGAACCCCATCACCAGCGAGCACGTCTCGAGGACATCCGGATGGATGAATTGGTGGATGGTGCGTCGGTTGGACTCTTCGGGCGAGCCGAGCACGACGTGTTTCATCATGTCGCTCGTGATGGCCTTGGTCGGGAACCCTCGATGAGCCATCCCGGACGCCAGGTAGTACCGGGCCGGGTCGCTCGCCTCTCGGGAGATGAGCTCGACCTGGCGGGCGCCCCTGCCCACGTACAGCCCTTCGAGCCTCGGGACCGCCAATTCCTGGCCGTCGACCCTCACCGCGCCGGGTCCGCCCAGATTGACGATCCCGAGCTCTCGTCGCTCGAGGAAGAACTCCGAACCGAGCGAGCCGCGATCCGCCTCGAGCGCCAAGCCGTCCGTGGTCGGCACCACTCCCCCCACGATGATGCGGTCGATATGGCTATAGACCAGGTTGAGCTCGCCAGCCTTGAACAGGCCCTGGATGAGGAACTCGCGGCGAAGCCCGGCCGTATCGAGGGATTTTGCTTGGTCTGGGTGGATTCCGTACCGGGTTTCCATGGCGCAGCATCTGCTCCTTCCAATCTGAGGCTGTCAGCGCGGGCGGACTCTAGACCCAAACGGGGCGTCGTCCAAGACGGTATTGGCGGCGGGGACCGGCTCGAGCGCGAGGGCGGACTCCCTCGGCACCGCGGTCCGTCACCGACGGCTAGCAAGGGGGGGCGGAACCGGTACCGGCCGCCGACCACCCCGCCGCGAACGGCGACGCGCGTCTCCGTTCGTTTCAGCTCCGGAGCGCCGCCGCGCGACCCCGCACGCCGGGCTGTGCGAGAAGCGCCGCCCCGCGCGCCCGGGAGAGTGAGCTGGGCCGCTGCGACGGTGCCTGCCCTCGTGGCCAGGTCAACTGAGCTCTCTAGTAGCAGCCGCCCGCTGGGCACCGTGCCGGTATGAACGTCGATTGGCCCACATCCTGGGTGGCATAGAACGAAGCCGCTTGACCCTTTGGGATCTCCTCGCTGCAGCTGGTGCCGACGCAGGTGGGGGGGTAGTTGCCGCTGGTGTTCGAATATATTTCGAACATCCTGAAGTCAGCGCGCTCATACCCCTGGTACGAGTTGTGATAGAAGGTCCCCCCATCTTCTGATACGGTGTAGAGATAGTCGCACGTATATCCGTCCGGGTGGGTGATTCGCAGGAACGTGTCGTTGACCGTGAACCAGCTGCCGTTGGCGAGTATGGTCGCTCGCCCCCCGTCGATGACGACGAATCGGAATTCGTCAGGGTCTACGTCTTTTCTGTAGTTGTGCGTACCACCGGCGTTGATGTTGTTCTGGAACCATCCCTCGCCCGCTCCGTCGAGAAGCCGCGGATCCTGCTCTTTGGCCGACTCCGGGATGTTCTCCATGTCGACCATCTTGTAGTTGTCCCCCGCTGCCGCGGCCAATGCCGCGCCGTCCTGTAGGCCGGATATGGTCGGCTTGGTGACGCTGTCCGCCGACTCCTTCGCGATCCTTCCGATGAAACCGCCCGTCCCAAAACCAAAACCCGCGTTGGAAAGAAGTGATCCCTGCGTTTCATCCAGGAAGATATACTGGTATGTTATGATTTCGCCGGAATTCGGAACGAACACGAAAACGATGTTGTTGGAAGTGAACCACTGGCCGTCAGCGCTGCCTTGTTTGGCGGTCCCGTCCTCCCAGACCCTGAGATCCATGGTGCCAAACCCCAGCTCGGCACCCGCTACCCAATGCGCATCGCTGCCGGTGATCCACCGTGGGTCCCGGAAAGAATTGTCCGGTTCCTCGGGAGGGTCCATGGGGCAGATCTCGCACGGCGGAACATAGTCCGGCGGGTAGTCCATCTCATTCGAGACGACCAAGCGACAACTGGGCCCGATGCCGTCGATGGAACGGATGAGGCGCCCCGTTATGTTGTCGCCGGTTGCCTTGTCGCGCCGCGTCTTCTGAGTGTGTTTCCCGCTGGCCGCCCCTACGGGATCAGTGAGATCGGTCGAATGGCTGGTGCTCCAGGAGTTATACGCCCACTCCTCGCTGCCGTCGATCTGTGCTAGCTTGCTCAGGTGATTCTTGGCCGCGAATTCGAACTCGGCCTCGGTCTGCATCCGATACGCCCTGCCTGTCTGACGGCTCAACTCGCAAGCGAGTCTGATGCAGTCATACCAGTTGCCGCTACCGAAGCCGGACAAGCTCTCGCCGGTCACGGCTTGCCGCAGAGCCGACGACACCTCGTTCTTCATCATATGATAGCCGCTGATTGACACGCCCGACACGGGGCTCGTATCGGCATCGCAGCTACTGGTCTCGCACCCCAGGGTGAAGGTGCCGCCCGGTATGTAGACCATATCGAAGGACACCCCGCCGACCTCTTCCACAAAATCTGCTGCAGAGGCCGGGTTGTCCAGAACAGGCAGTGTGGTGTCGCAATCGGGGTTCTCGGTGCCGCCGCCGCCAGTCGTGGTGCCGCCGGTCGCGGTGCCGCCGCCGGTTTCGGTGCCGCCGCCGGC
>JAFGBI010000243.1 GCA_016933275.1 Polyangiaceae bacterium | reverse complement strand
GCCAGGTCTGGCTGGTAGTTGAGAGTCACCCAGCTGTTGGCGGGGGCCGTGAAGCTCAGCGTCGTACCATCGATACCGACGCTCATCTGCCCGCCGCTGGTGGTGTACATCACCAGCACGATGTCTCCGTCGGGGTTCTTGAAGGCGAAGCCGTCTTGGGCGCTCGTCTGGACCCGGACCGCGCCGGGGTCCACGAATTGGGACGAGTGCCGAAACACGTAGTAAGTGGGAGTCTGGATCAAGCGCGCTCCGTCCGCGACGAGCGGCGCGTTCTGCCTCCAATCGCGCTCCGTATCGTTCCCGAGCCCGATCGGATCGAGCACCATGTTCCACGCGCTGTAGGAGTTGCCGCTCTTGCCTACGATCCAGTCCTTGATGTACCCCCAGCTCTCCTTCCCGTAGGCCAGGTCGTTCGGCGCCCTTTGACTGTTGTAGGCCGGGTATCCCTCGGGGTTCCAGGGGTAGTTGCCGCACTTGTGCTCCGTTGCGTGGAGCGGCACGTTGTGCGAGGCGTAGTTCTGACTCATCATCTCCCACTGGAGGCCGATCCCGTCAACATACCCCCTGGCCGTCGCGTTGTTCATCACCGCGGTGACGATGGCGGGATCGCCCGGGATCGGCTGATTGTCGGAAGAGGTTCCGGAGGACCCACGAGACATGGTGCCTAGCCAGATCTCCACGTCCGGATGGTCCGCTTCGAGCTGGGGGCCGAGGTGGGTACCCACGAAGCTCGCGTACGTATCGGCTTTCCAGAGGCACGAGGGATAGCCTTGCTCCCAGCCAGGCTCGTTGTGTGGGCACACCGCTCTCACCGTGAGGTTCTCCCCCGCGTAGGCCTCGATGAACTTGGAGAAGTACAGCGCGTATGCCGCGAGCGTCTGCTCGTCGTCCTTCATCCAGCCTTTGTCGTATCCGTTGTTGCTCTTCATCCAGGGAGGAGGTGTCCAAGGACTCGCCCAGAGATAAAGGTCCGACTTCACCGCCAGCGCGGCCCTGATGTACGGGATCAGCATCTGCCGATCCTGGGCGATGGTGAAGTTGCTCATCGTGTAGTCGTTGGCCGTATCGTCGTAACAGTAGCGCTCCACCGCATAGTCACTGGCGCCCATGGGGATCCGTCCCATGGTAAACCCTGCTCCCTCTGTCTTGCTGAACAGGAGCTTGATCGCCAGCTCCTGATCGTCCGCGCTCAGCCCTTGCAGCGCCTGCCATCCCCGCTCGTTGAAGGCGCCTCCCCAGCCAATCCAGGTCTGGTAGGTGGTGGCCGGGTTGACGGTGATGCTGGCATTGCCCGTCCCCCTGGTCACCGTGCCTTCTTGCCACCAGCTGCCGTCCGCGGACGTGATGACCTCCGGCTCGGGATCGTCCCCGCCATCGCCGCCGGTGCCCGCGCCGCCCGTCTCCCCTCCGCCCGTCTCTTGATCGCCGCCGCTCCCCGAGGTGCCGCCCGTGGGTGGTCCCCCGCCGGTCCCCGCCACACCGCCCGTGGGCGTTCCGCCGCCGCCGCCGGTGGGGGCGCCGCCCGTTTGCGTCCCGCCAGTGCCGCCGGTGGGGCCGGAGCCGCCCGTCTGCGTGCCGCCGGTGCCGCCGGTAGGCCCGAGGCCACCGGTGGTCATGGCCCCGACGCCACCAGATTGCCCTGTGCCCCCGCTGCCACCAGTCATCACGGTACCGCCCGTTGGTCCGCCCCCCGAAGGCAGTGCGCCGCCGGTTGCCATGCCCCCGATGGGCAACGTGCTCCCGGTTCCACCAGAGACCGCTGCCCCGCCGCTTCCGGATGCTCCGCCCGACCCAGGCGCGCCACCGGAGCTCGTCGAGGGTTCCGGATCCTCTCCCCCGCAAGCAACGACCAGAAAAGACAAACCGACCAGTCGGGACAAATTTCTCATAATCATCAATTCCTGCTCACCTTAGCACTAGTAATTCCAGCAACGTGTTCCCTGATCTGCCAACGTGGTGTTCCGAAGTGGATCTCAACGGGATTTCAGCGCCGAACGCGCGATGGAGCGCGGCGGCATTCTACTGCTTTGACGTGGAGCTTCGCGATTCGATCGATGGCGGCACGAGCATCGAGCGGTTGCTGCTCGAGCCGCCACGCTTCGAGCCCCAGCTGGCGGAGGATAGTACCGAAACTCGCTTTGGCAGGGGCAGCGCCGACAGGCGCTGCGCGTGTCGATACCGCGCAGACGATCCGGCAGCCACGTAAAAATGGCGCATTAGTGAATGGCCCCCATCGCGTGGATTGGGGTCCCAGGGAGACGAGTTCGAGTAGGACACCTCGACCTTTGCGAAAGCGTCCTTGATTCTACCAAGGTCGAGGAGCTTGTCGACCCGGCTGCGGACGTTCTCGGCAGCGGAGGCGGCCACCAGGGTGGGGACCACCTCCGGCGGGCGGTGTCGGCGGCCTCGAGCACGCGGCAGGTCGCCGTCGGCTCGAGCTGGGTCGCGAGCCCCGAGGTGCTGCCAAGGGTTGGCGCACCGAGGGCGGCGTCTGCTCGGATGACCGAGCCGCCGGCAGTGTGTGAAGGACGATGATGCTCGATTGGATCCTGGTGTTCGTCGGTCTGGCGCTGCTGGTGGGCGGGAGCGAAGCGCTCGTTCGCGGCGCCAGCGGTGTTGCGCTCCTGGCACGGGTCACCCCGGCCGTGGTCGGACTCACCATCGTCGCCGCCGGCACCAGTACACCCGAGCTCGTGACGTCCCTCGTGGCCGCTTGGCGGGGTCGGGACGACATCGCGGTTGGCAACGTGGTGGGCTCCAATATCTTCAACGTGCTGGGGATCGCTGGCACCACCGCGCTCATCCACCCGCTGGCGGTGCCTCCCGAGACCCCGGCGCGGGACAATTGGTGGATGCTCGCCGCGTCGGCTCTCCTGTTCCCGCTGATGAAGTCGGGGATGCGCGTCAACCGCGTCGAGGGAGCTGTCCTCTTCTCCGGATTCGTCGCCTACCTGGCCGTTCTGATGTCGGCCGTGCTCGGGTGACGCGGCGTTCCCCGAGGACCATCCCCGCGGCGCTGTCCGGGGGCGACCCGGGTCAGGTCCTCCCCGGAGACCACCCCGATCGAGGGCGGTGTCCGGCCGAGAAGCAAGGACCGCCGGACGGAGATCGGCGCCATGGCTTCGCACCGCGGGCCCTCACCCGGCTGGCGGCCGGCGGTGCGGAGCTGCCGTCGCCGCGATCGACCCGCGGCGCAGGGCCTCTTCCGCGCATTTCTCCCTGAATCGGCCGAGGGGATGGGCAAACCA
This sequence comes from Polyangiaceae bacterium, assembly GCA_016933275.1. GTDB lineage: Bacteria > Myxococcota_A > Polyangia > Polyangiales > Polyangiaceae > JAFGBI01. The sequence goes on along the minus strand of JAFGBI010000243.1, from coordinate 72,699 downwards.
GAATGGGAACGCACGCGTCTACCAGGGGAGTGGCATCAGCGTGTAGACTCCGTCCCTCGGGCATCCCGCGGCCGCGGCTGGACCGCGGTGGCGCGCCCCGGGGAGACGGGAACCATGCAACACCACGCCACACGCTTTCGCCTTCGCTTCCTGGCCTTCGCGTTCGCCGTCGGAGTCATTCCCCTCTCTTGTGGCGATTCGGGCGACGACGATTCGAGCGCGGACGCGTGTCCCGGCGGCCAGACCGCGTGCGGTGACACCTGCGTCAACCTCGGGACCAACGCCGCGAACTGCGGCGCCTGCGGCAACGTCTGCTCGACCGCCGAGCTCTGCGTGGCAGGCGAGTGCACCTGCGGTGACGGATACACCTCCTGTTCGGGGAGCTGCGTGGAGCTGGCGTTCGATCCCGACCACTGCGGCGACTGCGACACGCAGTGCTCCGGCAGCCAAGTCTGCTCGCAGGGGGCCTGCTCCGCGGACTGCGCCGAAGGCGAGACCAACTGCGACCGCTCCTGCGTGGACCTACAGACGGACGCCCTACATTGCGGCGATTGCGACACGACCTGCGCGAGCGGGCAAGCCTGCGCGAACGGAGAATGCACCTGCGGCGAGGGCGGACGCCTCTGCGGAGGCAGCTGCGTTCAGACCGAGACCGATCCGAGCAACTGCGGGGCATGCGGCGTGCGCTGCGGCGAAGGCGAGGGGTGTGTAGACGGGAGTTGCAGGGCAGCTCCCCCGAACCAGCCGGTCGTGACCGCCTCCTGCACCGAGGCCTTCGCGGAGGACGCCAGCTGCACGGCGACTGCCGCGGGCACCACCTACTATGTGTCCACTAGCGGCGACGATGCCTACGACGGCCGCTCGGAAGACAGCCCGATCCAGACCCTCGCCCGCGCAAGCGAGATCGCGGCCCAGCCGGGCGATCGAATCCTCTTCAAGTGCGGCGACGTCTGGCGTGACGAGACGCTCGTCATCGGGAGCAGCGGCGCCGAGTGCCAGCACATCGTCTACGGGTCGTACCCCGCAGCCTGCACGGAGCAGCCACGCTTCTCGGGTTCGGTGCCCATCGTGGAGTGGACGCAAGGGAGCGATGGCGTTTGGGTGGCCGATCTTGGGGCCGGCGAGAACGCGGGGCGGTTCCCGAACGGGATCAATCAGCTCTTCCGCGGCGATCGACGGCTCCCCCTCGGGCGGTGGCCCAACCTCGACGACCCCGGCTTCGAGCACGGTTACTCGCGCATCGAGACCAACCCGAGCGGCGACGTGCTCGGTGACTCCAGGCTTCCGGACGTTGACTGGACGGGGGCCACCCTCCGGTACTTCAGCATCCGCTGGCTCCTCCTGAACCTCCAGGTGACTTCGTCGAGCGAGGGCTTCCTCACCCTGAGTTCGGATCTAGACTGCTATGATGGATGCGGTAGCGGTGACCTCGGAGATCCCGAGCAATGGGGGTGGGGGTACATGCTCACGAACCACCGGGCCACCCTCGATCAGCAGGACGAGTGGTACTACGACGCGAGGTCCGACCAGGTCTTCCTCGTCAGCGGGGCGGCGCCGGCGGACATCTCCGGCTCTGTGATCCCGGCCGGCATCTCCGCCCCCGAGAGCCCGACCAACGACGAGGGGTTCCGCGGCCTCGTCGAGCTCGGCCCCAACATGGAGAGCCCCATCCACCATGTGGTGATCGAGAACCTTCGCGTCGAGAACGGCTGGCGCCATGGTATTGCCACCCCGATCAACCAGGTCGGCGGCGAGAACTCCGACCTCGTCGTCCGCTGCAACACCGTCCGCAACGTCGACGGGCGGGGCATGAACTTCGCCACCTGGGTGGTGGACGCTCCGCGTGGGCAGAACGACGGGTGGTATGGGGGCAATGCTTTTCTCGTCGCCGCGAACGTCGTCTCGGGAGCGAACCACTACGGCATCTTCTCGCTGCTGCACGACTCGACCATTCAGGACAACCTCGTTGCCGACACAGGGCTGATCGAGAACCTCAACGAGTCCGGGCTCGGGTGCGACGTCGGTGACGCGAATTGCACCGAGAACGGAGACGGGATCGATCTTCCGCGCTACGACGAGAACCCGATCGCGTCGATCAACCTCACCGTTCGCCGCAATCGCATCGAGCGCGCCGGCTACTGCGGCATCGACATCTTCGGCGACAACGTGCTGGCCGAAGAGAACGTCGTCCTCGACACCTGCTACTCCAAGGGCGACTGCGGGGCGTTCCGCACCTACGGCGCCACGGCCACTACCCTTCGGCGGAACATCATCCGTCGGGTCATCTCGCCACTCGACGGCTTCAGCAGCAACTACTACGAGCGCTTCGGCTTCGGCCTCTACATCGACACCGGCTCGGAGGTGACCAGTGAGGGGAACACCATCGAGGCAGCTACGGGTTATGGGATCATCTACCAGACCGAAGGGACCACCGGCGACGTGACCGGGAACACGCTCTACGGCACCACGGGGCGCACGATGGTCTTCGCCGGGTTCGACGGGACGATTGAGTCGTTCACGGGCAACACGTTGGTTGCTACTTCGGACATGCGACTCCTGTTCACGGAGGCCAACGGAACGTTGGGGACCTCGGACGAGAACACCTTCATCCAGCCGTACACCACGGGGTACATCGCGGTGGAGATCAGGAGCGACTGGAGTTGGCGCAGCCTCGCCGAATGGCAGGCCGCCTCCGGGAAGGACATGAACTCGGTCGACGCCTGGTACACGCAGGCGGAGGGCGAGACCCCGCGTGCCGAGCTCTTCGTCAACGACACGGACGAGGCGCAGACCATCGGCCTGGACCGAGCCTACGTCGACCTCGCCCAGCAGGCGGTCGTGGGCAGCCTCGTCCTCGAGCCGTACACGTCGAAGGTGTTGGTCGCGGAGGAGTAGGATGCCCGCGGGGACCTCCGCGGACGAACCCGTCCGCCTGGAGGTCCGTCCAGCCTCATCCAGTGTGGCCCATCCGCCAGGGCGCGGGGCACAGGAGGGCTCGCGCGAGCCGTTAGCCCCTTGGCGGTGCGATCTTGACCAGATCTGGCAGGATCTCGCTTCAGTGTTTTTGTGGCCGTCAGCCGTCAGCCATCAGGAGGACCAGGTTCTACCTGACTGCTGATAGCTGATGGCCTGGCCTGTTTGGTTCCGGCTCTGCCGGGTTAGCCCCTTGGCGGCGTGATCTCGAGCGGATCTGGCAACACATAATTTCAATATTCTCGTGGCCATTATCAATCGGAAGTCAGCAATCGGGGTCTCCACGTTCTACCTGACCGCTGACCGCTGATGGCCTGTAGGGTTCCGGCCCCGCCGGATGGGAAAAAACCAACAGATCCGCGACGACGGTGCGGGTGGTCGTCGATGCGCTCGCGGAGAAGGGGTTCTGGCCGGGGCCGCGAAAGGCCGGCCCGGTGACTCTGATTCGCGTCTCGATGGTGCCCAGTGCGCAGCGCTACCGCGCGTCGTTCATGATCGCGACGAGCGTTGCCTCAACCTCGGCTGCGATCTTGCTTAGCGCTGTCACGCCGAAGCCTTCCATCAGGGCCGTAGGACGGATGGTGCTGAGCCGGGTTGCGCCCTCCGCGGTCCGATGGACCGAGATCCGGCAGGGGAGGAAGGACGATACCTCGGGAGCCGCCTCGAGCGCGGACTTGGCCTGGTGGGGGTTACAGACCTCGAAGATCAGGACCTCTCCGGCGAAGTCCAGTCCCTTCTCCTTCATCTTGGCGGACAAGTCGTGCACGCCGAGGACGCCGAAGGCGTGCGCCGCGGCGGCCCGGGGCAGGTCCTCACGGAGCGTGGCAACGGTCTTGTCCGAGGTGACGGTCAGAATCATGTGCTCGTTCCTCCCGGACCCAACCTACCATAATCCCTCCGCTCCTTTGCCGAATGCGTGCATGTCGATGTGAAGGTCGCAGACGGAGGAGCCTGGCAACGCCGCCTTGATTTCTTGCGCGTACTTCAGCGCGGTCATGCACCAGACTCGCGAACAGTACCCGTGGAATTTTTGGCTGCGACTGCCGATACAGTGAATGATAGAGACGTTCCGTGGCTGCCGGCCATCTTTGTGCTCGATGCGGCGGCGCCTCAGCATTCGCTCCAGCTCGAAGGAGGTGACCACATTCGGGAGCTTCCCGTAGCCGTAGTGCGTGACCCTTTGAGCGTCGAATCCGCGGTAGCCCGTGCAGACGACCACGCTGCCGACTTCGACGGTCTCGCTCTCGGCCGCGATCCCCTTCCCCGTGACCACGGTGGCGCTGAAGTTCCCGACGAACCCTTCGAGCTGGGTGAGCGTCGAGTCGAGGAGGAGGCGAATCCGGTCGTGCCCCTCGACTCGGCGGATCCGCTCGTCCGTGCTGGAGAGGTCGGCGCCGTCCGCCGACCGAGGGGTGCTCACATGGCACTACCAACGTCCATGCGAACCGACCTACCTGGGTCAAGGAAAGGGATTGACGGGCGGCAGGGGCGACCTCGCGAACACGGCGGAGGAGGGCGCGGTGTCGGCGCGTGCCCCGGTTCGGCGTCAGCCGATGAGGTTGTGCTTCGCAATCGCATAGAACGCGCGCAACCCGTCCTTCACCCCGATCTTCTTCCCTTCCGCGTAGGTGCGCCCGTGGTACGAGACACCAACCTCGTAGATGCGGCATTTCTGCTTCGCCACCTTGGCGACGACCTCTGGCTCGAAGCCGAAGCGGTTCTCGGTGAGGCGTATCTGCTTCAAGAGCTTGGCGCGGAAGACCTTGTACCCACACTCCATATCCGTCAGGTTGAGGTCCGACATGACGTTCGAGAGCAGGGTGAGGAAGCGGTTCCCGACCATGTGCCAGAAGTACACGACGCGATGCGCCCCCGAGCCAGCGAACCGCGAACCGATCACGACGTCGGCCTTTCCCGTGAGGATGGGTGCCAGCAGCTTTGGGTATTCGGCAGGGTCGTACTCCAGATCCGCGTCCTGAATCAGAATGAAGTCGCCGGTCGCGCAGGCGATCCCTGTCCGAATGGCGGCCCCTTTGCCCTGGTTCTCCTGGCGCTGGTAGACGTCGATCTCATCCCCGAGCGACATGCAGATCGGACCGGTATCGTCAATCGATCCGTCGTCGATCACGATCACCTCGAACGTGGCTCCCGGCACATGCACCGCCCGCACGTTGCGCACCACCTCCCGGATCGTCTCCGCCTCGTTGTAGGCGGGAATGATGACGGACACCCTCACGGCCGAGTCGCTCATCGAACGGACCGTAGTGCGAGCTCGGGCGGACTTCCATGGAGGAATGCGCACGGGTGTGGCTTGACCCACGCGGCCGCGCCCGCCTAGCATCCCTGTCCTGAAACCAACCGCCGGTCTTAGAGCATGGACCGGCGGGGCGGGACATCGAGAATGGTCGTGAGTCTCAAGCGTCGGTCGAAGCAGCAACTGATTCGGAAAGGGCCGGGGTTGACCTCCCACGCTGGCCCGAGCACATCGGCCGGGCGGGTACGGTGAGCCGCTCCCCCCGCCGGCTTCGAGACGCCGGTCCGTTGGTCGCGTTAGCGGGGGAACGGGCGACGGCTCGCGGTCACCTGGTGGCCGTGTTCGTGGCTGTCGGCGCCGCGGTCCTGATGACCTGGCCCCTCGCCGTGAATGCCGCTCACCACGTGCTCGGCGCGATCTACTTCTGGGACGCGTACACGAACGCGATGATCATGGGCAGCCGGGTGGATTCGGCCCTGGGACGTGCTCCCCTGTCGCTCTACGACAACTACTTCTTCGCTCCGCTGCCCAGGTCGATCGTGTTCAACGAAAACCACTTTGGGCTGTCGCTGCTCTTCGCCCCCTTCCACTTGCTCAGCAACAACCCCCTCTGGGCGTACAATCTCACGCTCCTGTTCTCGCTCGCACTCTCGACGTTCTTCACGTACTTGCTCGTGTTGCGCCTGACGGGGAGCGGGTACGCGGGGGTCATCTCCGGCGTTGCCTTCGCCTGCTGTCCCTACGTCTTCTTCGAAATGGGGCGCATCCAGCTCGTGGCCACGCAGTGGATCCCCGCCTGCTTCCTCTTCCTCCATCGTGCGGCGGAGGAGAGGCGTCCGCGGGACATTCTCGGTTTCTGGGGGTGCATTCTGCTGCAGATCGGCACCTGCCTCTACTACGCCATGTTCCTGGTCCCGCTGTTGGCTCTGGTCGGGTGCCTGCTCCTTTTGAGGCAGCGACCTCCGCCGCGGTTCTACCTCTGGTTCGGTGCCGGTGCGGTCGGAGCGGGGCTCGTGGCGCTGCTCATGGTGTATCCGTACTTCTCGGCGCGAGGCGCCTTCAACCTCGAGCGCAGCCTCGCCTTCGCCTCGAGCTACGACGGCAAGCTCAGCTTTTTCGCCAATGTTCACGAGACCAACCGCACCTTGACGGGCATGCACCACCGAGGTGAGTGGCGGGGCGCGCACGAGGAGATCGCGTTCCCCGGCTTCTCGGTCCTGGCGCTGGCGTCAGCGGCGCTCATGGTGCCGGGATGGCGCAGGCTGTGGCAGCGTGGTGTCCGGCCGGCGTTCGTCACCATTGCGCTCTGGTTCGAGCTCGCGGTCATCGCTGGATCCCTGACCTTGCTCGGGCACAGCATGCTGCCGGGCGCGGTCGTCCTGGGTGTCGGCACGTGGCTCTTCGCGCGTCGCGGAGTCCCTCACCCATTCGGCGGGGAGAGAGGCCTGTACTTCGCCACGCTGCTGCTGGCGGTCGCCATGTTCTTGGGGCTGTATCCCCTGGAGTGGGACGGGGCTCCGGTACGGGGACTATACTACTACTTTCACACCTACTTTCCCGGGTTCAACGGGATTCGCAAGGTGAGCCGGCAGGCGGTGATGACGACCTTCGCGGTCTGCGTCCTGGCCGGTTTCGGCGGTGCCTGGCTCTTCTCGAAGCTTCGCCGCCGGAACGACCGGGTGTTGGCCTCGATGTTGCTGCTGGGGGCGCTCGCCTTCGAGCTACGCTCCTTCCCCCATCCTCTCGAGGCGGTGTGGGCGGGGAGCCGAGTGCCACCGGTGCTGCGCTTCGTGGCTTCGCTGCCAGCCCGCGACTCGATCGCCTCCGTTCCCCAGGAGTCGGGTCGGCAGCGCTTCGTCGGTGACGCGGGGATGGCGCTCCACAACTACCTGGCGCTCTATCACAGACATCGGTTCGTGAACGGGCAGTCGAGCTGGCAGCCGCCGGTCACCGAGTTGGCGAGGCGAGCGCTCGAGCGGCTTCCCGATGACGGAGCACGACGGGCACTGCTGTCGATGGGGACCCGCCACCTCGTCGTCTTCGGCGAAGATCTCGAGCCGGGGCGCGAGAGTCTCCCCGCAGAGCTCGCCGCGCGGCCCGGGGAGTATCGGCGCGTCTTCCAGCAGGGATCTCACAGCGTGTTCACCCTGTTGCGCGAGGACGATCCAACCCTCGAGCTCATGGAGGCGCCCGCGTTGCCCGCGAGCGCTCGGCTCGTTCCGGCGACCGATCTCCACGCGCGCTCCCCGCTGCAGCCCGACCGCGCCGGGCTTGCCGTGGACGGCGAGGAGGACACCTACTGGACGGGAGCTCGCGTTCAGGAGCAGGGTCAGTACTTCGAGGTAGAGCTCACCGAGGCGCGCCCGATCCTGGGGCTGGAGATCGACGCGCCCGGGCGAGTGATGGACGTTCCGGCATCCTACTGGCTGAGCCTGGCCAACGGCGGCGAGGAGCTCGGCGTGGTGGCAGAACAGGCCGTGCTTCGGCTGTGTCGCGCGCAGGTCTTCGCGCCGGAGGAGTTCGTGTTCCGGGTGGTCCTGCCGCGGCCGATCCCCGCAGACCGCGTGCGCATCACCCTGGGGCAGCCCGTTCCCGGGCATTTCTTCTCGATCCACGAGCTTCGCCTCTACGCCGATTGAGCGGCCAAGCAGGCAATGCGTGAGTAGCAATCAGGTTGATTGCTGCGTCAAATCAACAACCTAGAGTACCGAACCGGCAGCAGACCTCTCCAGAGGCAGCGCTGGAAACGCGTCCTCGCCTCGCACAGACGCGTTTCCGGCGCTGCCGTTGCTGTTGGCACCCCGATCGGTGCTCTAGCGGAGGTGGACGCCTCCGCCGCAGGGGCACGCCCGCGAGTGCGAGATGGGCCGCCGCGTGGCGAGCCGAGATGGGACCACGGCTGCCTTCTCGAGCGGGACCGGACCGTCTCGAGCAGGACGGGCCGGCGACGGCGCGATCAGGGGGCGCCGGATCGGGGTGCGTCGGCCATTCGCTGCCGAAAGTCCTCGATGGTCTGGCGCAGGCCCTCTCGCAGCGGGATCTTGGGCTCCCAGCCGACGAGGGCGCGAGCTCGAGAGATATCGGGCCGTCGGACCTTGGGATCGTCGCTGGGCAATGGGTGGGCTTCGATCGTCGAACGGGACCGAGTGAGCTCCAATACCAGGCCGGCGAGTTCGCGAACGGTAAACTCCTCCGGATTGCCCAGGTTGACGGGACCACGGAAGGCCTCCGCGTGGCCGATGCGCACGATGCCGTCGACCAGATCGCTGATGTAGCAGAAGGACCGTGACTGCGTGCCGCTGCCGTAGATCGAGAGCGGGCTCTGGCTCAGCGCCTGAGTGACGAAATTGCTCACGACTCGGCCGTCCGCGAAGGCCATGCGCGGGCCGTAGGTGTTGAAGACGCGCACGATGCGACCATCGACGCCCCAGATGCGGACTGCGTCGCTGAGGAGCGTCTCGGCACCCCGCTTGCCCTCGTCGTAGCAGGCGCGCTCCCCGATGGGATTGACGTTCCCCCAATAGGATTCGGGCTGCGGGCTGACGGCGGGATCGCCGTACACTTCGGAGGTCGACGCGTGAATGATTCGACAGCGGCTACCTCGGGCCATGTCTACGAGGTTCTTCGCCCCCAGCACGCTTGTCGTGAAGGTGGCGTATGGATCCCGCTGGTAGTGCACGGGTGAGGCCGGACACGCCAGGTTGAACACGATTTCTGCGTACACGTGCAGAGGATCGCGGACGTCGCCCGACTGGAAGTGGAAGTGCGGATCACGTGACGCCTCGGAGAGGTTGGCCAGATCACCGGTCATCAGGTTGTCGAGCCCGACGACCTCATAGCCCTCGTCCAAGAGGCGGTCGACCAGGTGCGAGCCCACGAAGCCTGCCGCACCTGTCACCAAGGCCGTTCGTCTGAAGGTTCCGAGTCCCATGGCGTGATGGTACACCGGAAACCGTCATCGACCCGGGCGGCTTCCGGTTTGGGACACCGACCCGGGGGTAGCGCCCGGCGACGGCCGCGCTTCCGGCGCAGCCGTCGCCGTCGGTGACCCGATCGACGTTCTGGTCCGATCCGGTTGTGTCAGCGGGCAACGCGTGCGTGGAGCTCCACCAGGCCCGCTGTGGCGGGCCGCGGGTGGGCTCCCGGCGCGACGGCCCAGGCGCGGCCGTAGTAGAGGTCGAGGAAGGCCCGGCAACGCTCGGCGTGGAGCCTCTCGCTCTCCCGGTCGGTGGCGTCGATGAACGCGGCCTCGATCTCGCAGAGAACCCCGCCGTTCTCGCCGAGCGTGCCGGTGGCGGCGAGCTGGCGGCACGCGCAGTCGTGCTGGCAACGGTGGCGAAGATCGCAGTCGCTACAGGCGAGCTCGCTCTGACGAACGCGTTCGCGCAGCGCGAGCACGCGCGCTTCGTCGACACCTTCGAAGACGCTGCCGATGACCCAATCGCCGCCGCGGTCCTCGCCGACCATCTCGGCGCACGGGTAGAGGCGTCCCGACGGGGCGACGGCGAGCTCGCTCGCGGCGAGCCGGCACCGGGCTGGGCAGGGCGCCCCGCCGAGCAGGTGCGAGAGGACCTTGCGGTGGAACGGTTCGACGATAGGTGACGCTCCTCGTCGGAAGGCGTCGGCCCAGGCCCGCGCGGCGTCTCGTACCCCTCGCCCGAGCGCATCGATCGCCGCGTCCGTCCAGTTGCCGCGCAGGTTGGGGTGGAACGCGATGCGCTCGGCGCCCAGCCCGAGCAGGAAGGACAGGCTGTCCCCGAGTTCGGCCGCGGTCGCCGGGTCGATGACCGCGACGAACTCGAAGGCGATCCGGTGCGCCCGCAGCCCATCGACCCCGGCGAGCACCCGTGCGTGACTCCCCCGCCCACTTGCGTCGATTCGCAGCCGATCGTGGACCACGGCCGGGCCGTCCAGCGAGACGAACACGCGCGCGTGGCGCGGCGGAGCGAGCCAGGCGAGCGCAGCCTCGTCGAGGAGGGTGCCGTTGGTATCGAGCAGCCAGCGAGGCTCGAGCTCCATGCCCCTCGCCGCGATCTGGGCCCGCGTGATCCGTTCGACCGTCCCGAGCAGGTCCTGATGGAGCAAGGGCTCGCCTCCGAAGAGCGTCACGCTGAGCCATTCCGTGTCTCGCCCGAGCGCGAGCCCCACCGCGCGTCGGATCACATCCTCGCTCATGGGTTGGCTCCACTTTCGGCCCGTGTAGCAGTACCGACAGCGAAGGTTGCAGGCGTGATCGACGACGAGGCAGAGCTCCACGTGCTTCTAGGCGCATGCTAGCACGGGAACCGCGACGAGAGGCGCGCGAGCCAGCGCGGGTGGTGGCGGTCGCGTCGGCGCGATGCGAGGCCGCTCGCCGTCGTGGTCGGGCACCCCTCGGAGGGCCGAGAAGGAGCGCAGCGAGACACCGCGATCGGCTCGCGGAGCCCACCGCCGCTCAGGGGCCTGCGGCGTCCTCGCCCGCGTCGTCGTCCGGGTCGCCGGGGTCGGCGGCCTCCTCGGCATCGGGCGTGTCGCCGCCGCCGGCAGCGGGATCGACGGCGTCGCCACCGTCGCCACCATCTGCCAGGGGGTCTTCCGCGTTGCCATCCTCCGTCGCGTGTGTCGGTTCGTCGGCGTCGGAATCAGGGCTGCCATCGTCGGCGGCGGCATCGCCCGCAACCTCATCAACGCCGGCGTCCCTCCATTCGTGGACGAAGCGCGTGCCATCCGGGCGTCTCTGGACGACGCCGCCGTCGGACCCGCCGCAAGAGGTCGCCGCTCCCATGCCGACCAGGATGGCCACTCCGGTCGTTATCGCCGGGTAGCGCGGGGCCTGGACTCCGATTCGCGGTTTCAGCGGTCGCCAGGCGGGCTCCATGTCTCCAGCGACAAGCAAGGATCGGGCCGCGCGTCCTGCCCAGGTTTTGGAACCGGCGGGGACCCCGAGGTGTGACACCCGTGCCAGACTCCGGAGCGCTCTCGGAGCCGCGGTGCTGCCCAGTGACGTTGGGGCACGGGGATTGCTTCGAGGTTTACCTGGTGGCGCCGCAGATCGGCCCGGAGGCAAGGAGGCCAGGAGTGGACCAGGGGACGCAGGCTTCTTGGGCGCGGCTCTTCGCGCTCGCGCTCGTACCGGGGTCGATCCTCGCCACCGGTTGTCTGTTCTCTCCGGACGACTCGAGCGAGGAGGCCGAGTGCTTGGACGCGACGACCGAGCTTCCTCATGATGGCACCTTCGAGCTCGAAGGTACGGGTCAGCGGATCGAGCTGGGTCCGATCGTCGCTGGTGTGGAAGGGCGCACGAGCGGGGTGCTCGAGTGGAGCCAGGTCGGACGCTCGACGGACGTGACGCTCACCATCGAGGCGGACGCCGGGGAGCGAGTCACTGTGTTTGGTGACTGCGACACGTATCGGGGCATCGACATTCCCGCGCACCTGGAGCTCACATCAGCGGACGGGGTCCTCGCCGATCGGTTCGGCGGCCACGTGTCCCTCGACGAAGCGGGGCGTGTCATCGGTTCGCCCGTGCTCGACGTGCCCATCGTGGTTTCGCAGCTGCAGAGCGTGTTGCCGGCCGGCTTCGGCACTACCCCGGACACCGATTGGCACCTCCGGATCACCCCGGAACTCGGGCCCGAGGAGGAACTACCCTTCGTCGCCGCGACCATCGTCCTGACTACCGGCTGGACCGGCTCCGATCCGGTTCAGTCGGTGACGCTCGGGGTTGCCACCTTCGGAGGTACCCGTTGAGCCGGCGGAGCGGGTGGCTCCTCGGCCTGACACTGGCACCCCTGACCCAGGGATGCCTCACCATGCTCCTCCCGGAGAACGATCCCGCGACGGACCCACTCCCCACCTGCGACAACACCCCCCTCATGTTGGCTCCGGGGCAAGCGGTCGAGGGCCAGGATCCGGAGGCGCTGTTCGCTCGTTACCTCGGTTCGTGGAGCGGCACGCTGACGTGGATGGCGGGTGGGGAAACCACCTTCGAGCTTGGCGCGTCGCGGGGCGCACAGCCCGCGTACGCGGGGCTGAGCTGCAACGTCCCCACCTCGGTCTACACCTCCCCCGAGATGACCGTCGTTACCGGTGACGGCGCGTTCGATCAGACTGGGTTGGGACACCTGAGCGTCGGGCTCGACGGTGGGCCGCGCGCCGGGGGCGAGGACGACCAATCACCGCTCACGCCCTGCGGCTTGCCCCAGCGGGACTGGACGAGCGCGCTCCCCGCCCGTCTGCCGGTGGACTCCGCTCGGTACACCGCCCCGCTGCTCAGCATCGAGCTCGAGTACCCGCCGCACGCGGTCGCCCCGGTGTCGGCCATGGTGACTTTCTCCGGTGAGCACGAGGCGGTGCCGGACAGTCACGATTTTCTCGTCGTCGCGACCGTCGCGTTCGAGTAGACCGCCCGATCACGGCGGCTCGCGCACCTCGGTGTCGAACCGTCGTTCCAGCTGCCGGCCACTGGCGCTCTGCTGTCGCAGGTTGGGGCTGGCGCTCGACGGCCGAAGTCGTCGTCACCGTCATCAGGAAGATCCCGCTTCGAGGGCTCGCGCGCCCCGCCGGTCGCGCGGACGCCACCTCGGCCGAGGACAACGACGATGCCCTCGCTCCCGAGGGGTGCCTCCTGGCGCCGCGAGCGGTGCTCGGTCGGTTCGACCGCCGAGGTCAGGCCCATCGGGCAGCGGCTGCGATCCTTCCGGATCCACCTTGCCGCGGGCGCGGAGCGCCGCCAGTCGCCGCTTGCGCCTCGGTGGGCAGCTCGACTAAGAGCGTCCGTGGCCGAGGCCGCGCGGCACCGGGACCACCGAGGCACCGAACGCCAGACCTGAGGATGGAGGCCCAATGAACATCGTCGTCGTCGGGGCTGGCGTGGTAGGCCAATCGCTCGCCGAGCAGCTTTCCGTCGAGGGACACCGGATCTCGATCGTGGACCGGGATCGTAGCAAGCTGCGCGCGATCGGCGAGAAGCTCGACGTCCTCTGCGTCCGCGGCAACGCGAGCACGCCCTCAGTGCTCAAGCGCGCCGGTATTGAGAAGGCGCAGATGGTCATCGCCGTCACCGACCTCGACGAGGTCAACATGGTGGTGGGCATGGTGGCCGATCGGCTGGGCGTCGAACACACGATCGCGAGGGTGCGCAACCCGGAGTACTTCGGCGAGTCGGCGACGCTGTCGATGCGGCAGATGGGCATCGATCAGGTCATCGATCCCGCGCGGACCATCGTGGACGCGATGGTCCGCACCATCGAGACCCCAGGTACGTACCACCTCGCCACGCTCGCTGGTGGGCAGATGGTCATCCTGGGGTTCAACATCGCCAAGGACAGCCCCGCTGCCGGTCTGACGATGGCGGAGCTGCGGGAGATCGGCAACATCGAGTCTTTTCTCGTCCTCGACATCAACCGAGGCGATCAGGTCATTGTGCCGCGGGGCCCGGACACCATCGAACCCGGAGACTCGGTGCACGTCCTTTGCTCGGCGAAGACGACCAAGCTGGTCACCCCGATCATCCACGCTCAACCGCCGGTCGTGAACGTGGTGATCATCGGTGGTGCCAGCCGGATCGGCGTGCAGCTCGCCGAGGCGATCCGAGACCGGGTAGAGCGGGTCGTGCTGATCGAACCCGATCCGGCCGCCGCCGAGGAGGCCGCGGAACGACTGGGAGGTACGCTGGTGCTGAACGGTGAGCCCACGGACCTCGACGTCCTCGAGGAGGCCTCGCTCGACAAGTGCGACCTGTTCTGCGCCCTGTCGGACAACGACCAGTCCAACATCATGTCCGTGTTGCTCGCCAAGAAGCACAGTAAGGCCGTCGCGGCGGCGCTGGTGCACCAACCCGAGTACGTGCCGGTGCTCAGCAGCCTGGGAATGGAGATCGTCATCAATCCTCGCCTGATCACGGTGGGCGAGATCCTGATGCACGTGCGACGCGGGCACGTGCAGTCCGTCACTCGGTTGGCTCAGGGCCGTGCCGAGATCCTCGAGCTCGAGGTGCCCGATGCGTCACCGGCGACGCGTACCAAGCTCAGAGAGCTCAGGTTCCCGGAGCATGCGCTGCTCGGCGCCATCGTGCACGACGGGGTGATGCGCATCCCGGACGGAGACAGCAAGATCGAGCCTGGCGACACCGTCGTCGTCTTCGCGTTGCCGGACGCGATCCCTGGCATCGAGAAGCTGTTCAGTCGCCGCAGGTGGTTCCAGTGGCCGACATGATGCGTTGTTGCCGTGCCCTCTTCGGGCGCCACGCTGGGGACCAGCTCTCAGCGACCCGTCGCTCCTGGCAACCACCCCGACCGACATCAGGCTGGGGGCTGACACCATGAACTGGCGAACCGTGCTCTCTGTCCTGGGCTATCTCCTCCTCATCCTGGCGGCATGCTTCCCGGCCCCGCTGGTGGTCACCGTCGTCTACGATCACTCCGATCCGAGGTGGCTTCGGGAGGTCGTCGCGTTCTCTGCGACCCTGGCGCTCTGTCTCGGTGCTGGGCTGAGGCTGCGCCGGAGGTTTGGGGATCGGACCGAGTCCGTGGGTCGTCGAGAGGGATTCGTCATCGTCACTGCCGCGTGGCTGGTTTCCGTTCTGGTGGGGATGATCCCGTTCTTGGTCGTCGGGGCGACTGCCAGCGTCACTGACGCCTTCTTCGAGACCATGAGCGGGTTTACCACTACCGGCGCGACGGTCTTCACGGCCGAGGCGCTCGAAGGAATGCCGCGCGGGCTGATGTTCTGGCGCTGCATGACCCAGTGGTTGGGAGGGATGGGGATCGTGGTCCTCAGCGTAGCGATCCTGTCCTCTCTCGGCATCGGGGGCTACCGGCTGCTCAAGGCAGAAACGCCCGGAGGGGTGGCCTATGAGCGCGACCAACCGCGGATCACCGATGCCGCCAAGGATCTGTGGAAGCTCTATCTCGGGATCTCGGTGGTCCAGGTCGTGCTGCTCAAGCTCGCCGGGACCACGATCTACGATGCCCTCTGTCACTCGTTCACCACCATGTCCACTGGTGGGTTCTCCCCGCATGGCGAATCTGCCGCCTTCTTTCGACCTCATGTACAGTGGATCCTCATCCTGTTCATGCTCGTCGCGGGCACCAACTTCTCCCTGCACGCTCACGTGCTGCGGGGCCGAGCTGGGCCGCTGCTGCAGAGTCCGGAGGCCCGACTGTACGGTGGCATCGTGGTGGGGTGCACGCTGCTGGGAGTCCTGGTCACGCCCACGGGGGCGAACATCGAAGAGCGCGTTCGCGACGTGGTGTTCCAGGTGGTGACGATCAGCACGACGACCGGTTTTGCCACCAAGGACTACGACGCCTGGCCGCAACTCATGCGCCTGGTGATGCTGCTCCTGATGGTCGCTGGCGGCTGCATGGGCTCGACCGCCGGTGGCATCAAGGCAGCCCGGCTCCTGATCTACGCCAAGGCGCTCGTGCGCCAGCTGCACCTTCTGGTGTACCCTCGTTCGGTCCGACCGCTCCGCGCCGGCGACAAGCTCCTCGAGCCCGCGATCGTGGCGAACATCTTGGCCTTCGGCACCCTCTATGCGTTCTGCCTGCTCGTGGGCGCGGCCGTGATGGCGGCTTGTGGTTACGACCTTGCGACGTCGGCGTCGGCGTCGGCAGCCGCCCTGGGCAACATCGGACCGGGTCTGGGTGGCGTTGGGCCCATGCAGACCTGGGGGCACCTGCCCGGCATCGCCAAGTGGGTGATGAGTCTGCTGATGCTGATGGGGCGGCTGGAGCTCTTTTCGGTGGTGGTTCTGTTCACGCCTTGGATTTGGACCCGCTGACGGCGCCGTTCGGCGACCGACGCGAAGGTGCCGCGCAGGTGCTGGAGTGCGGCCCAGCAGCGATCCGAGCGAGTTTGGCAGCTTGCCTGGTGGGGCCGTGATTGCCATGCCCGACCCGGTGACACGACAGCCTGGTCTTCCTCGTGGGGGCGGGGGCCCTCGGCCTTGGTTTGACCCGTGAATGTCGGTTGCCGCCGCACGCTGGTGGCGTCCGCGCCGGCCCCGATCGCGGGGCGAGGGCGGTCCCCCGACCCAGCCCGTGGCATGGCGGAGGCCCGCCACGGAAGAACCGGCGCTCACCCGCGCCACCGACCCCTCGGCCATGACATCCTGCTCAGGTCGTTGTGCCATCTGTGCCGGTCCCCGATCGCAATAGCAGACATTACGTAACGGCATAAAACATCGGATCGATCGGTGCCCTACGCGGGAATGGCCAGAGTCCGCCGGGATTGGACTTCGGCATGTTGCTTGCTTGGATCGGTGCAGGCATTCCTCACTGCGGAGCGAACATGGCACACCCCCTCTCCCCATCAACAGTGCGCGCCTTCCTCGAGGCGGTGGCTGCTTCCGACCAGGTCCTTTCTTGGCGTGAGTTTCGGCTCGCGCCCCTCGCCGCCACCGCGATCCTCGCGGCCGCCTGCGGCGGGACCGAGAGTGGCAGCGCCCAACACGGGGAGGGGGCGTGTGCAGGCGACGACTGTGCTGCCGAGTGCCAGGATCTCGTGGACAACGACGCCGACGGGTTCATCGACTGTGACGACGAGGCATGCGCCGAGACGGATGTCTGCTCCGGGGGCGTGCTCTATGGGATCCCACAGGAGCTCGACTGTGACGACGGGTGGGACGACGACGGGGACGGTCGTGTCGACTGCGCCGATCCGGATTGTGCCTGCGAGACCGGGGGGACGGGCGGCTCCGGCGGCACCGGCGGGGTGCCGACGGGCGGGGTGCCGACGGGCGGGGTGCCGACGGGCGGGGTGCCGACGGGCGGGGTGCCGACGGGCGGGGTGCCGACGGGCGGCTACGGCGTCGGTGGCGCGTATGCGATCCCGTTCGGCGGCTACCCGATGGGGGCCACGGGCGGCACGCTCTATGGCATCCCCACTGGGGGCTTCAGCGGCGGGGGGTCCCCGAGCGGCGGGGCGGGCACTGGTGGCCTCGGCCTGGGCGGCGCCGACTATGCGGCTCCCTACGAGACCATTTGCGATGACGGGCAGGACAACGACTTCGATGGCGCGCTGGATTGTGAAGATATTGACTGCTGTTCGGACGAGGTCTGCGCCGCGAGCCCGAACTGCGTAGCACCAGCCTACGCCGCGCCGATAGAGGACTGCGAAGTCGAAGGTGACGAGGACGGCGACGGGTACGCCGACTGCGCCGACGCCGATTGTTTCGACCACGTTTGGTGTCAGGCCGACTACGCTGCCCCCCTCTACGAGTACGACTGCGATGACGAGCAGGACAACGACGGCGACCAGGCGGTGGACTGCGAGGACATCGACTGCAACACAGCGGAGAACTGCCCCCAGCCGTTGTACGCCGCCCCGATGTAGGTAACCCCAACCCGGCGGAGCCGGAACCAAACGGGCCATCAGCGGTCAGCTTCGAGGTAGGACCCGGAGACCCTGAATGCCGACGCCCGATTGCTGGTGGTCACGAGAACATTGAAGAATCGTATGCGTTCACGCCCTAGTGAACGGATATGAAGGATCTGCTGCCGGATCCGGTCAAGATCACGCCGCCGAGGGATTCGAGCCGCGTGTCCGACGGCGCGTTGCCATGAGCAAGGTGAGCGCGAGCCAGCCCGCGAGCATGCCTGCGGAGTGGGCACCGCGGCCGGGCCCGACGCGACAAGTGCAATCACTCTCCTCGGGGGCCGCAGTCGAGCCGCTACTGCAGGTGCCGTTCCAGCAGACCTGGCCCTCGAGGCACGGGCTGTCGCACCGTCCGCAGGAGGTGGTGCTCGTCATCAGGTCCACGCAGGTGGTCCCGCATCTCGTGTACCCAGAAGTGCAGTTGGCGGCACAGACTCCGAGCGAGCACACCTCGGTGCCTTCGCAGACATGGCTGCAGGCTCCGCAGTTGGCGCTGTTGTTCTGGAGGTCCACGCAGGTCGATCCGCAGGGTTGAAGCGGGGCAGTGCAGGTCGGCGTCGCTCCCGTGCCAGTTGCGCCGCCACTGGTGGATGTTCCACCGGTACCCGTGACGCCGCCCGTGCTCATGCCGCCCGTCGCGGTGCCACCAGTCATGAGGCCACCGGTGCCCATCATGATGCCGCCGGTGTTCGTGCCGCTTGTCGGGGTGCCACCAGTCATGAGGCCACCGGTGCCCGTGATGCCGCCCGTGCTCACGCCGCCCGTGCTCACGCCGCCCGTGCTCATGCCGCCGGTCGAATGACCACCGATGCCGCCGAATCCTCCGGTCGTCGCTCCACCGATGCCGCCCATGGTGGGGCCGACGCCACCCGTGAGGCCACCGACACCGCCCGTCGTTCCCCCACTGCTGACCGCGCCCTCGCCCCCCGTGCCGGCGGAGCCGCCGGTGCCCGAGCAGGTGGTCGGTACCGGATCGGGAGCCTCCGGCTCGTCGAGGCCGAAGTAGGTGAGGATGGAGTCTTGCTCGTAGGGCATGGAGTGGGAGCCGTTCTGTCCCGCCCAGGTTTCGAAGACCGTGTAGCCGCAGTCGTTCTCCCAGAATTGGCGCGCGTACGTGGAATTCGCGGTGGTGTGAGAATCGGTCGAGGTCGGGCTCGTGCCAAGACCGAGGACGTTGGTCCACTCTTTGATCGCCTCACCCATGTTGTTGTAGTTGATCGTCGTGTCTGCCGTGCCGTGGAAGAGTTGGATGCGAGGGCGCGGTCCGTCATAGTCACGGTACATGCCACGAACGAGGTCTCCCCACTGTTGGTCCGTCTTGGTCGTTCTGCCGCCGGCGCAGTTGTTGCTCCATTGCTGCCCGCTGTCGTAGCCATCCGCCCAGCATCCAGCCGGAACCCCCGCCCTCGCCGAGCCAGCCCTGAAGACGTCGGGGTACACGGCCATCAAGGCCTGCGTCATCATCGCCCCCGACGAGCCACCCATCGCGTAGACGCGGTCAGGGTCGCCGCCATACTGCGTCAGCGCGTACTTGACCATCTGGGCGATGGCCTGGGTGTCGCCGCCACCGTCATGAGTCAGGGACTGCGAGGATCCCACGTCCCAGCAGTTTCGCCCAGTGGCCTCCGGGAGGATGAGGATGAAGCCGTAGCGATCGGCGCCCGATACGATCCCGGAGATGCTGTTGATGTACCCGCTCACCGCCGTCCCACAGGAGTGGCAGGCAACCACGATGGGAGGGTTCTCTATCCGCTTGTCTGGCGCATAGATGTACATGGTGACGTAGCTCGGTACACCGCTCGCTCCCCAAGTGGACCGGTCCACTTGCGTCAACGCCGCTGCCCACAGTGGGTCAGCCACCAGCAAACCCAGGGAGATCGATGCGCCTGCGAGAACCCGATGCCTATGTCGAGCCATGTCCGTGTGCCTCAGGAGAGCCGGAGTGGACCAGAAGCGACGTGGCGTGGTGGTCCTTGTCCGCGCAGGACCTGGGGCGCAACCTGCCTCGACGCACCAGAGGTATTCCCTCAATGGCGACGGTCGATCAGCCGAAGACCACCAGGACCGCCATCCTGCGGCGAACCCGGTGGGTCTTTCGCGCCCGCTTCGAACCCCACCTGGAGCAGCGATCACGCTGTCGAAAGCTACCGCAGCGCCGGAAACGCAGCCCAAGGTCAGCCCCGGGCCTGCCCGCTCGGCTTCGCCGAGCGGGGCCCGACGCAAGGGGCCCCTGACTTGGGTCCCCGGGTCGTTGATTGGTCGCAGCAATCATCATGATTGCGGCGACAGGCCCCCGCGGCAGGCGCTCCGAAAGGCAGTCCCAACGGCGAGCTGCTGGTGGTCAACCGCACCCCCGGACGGACTTCCGGTCATGGCTGCAATTCGTTTGAGATCACTCGATTTTTTGGGGGTCCATCCCTGCTGTTCCGGTCAACCTGGGTGAGCCATGTTCCGTCGATGCCAGCGAGGTGAGGGCGCGGTAGCCATCGTCCCCCTGCGGTTGAGAGGAGCGAACGCCGCGACCAGGAGCCTCGCGCGCTCGTGTTGGCCCCTTCGCGTCGGCGAGCCAGAAAGAGCGCGAGTCGGGACGCCACCCTCCGGCAGCCGTGAAGGCGACCTCCGAGGATCCCAAGCGCGACGGCCAATCCATCCGCGTTGGAGCTGTCCCGCTGGGATGGAATCGCGTGCCGCGGGTCGGCGCCCTGACAACGGCCGATCGGTGTCCATGTCGCGAGCCGTGCACCGCGCGCACGCGAGAGGTTTCGGGCGTGGTGCCAGCGACCGTTGATCTCGGGCATCGTGACGGAGAGGGGGCAGGCCCCGGAACCGACGTGCCGTCCCCAAGTCGGCGGAGCCCGACCCACGGACGCGAGGCTCGGCGATCCGCTCCATCGGATGGGTCGCTCGAGCTCGGTCTCGCGGCCCCCCAACGCGGTCGCCTCGACGCGCGGGTCGAACGAGGCGAAGTGCAGGCCATCACTGGGGCGTCCACCCTCTGCGGTCAGGACCTCCTGCCACGCCCGTCCCTGCCAGGCGGCTCGAGGCCGAACCGCTGGATCCTTCGGTACAGCGTGCTCGGGTTGATGCCGAGCTCGCGGGCGGCGAGCGCACGATTGCCCTGGTGCTTCGCCAGGGCCTCTTGGATCATGAACCGCTCGACGGACTTCAGGTTCATCTCCTGCTTCGGATCCGCGAATGCGCGCGCGCTGCCGCGCGTCATGTCCGGTGGTAGGTGCCGGGGCTCGATCAGCACGCCGCGGCAGAGCACGAAGGCGTGCTCCAGGACGTTCTGCAGCTCCCGAACGTTGCCCGGGAAATCGTGGTGCACCAGCAGCGACAAGGCCTCTCTGGAGAGCCCGGCGATTTCTTGGCCGCGCAGTCGATTGTAGGTGGCGACGAAGTGGTCGACTAGGAGGGGGATGTCCTCTCGCCGTTCCCGCAAGGGAGGGACGTCGATCTGGACGACGCGGATTCGATAGTAGAGATCCTCTCGAAACTTCCCCTCGCGAACGAGCTCTCCCAGGTCCCTGTTGGTGGCGGCGACGACGCGCACGTTCGCCCGCACGGGCTCCACCGCGCCCAGCGGCTCATAGACCCTCTCCTGGAGCACGCGCAGCAGCCGCACCTGCATCGCGGGCGAGACATCCCCGATTTCGTCGAGAAAGAGCGTCCCGCCCTCGGCCAGCGCGAACCGTCCGGGCTTGTCTCTCCTGGCGTCCGTGAATGCTCCGGCTTTGTACCCGAAGAGCTCGGACTCGAGCAACGTGTCCGGAAGTGCCCCGCAGTTCACGGCCACGAAACGTCGCTTGCGCCGCGGCGAGAGCGCATGAATGGCTCGAGCGACCAGCTCCTTGCCGGTTCCGCTCTCTCCGTGGACCAGAATGGTCGCGTTGCTGTCGGCGATGTGCGGGAGGATATCGAAGAGCCGTGTGATGGCCGCGCTCTTGCCGACGATGTCGGCAAACGAGCGCTTGTCCAGGAGTTCCTTGCGGAGCTCCTCTACTTGTCTGAGATCCTGAAACGTCTCGACGCCACCGATGACCCGATCGTCGACGTCGTGCAGGACTGCCGCAGAGACCTTGATGGGTATGCGCTCGCCCAACGCATCGACCACGAAGACCGATGCGTTGACGGTCGGCTTGCCAGAGTCGAGGACACCCCGCAACGCGCAGTCGTCCGCGCAGATGTTGGCCCGAAGCACCTCGCTGCATCGGTGGCCGATGGCGTCCTCGCGTCGAATTCCGGTAATGCTTTCCGCCGCGCGATTGAAGGAGGTGATGCGCCAGTCGAGGTCTACCGTGAAGACGCCCTCGTTGATGGAGTCCAGGATCGGATCCCGGAAGCAAGCCACGTCGAGAGCAAGGATGGTCGTTGGGTTCGCCGTCTCGGGAAGACGCGAGGTCGAGTGGGGTGGCATGGGGTGGGTCTGAGAGTGCGCTCAATCGTGCGAATTTCAACTCAGCATTGCAGAACGCACGAACATGCCGCCCGAACGGAGCATGGGCGACCGCCAGCGGCGTGAGAATACCGGGTGCAGAGCCGGTGGTCGAGAATGGCACACCAATTGCTTTGCGCCTCTGCGTGAAGGTCGTGATCCCATCGGATGGGGACAGGATCTCCCCGTTGCTCGACGTCGCCCGGACCTTCGTTCTGGTGACCGAGGGTTTGGATGGCACGTTGGCCCGTGAGGAAGTGGTGGTTGTCGAACCGGACCCCGTCGCCAAGGCGAAGCGCATCGCCGGGCTCGGCGCGGGGGTCATCATCTGCGGCGCGATCTCGTGGCCGCTCGAGGCCATGCTCACCGCGGCGGGGATGAGGGTCATCCCCAACACGTGCGGGCTGCTGCATGAGGTGATGCTCGCCCATTTCGCGGGTGAGCTGACGGAGCAGGCCTTCCTATTGCCGGGGTGTCCCGGTCGGCAGCACCGACGCCGCCACCGCCACGGGAGGCGTTGGCGGAACGGATGGTGAGGAGACGACGAGCGGCAGCAGGAGGAGATACGACCTGCCAAGAGGAGGCAGGCCGGGTCCAGCGGGTTCGGCCCAATGAGTGGACGCTGCGCCGGGTTCGGCGCGGGATACGCGCGTTGTCCGCCAGGACGTCCCCTCATCGCTGGAGCATCTCGATTCTCGCTTCGGCGCGGACGAGGACACCGCGGCGGCCGGCGTGGGGAGGGGAAGGAGGGCCGGACCAGGACCGACCACTACGGATCCCAGCAGCAGCGGAACCCGACGGTGATGCTGCGGCTCTGTCGCTCCCGCTGCGCGGGGTTCAAGTTCACAAGGTTGTCCTCGTCCGCCGAGTCACAGCGCACGCTCGGGAAGGTGTCCTCCGCGTCGAGGTAGCTTCCCCCGCGATGCATGCAGAGATCGCTGCCCCCCGCGCTCGCGCTGCACGAGTCTTCCCACTCGGACACGTTGCCGCTTTGATCGAAGATATCGGCGAAGGTGTCCTGCCCGTGGCAGTTCGGGAATTCGCCGATCGGGACGGGATAGGCGGCGGGGGAATACATGTCCACGCAGCGCGCAGCCTCGTGGGTACTGCCATACGGGTAGGCGGTGTCGCCACCGCCCGTGCACGCGCGGTACCACTGGTCGCTCGTGGCGTCGGCGAAATCCTCGGGCGCGACCGGGCCCCCCGCCACGTTACCGCAGAGGCGCTTTTTGGCCCAGGCGCAGAAGGCATGGGCGTCGCACCAGTCCACACAGCTCACTGGATGTTCGGGAAATTCCGTCGGATCGTAGCGAAGCGAAGGACAGTCCGTGCTCGTCTGCGGTGTGAAGTTGGTGTTGAAGGAGCAGAACACTGGCTGGCCAGCAGTGTCGGCGGCCGCGACGAACGCGGCGTACTGTGCGTTGGTCACCTCGGTGCGGTCGATGCAGAAGAACCCGCCGCCGCCCTTGGGAACCTCGGTCATCGCCGGACCGGGAAGGCCAACGGGACAGCTCATCCCGCCCCCGGTTCCGTGGCCCCCAGTCCCGGTACCACCGGTGGGTATGCCGCCCGTGCCCGCGCCACCGGCGGCGTTGCCACCCATGGTGCCGCCGGTGTCCCCTGTCACGTCGCCCCCCGTGTTGGCCCCACCGGGTGCCAGGCCACCCGTGGCGCCGGTGCCGCCCATGGTGTGGCCTCCGCTGGTGGCGCCGCCGGTGCTCCCACCGTCCCCGGTGTGGCCGCCCTCGCCGTCCCCCCCGTTGCCTCCATCGCCTCCACCACCTTCGCCAGACCCGCCCGAATCGAGCCCACCTGTCTCGGACTCAGGGACGCCGCCCTCGCCGCCCGGACTCGCTGCGCCTCGGGGCTCGTTCCCCGTCGAGGCACCCCCGGCCGGTCTCCCTGCGTCGCTCTCGCCTCCACCGGCGACGAGGCCCGATCCGGGGCTTCCCCCTTCTCCTCCCCGTACGGCCTCCCACCCGGAAGCCGCCGCTGTCCCGCCTTCCGAAGCACCTCCCACCTCGGCGCCTCCTCTGGACACACCTCCCGTTTCGGGGTCGAGCCGGTACCCGTCGAACGAGACGAGACAGCCGGGGGCGGAGATCGCGACCGCGACGACGCCGAGGCGGACTGCGGTGCGCGGATGCGGTAGAGGCAAGGGTTTCACCGCCAGGGACTCTAGATCAGCGGTCGCTGTCCGCGACAGCGGATTACCTCGGACCGCCCGGGGATCTGGGGTGGGGGGGCGGACGACGCGGCGGAGGCGGCCGTCGGGTGGGGGGTGGGGGCGGGTTGTCGACGTACGCCTTGGATGCTCGGATTTCTGCCTGTGCCCGTGCGAGGTGGGCCAATGCCCTCAGCCGGTGCCCCCCGTACTCCCCTGGCTTCTCTGGGTCTTCGAGCGCCTTGAGGATCGCAATGCTCTTGGTCACGAACGCATCCGCCTCGTCGATCCGCTGGTCGGCGGCGTGGGCACGCCCGGCCAAGAATGCTCCCGCAAGGAGAGCGGACGATGCGACCGCGTATACGGCTTTCTTCAACGAGCTTTGCATGGGATGCTCCGAGTACCGCCCTGGTACTCAGCTTTTACGCGCTGCGCCAGCCGTTCCTTCCCGGTTGTTTCGCGCAGGCCGCCGGGGTTTCGGAGGGGGACCCGCGGCCGGCGGCCGGGCGCGGGGAGGATCGAGAAATGCGGCAAGCCTCGGGTCTAGATGAAAGTGGCCCCGCTCCTCGAGCGTTCGAGCTGCGCTACCGCCGGCTGGCGTCGGTCGCGGTCGAGGGATTTTCCCGTGTTGGGTGAAGAATCCGAAAGCCAAGCGTACTATCCGGCGATGGCCCCGAAAGGCGACCTCCACGAGCGGGCGCGAGTTCGGGTCGGAACCGTGCTCAAGGGCAAGTGGCTGCTCGACTCGGTCCTCGGCATCGGCGCCACGGCCTGTGTCTATGGGGCGACCCATCGCAACCAGAGCCGCGTTGCGATCAAGATGCTGCACCCCGAGATCGCTGGCGCTCTCGAGGTGACGGCGCGGTTTCTGCGCGAAGGCTACGTTGCCAACGCTGTCCAGCATCCGGGCACGGTCCTCGTGCTCGACGACGACATCACGGAGGACGGCGCGCCATTCCTGGTCATGGAGCGGCTCACCGGGGAGACGCTCGAGGCGCGTCTCCGACGACTCGGGCGGCTGTCGCCGCTGGAAGTGGCTACCATCGCCGACCAGCTCCTCGATGTCCTCCAGGCCGCGCACGCGCGCGGCATCGTCCACCGTGACCTCAAGCCGGACAACCTGTTCCTGACCGACGAGGGGCGGATCAAGGTGCTCGACTTCGGGATCGCCCGCTTGCGTGAGGTCTCCAGTCGGTCCACCAACGCGACGCAAGACGGGACGCTCCTCGGCACCCCGGCCTTCATGGCCCCTGAGCAGGCGCTGGGTCACTGGAGCGAGGTCGACACCCGCACCGACATCTGGTCCGCGGGCGCCACGCTGTTCACGCTGCTGTCGGGGCGATTCGTCCACGAAGGGTGCACGGTGCCCGAGCAGCTCGTCCTCACCGCCACTCGTCCCGCCCCTCCCTTGCGCTCCGTGGCCCCGGAGATCGCGGTCGAGCTTGCTTCCGTCATCGATCAGGCACTCTCCTTCGCCAAGGTCGACCGGTGGCCCGACGCGCGCGCGATGCAGGAAGCGCTCCGCGCCGTCGCCCCAGCGGGAATAGAGTCCTCGGTTCCGCTCGAGGTGGTGGCGG
This sequence comes from Polyangiaceae bacterium, assembly GCA_016933275.1. Classification (GTDB taxonomy): domain Bacteria; phylum Myxococcota_A; class Polyangia; order Polyangiales; family Polyangiaceae; genus JAFGBI01. The sequence goes on along the minus strand of JAFGBI010000243.1, from coordinate 46,936 downwards.
GCGTCGCGCCCGGGGGCGAGCCCGCGGTGACGAATCGCACCGAGCCGCACGTGCTCACGCGTTCGGCCACGCCCGACCCCCCTCGGCGAGGCCACGGATTGCGCTTTGTCGCCGTAGCAACGGTCGCTGCCGTGGCGATCGGGTGGTTCGCGCTCGGGGGATGGCGTGCGTTCGCGACGGCGCACCCGGTGCCTCCTCATGTCGAGTCGGCGCGGCTGGCCTCACCAGGTGAGCCGCCCGTGGTCGTCTCCGCCACGCCCGTGCCAGGCCCGATCGACCTGGACTCCGACGTGGAGGTGTCCGCACCGGGGACGGAGTCCGCCTCCCCGACGGCGAGCGCCAAGCCGGTCGCTGTGGACTCGGCCTCGCGCCGGACGCGCGTTCGAGTCCGGCGCGCGCCGCCCCGGACGGACCCCGCTGCTCCCCCGGCTCCAACGGCTACCGAACCGGCGTCGGATGACAGGAACCCCTTCGACCTGCGGCACTGACACCATGGAGGTCCGCGAGTGGACACCATGAGGAAGAGGGCTAGTATGCGCCGGGGCGATATGCGACGAACCCTCAGGCGAATTGCGTTCGGCATCCTGTTCGGATCGCTTGGGGTCCCAAGCTTCGCGCTTCCCGCCTCCGCTCAGAGCCAGGACGCGGCCGCAGCAGATGCCCTGTTCCGAGCTGGACGCGAGGCCGCGGAGGCTGGTGACCATGCCGGCGCGTGCGCCAGATTTCACGAGAGCAACCGCCTCGATTCGGCCGTGGGCACGCTCTTCAACATCGCGGATTGTGAGGAGAAGCTCGGGAATCTCGCGACCGCTTGGACGGCCTTCGAGGAGGTGGTCCAGCGGCTGCCCCCCGAAGACGAGCGGCACCCGATCGCGGCTGCGCGCGCCGCAGCGCTCGCCCCCCGGCTGCCGCGCCTGCGGATACATCTCGAAGTCGGCGCTCCTGTCGGCACCAGCGTCAGCCGTGACGGAGTCACCCTCGGCGGGGCGAGTCTCGATACGCCCCTGCCCGTGGATCCGGGCCGGCACGTGGTGGAGATCACCTCGCCGGGTCGTCCACCACGCACCTACCAGGTGTCGCTGGGCGAAGGGGAGACGAAGACGCTCGACGTGGCGCCCAGCGACGCCACCAAGGCGGCGTCGGGGCCGCCGCCGGTCGACCCATCGCGCTCGGGTGCGAGGACGGCGGGGTACGCGATCCTGGGGGTGGGCGCGGCGGCCGCGGTTGCGGGTGTCGTGACTGGCATTCTGGTGCTCGATCGCAAGCGGGCGGTGGACGAGAACTGCGACGAGGACAAGCGCTGCGACCAAGCCGGGGTCGATGCGGCGCGGTCGGGCAAGACCTTCGGCGTCGTCACCACCGTCGCGCTTGCCGCTGGGGCGGTCGGACTCGGGGCAGGCACCTATCTCGTACTCTCCGCCGGGCGTGACCCGAAATCCGGCACGGGGTTCCGGTCGGGGATCGGACTTCGCGGGACGTTCTGACGGGTTCGCGTTCCTCCTGTCTTCGCGCGCCGGCTGATGCCGGGGTGTCCTCGCGGCGGAGGTCATCGATCGGGGAGGGGTGGTCGCACCGAGAGCTCGCGTAGGGAACGACGAGGAAACGCTCGGGACGCGTGGGCGCTCGTGGTGGCACCGCCGGGCCTCACCGAGGGGTGCCGGTGACCGGAGGCCGTTCGGGAACCGGACCGAGGCCGGGTCGGCCATCCCCATCCTCGGGCGGCAGGCGGGGTCCGTCGCTGAATCCTCGTCTCGGTCAAACGCGGCGCACGAACAGCACCGTGTTGACGCCACCGAACGCGAAGTTCTGCACGGCCACCGTGTTCACCGGCGTATCGCGGACCTCGCGCACGTGGCGGACCATCGCGCAATCCGGGTCCACCTCCTCCAGGTTCAGGGTCGGGATGAGGATGCCGCGCTTCATCATGTAGAGGCAGAAGATGGCCTCCATCACACCGCAGGTACCCATGGTGTGGCCGACGTAGCTCTTCAATCCGGTCACCCACGGCTGGTCACCATAGACCGCGCGCATCGCTTGGGCCTCGACGACGTCGCCGAATTTGGTCGCCGTCGCGTGGGCGCTGACCAGATCCACGTCGGACGGAACGAGCTTGGCGGCGGCGAGACCGGTGCGCAGAGTAAGCTCGATGCCGGCCGAGCTGGGCATGATCATATCGCCGCCGTTGTTGCAGTTCGCGAAGCCGATGACCTCGCCGATCGCCTCGGCACCGCGCCGGCGAGCGAATTCGTACTCCTCCAGCATGACCGCACCGGCGCCTTCGCCGATGACCAGCCCGTCGCGTCGCCGGTCGAAGGGGCGGGGTGTCCGCTCTGGGGTGGCGTTGAAGGCGTGGGAGGCAACCAGGAGTTGGTCGAACACGGCGACGGTGGTGGTGTCGTATTCGTCGGCCCCACCGCACAGCATCGCGTCCGCCACGCCGAACTTGATCGCCTCGTACCCGAAGCCGATCGACTGACTGCTGGTCGTGCAGGCGGTGCAGGACGCGATGGTGCGTCCAGTGATGGAGAACATGCGCGCGATGTTCGCCGCCGCCGTGTGCGTCATCGACTGCAGGTACGCCGCGGCATTGACGCGGATGATGGCGGCCCGATCCTGCGTGAACAGCGCCCGCATCACGTCCCGTTGGATCGTCGGGCTGCCCTGGGTGGAGCCGAACGCTACTCCCATGCGACCGCTGGCGCGGAATTCCGCGTCGAGGCCGGCCTCCTCGATGACCTCTCGGGCGACCTGGCACGCGTAGAATGCGACCGGTCCCATGGTCTTGGCGTACTTCCGCGGGAAGTCGTAGGCGATGTCGTAGGCAACGGTGCCGTACACCCTCGAATTCAGCAATCCAGCGAGGAGGCTGTCCTCCCTGAGCGAGCGGACCCCGGAGCGACCGGCCGTGAGATTGTCCACGATCTCCGCTTCTGTCCGCCCCACTGGCGTGATGGCGGACGCCGCGGTGATCACAACTCTACGTTCCATGTCGATGATCGCTTCCGCCTGGATCCGCTACGGATCACCCTTCAGCGCCGTCTCTAGATAGCGTGTGAGCTGGTTGATGCTGCGGTGCTCGAAGAGCTGCTTCTTCTGATCCAGAGAGAGGCGGAAGCCGTGGCGAGTCTCGAGGTCCTCGAGCATCTCGAGCGCATCGATGCTGTCGAAGTCGTAATGTTCGAAGAGGTTCTTGTCGTGGTCCGGTTTATTGATCTTGAACTTCTTCGCGAGGACGTTCAGAAGAACATTTTCGATCTCTTCTCTCGTCATTCGACCCTCGATGACGGCACCTCACGATGAACGAGGGCTCACCCGCGGCGTTCGACGCCATTCATGAACATTCGCGAGAACATAGCGAACGAGCGTTGGGTTCGCCAACTCGCAAAATGGAGGTCTTCAGGCAGCGGCCCGCTTTCAGACGGGGTCTCGTTCCCCGCGGCCGAACGTTCGCCCTAGAGCAGCAATCAGGTTGATTCCTGCGTCAAGTCAACAACCTAAAGCACCGAACCGGCAGCAGATCTCGCCCGAGGCGCCGTTGCTGTCGGCAACCTGATCGGTGCTCTAGTAAACCTCTGGCGGCGGCGGGGGAGGCGGCGGTGGGGGTGCGATGGGCGGTATCTCGCTCAGCGGGGGCGAGTCGGTAGGGGGAGGGGGCATGGTCGGGGGAGACGGCGGTGCGGTGGTGGCCGGCGGTGGTTCGACCGGCGGGATATCCGGGGGAGGAGGGGGCACCGGAATCACTTCGGGGGGTTCGATGCAGGACGACAGATCGAAGAACAGGAACTCGAGCGCCTTGCCTTGAGCGGTCAAGAGGTCGGCGCTGCAGCCCGTGGGGAAGGGCGCGGTCGGGTCACGGGAAATTGCCCCTTCGCCGGCCGCCACGTGCAGGTCCGTGAATACTACTCGTCCACATTGGGAGTCCTCGGGGACGGTGACCGGAGTGTTGAAGGTCATGTACTGGGTCGAGCGGCGTCCCTCGTCGTCATTCGGGTTCGTCGGCACGTAGATCCACTCCTGGGTGGGTGGATGGACCCCGGCAACCGAGTGTTGGCCCTCGAGGATCTCGAGCTCGCCTCGCGGGCTGACGCCCACATTGACCAACCAATCGGCGAGTGCCTCGGCCTTCGGAAAGCTAGTATCGATGAAGGCCGTGATCCCTCCCTGGGGTAGATCGGGGGCCGAACCGATGTAGTTGGCCGTTCCCACGAGCTCCTCCTGCTGGAGCCAGTAGTAGTGATAATGACTGAGGAACGCGCGCCCACCCCCGTTGACGTAGGCCAAAAAGTTCGGGCGGTAAGGGGTCTTGTGGGACTCCATGCCTCCACCTTCGCATGAGTAGAGCTGGATGTCGTAGGTGAGCATCTTTTCGGTGCTGGACCACAGCGTCGCCGCGGACGAGAATGCCGCGCCGTCGTTCAGGCTGGTGTCGAACCGGCTCGCGCCCACCCCCCCGCCCGGCGGATCGTCCAGATTGCCGCCGTAGTAGAGGTGCACGCGTCCGGGACCTCCATCGGTGGTGAACTCCGAGTCGGCGATCCCGATGGTGCGGAGCAGACACTCCAGGGAGTCTCTGACGCCGGTGACCACCGCGATCTGGGGGATGCTGCCCTCGTCCTTCGTGCGGGGCAGCCGGGTCAACTCCCGGTCGGAGATGGGGTTGTCGATGCAGTCGGTGACGCTCGGGATCGTCACCTGACGACGCCACTTGCCCACCTGGATGACCAACGGGATGTCGGCCCCGCTGGGCACGTTGGTGAGGGTGAAATGCCCCGTCGCATCCGTGAGGGCGGACGCGAGCGCCTGCCCGCTGGCGATGGCCCCGCACTGTTCGCAGGTGGCGCCGGTCGGGATCGGATCCAGCGCTGCATTCGGGACGTAGACCAGCGCATTGTAGATGGGGTTGACGCCGGCGGGATCGTACACGATCCCGCTCAGCGACGTGGCGGTGCCGTCGGGGCAGTCGGTCCTCACCTGGCACTGGAGATTGATGCATCCGGTCCCCGTGCCGGGGCAGACGTTGGGGATCTCGGCGCCGCAAACCTCGTCGTTTGGGCAAGTCGTGTCACACTCGAGGACTCCCCCGCACCCATCACCGATCACGCCGCAATAGACCCCGTCGTTTTCGGCCACACACCCCTTGGGGGTACAGGCGGGATCGATACACACGTTGGGTAGGCTGCCGCCACCGCACGCGCCATCGTTGGGGCAATCCCCGCAATCGAGGCTCCGACCACAGCCATCCCCGATTTCGCCACAGTATCGCGCCGCCGAAGAATCACAGCTGAGGGGTACACAGGAGTTGGCGATACAGATCCCCAATTCGCAGTGCTCTTCGTCTCCGCAATCCCCGCAATCGAGGCTCCGCCCGCAGCCGTCGCCGAAGGTCCCACAGAAACGGGTGTCGCCACTCTGGCACGTGAACGGCGTGCAGCTCGGGTCTCCGACGCACACGTTCTCCTCGCAGAGCCAACTATCCGCGCAGGAGCCGCAGTCTCGGATGCCGCCGCAGCCGTCGCCGATCACTCCGCAGAACTTGCCGCCGTTGACGCCAGTACACTCGGCCTGGACGCAGCTGGGATCCCAGCACAGGTGATCGACCCCACCCCCCCCACAGATGCCCCCGCCTGGGCAGTCCCCGCATTCCAACGTGGCACCGCAACCGTCCCCGATCGTTCCGCAGAACCGGCCATGTTCGTGGTCGCAGGATAGAGGGACGCAGCCGTGCTCGACACAGACCCCACCCGTGCAGCTCTCGCCGGCGGCACAATCCCCGCACTCCAGGGTGTGTCCACATCCGTCCCCGATCTGACCACAGAACCTGGTCGTTGCGGTCTGGCACGCAGCGGGCTCGCAGCTCGGGCCCCCGACGCACACGTTCTTCTCGCAGATCCAGTCGTCGGCGCAGGATCCGCAGTCCATGTTCTGGCCGCAGCCATCCCCGATCTCTCCGCAGTAGATCCCGCCCACGGGCGTGCAGGTCACCGTGCTCGTGCATTCGGCCTGGGCATCCCCCACCGAACCGTCCAGCACGAGTACGGGGCTGTCGACGCCGCCCGTGGCCGGCGGTGTCTCGGTCGAGGGCGAGCCACCCGAGGGATCGCCTCCCGATGGCGCGCCACCGGTGCCTTCGTCACTCGAGGGGGAATCGCCACCGGACGAATCGCAGGCGATCGCGATCGACGCGAGCCACACGCACAGGGCGCGATCGGCCATCCACCTGATGGGGCGCGGTTGTCTTGGCATGACGGGGCTACCTTCCTCGCTCGTCGGCGGAAGAGACATCTTCCGGGTGTCCAGCGCGGCCTACGACCTTCGGCCATCCGCCAGGGTGCTGGCGGCTACTGGCGAGCGGGGATCCGCTCGCGGCCTCGATCGGCAGCTCAAGCTGGCTCGGAGTGTTCTTCTCGCAAGGTACGCTATCCCGACGCCGAGTGCTCCGCGCGACGGTGTCGGTGAGCCCAGCGCTGGGTTGCCAACCCAACAATCACCTCCGGCCTTTAGCCCCTTCTTCTCCTCGAGACAACCCCATATGGGCCAACAGCACCTCGTGCGGCGGACCGGCCCGGCGCGTGAATGCAAATTCGGTCGGAGAGTCCCGTCGAGATCGGTTCGCCGGGCGCGACCTCGGTTCTCGTCGCTGGGATCGAGCCTTCCCGCCCCGCTCGGGATCGCCGGTGATCCGGTCGACGACGGTTTGGTTCTTCGGGGATGGCGCGACCATGGGGAGCGTGGGCGGCGAGCCCCCGGACGTTCCATCCTCGATCAGGAATGTGGCGGGTCCCGCGACGTCGCCGCCGCTGGTCGGCCGAACCACCGAGCCTGTGCCCGCGATTCGCGGCTGTGGTTACGCCACGGCAACCCAATCGATCGCCGCGACGAACCAGAGATCGACGGCGCCGATGCCGGGATCGGACCTCGGACGAGGACTCCTGGAGCAGGCCTTTGCGAGCGGTGCGACGCCGAACCGAGAGGAGGCTCTGAGCGGGTGCCCGGTGACGATACTGTCACCGGAGGACGGGGCCACCTCGGGCGGGTCGTCGATGGGGGTCGCAGGGAGGACCTGCGCGCTCGGGTCGATCCCGCACCGCCAGGGGCACCGTCTGCGACGAGCCCGAGGCGAGTCGAGAGCACCGATGGCGAGGGCGACGAGCGCGAACACGCCGAAACACGAACCGTGCACGCTCCGGGTCGAACTCCCGCGCCGTAGGTCGAGCAGGCTCCAAGGCAAGTCGAGCCTGTCCTCGCTCGAGATCGCCTGCTCGCCGTTCGGGCCGTTCGGGCCGTTCCCGCCGCCCACGAAATAGCGAAGGGCGCCGCGCGTGGCGGGGAGGCCGCGCCCCGTCGCCGAAGGCACTTCATGAGAACGGCGGTCGAAGATCGCGCCGGGAACCGCTCGGAGGCAGGGGCTTCCGGTGGCATCGATGCTGGCCGTCCGAGGATCGTGCTCGCCGATCCATGGATCAATTCCCGATGACCTTGTCTGCGTAGTACGCGAGATTCGCCCGGATGCGACTCACGTCCTCGTCTGGAACCTCGAGTCCTCCCTCGATGCGTCGGAGGACCTCCTCGCACGCCGCCTTTCCCTCGGCGAAGCGGCCGATCCAGTAGGCCGAGATGCCGAGCTCGTCGAGCAATCGCCAGTCGTAGACCTCCTGGAACACGAACAGGGAGTCGTTCGGCCTGGGCGTCTTTGCCCCAACGGTGGCAAAAAGGAATGCCTTGCCGTACATCTTCCTCACGCGGAAGTATCGCGCGAGCTCGTACAGCGGCTCGGCGCGTACAGGTCGCATCTCGTAGGCGGCCAAGAGCGCCCCAACGATGCCATCCTCGGGCAGGCCGAGGTCGATCGCTACCTTCCCTAGCTCCAGTTGCGCGAGGAACCGCTCCTCGATCCAGCCCTCCATGGCGGCGCGCCTCCGGTACGCCTCGTAGGCCTTCTCCAGGTGGCCAGCGTGTCGGTAGGATTGCGCCAGGTAGAACTGGCTGCGCGTGTTGTCTGGATGCTCCTTCAGGTCCTGTTCCAGCAGTCTGGCGTCGCGGAGGTACTTCTGTTCTTGAGTCAGGGCGTGCGACTTCGCGCCCTCGCCACAGTGGTAGATGATCCAGACATCCTTACGCAGCTCGCGCTGCTCCGAGCCCCCGAGGTTCACGAGGTAGTTGTGGACGGGGCCCTCCCATTGCCAGCGCGTCGAACGCACGTTGATGAGATGGGTGACGGCGTAGCGGACGCCCGTGTGGTGCTTCTCCAGATCGTAGCTGACACCCGCCTCGAGCTTCTCGAAAAACTTCGGATCGGAGACGCCCAGCTCTTCGTCGGCGTCGATGATGAGCAGCCAGTCCGCCTTGTCGGCCTTGATCGCCAGTTCGAGCGCCTGTTGGCGGTTGACACCGAAGTTGACCCACTCTCGCTCGTGGACTTCACCGTCGATGCCGTACTCCGACATCTGCTGTCGGATCAGCGCGATCGTGTCATCGGTGGAGCCAGTGTCCACGATGACATAATAGTCGATGTAGTCCTTCACCGAGCGAAACAGGCGTGGGAGCACCTGCACCTCGTTCTTGACGATCATGGAAAGGCAGATGTTCGTGCGTGGCCGGGACATGAGACTCATTGTTGGAGAGACGAGCAGCCCAAGGGCGAGGGGATCTCGCGGTCAGTTCTCTGGTCTTGCCCGTCGCCCATCCGTGGACGGCAGGTCGGGAACGGGCCCACGCGCGGTCGAGCTGGGCAGCGACGGCGGCTCCTGTTGCGGCTCGGCGCTGCGCGATGTCGGCCACGGGGCGCGGAGCATACGCCCTGGCCTCGGTTCAGGGGAAGACCGACCGACCAAGCCCGGGAAGGGAACCGGAATGGCCTACGCCGCAGCTCGATCGCGTTGGTCGCGGCTCGGCGCCGCCGGTGCCCGGCCGGGTGAGGGGCGGCGGTGCGGAGCCGTTGCGCGGATTACCGGGTACCGGTGGAGGTCGGACGATCCAGGGGGTACGGAGGCGGGGTGAGCGAGTCGACGTGGCCTGGCGACGGACCATTGCGTCTTCCGACACCCCTCGAATGGCGTCGACCCCGGAGCGGTGTGGATCGGGACCAGCGGTTCCCTGAACGACGCGCTCGCCTTCAACAATCCGGACGCCGAGGTCGTCACGGTCATCCAAGACTCGGGTGGCGCGCGAACGGCGACCCTCGTCGCCGGCTCGACCAGCGCGAGCTTCAACCTCCCCGGCAACGGCTGGGCGACGGTCGACCCGCAGAAGACACCGCGCGAGCCGCCGAGCTTTCCGCAGCAAGCCACCCCATGGAAGCCACCTCGACCGCGGGGCGAAATGCCACCCGCCCGGCCTCACGGTCAGCGAGCCCGCGGAGCCGAGTCGGGAAGCCGAGTCGGGAAGCACGGGAGCGGGCGTCTGCCCAGCGGCGGTGGAAGATTCGAGCACCGTTGCCAGGGACGCAGAACGGGATCGAGGATCCGGTTGGGGTGAGGGACCGGTGATCTCTTCGCGCCCTCGATCCTTGGGGCGATATGGGGCATATTGTTCGCGAATCGGCGGTACTTCGATGCGCCATTGCGCTCTTTCTGGAAGGATGAGACCTGCAGTTGGCCCACGAGGTCAGAACCGGAACCGCTGCCGCTTGGGAGAAACGATGGCCAAATTGAGACTGATCCGCTTCAGCACTTGCCTTGGGATGTTGTTCTCGCTCACTCACTGCTCGGATAGCTCGCTGCCGGGGGGAACCACCACCTGGGGAACGGGCGGGGAATCCTCCACCGGCGGGCTGAGTTCAACGGGAGGACAGACCTTGACGGGCGGGCAGAGCTCGACGGGCGGACAGACCTCGACGGGTGGCATCCACTCGACCGGCGGCGCGGGTGGCGTGAACCCGACGGGCGGGGCGGGGCCAACGGGCGGTACCAACCCGACCGGCGGCGTGGGCGGCGTGAACCCGACGGGCGGCGTGAACCCGACCGGTGGCGTCAACCCGACCGGTGGCGTGGGTGGCGTGAACCCGACGGGTGGCTTGGGCCCGACGGGTGGCGTAAACCCAACGGGCGGGGTGGGCGGCGTGAACCCGACGGGTGGTGTGAACACGACGGGCGGGCTGGATCCGACGGGCGGCGTGGCCCCAACGGGGGGCGTGGACCCCACCGGCGGCACCGGCCCCGAGGTGGACGCCAATGGGGTTCCTCTCGCGTCTCCCGGCGACGAAAAGACCGCGAACGAGGAGTACCTGAACCTCGGCGACTTCCGCCTGCTCAACAACCGATGGGGCTCCGCGGAGCGGGGCTGCAGCACGACGTCGCGGGTATTCGTCGCCACCAATGGGTCGCTCGGCTGGGATTTCAACCGCGGGCTCTGCGGCGGCGAGGGCACCCAGCCGGATTATCCAGAAATCGAGTTCGGGATCCATCCCTTCGGGATCGGCCACACCCTCGAGACGTCCCCGCCATTCTCGTCCACGACCCTTTTGCCATTGCAGCTCAAGGACATCACCAGCGTCTCCGTGACCGTCGACAACCTGAACATCAACCTCCAGAATGCGTCTTCCTGGAACATCAATTTCGAGTTCTGGGTCAGCCAACGGAATCCGGTCACCGACCCCAACCCGGGCGTGTACGCGGAGATACTGGGGATGTGGGGTTGGCAAGACGGTCGCTGGGCCTGCGGCGACGACCAGGATCCGTTGAGCAACGAGTACCAGGGTATCAGCGTGGGCGCTGGCGACAAATCCTACGACCTCTGTCATCAGCGGGACGACTGGGCCGATGGGCAGTGGCGCTATTCCCAGTTCCGCGTGCAGGGCGGGCCCACCCGCAGCTTCTCCGGCCGGGTCGACATCAAGGCCTTCCTCACCTGGGGTCTCAGCAACCGGGGGTTCTCTCAGGACTTCTGGTTGACCCGGATCGAGGTCGGCAGCGAGATCGACGACAACACCAGCGGGACGGTCACGCTCAACGACATCACCTTCGAGGTGAACGGGACCTCCACCTCCATCAGGCTCGCCGAATAGGGGCCCAGCAGCGACGCGACCGTACGCGGTCCGCCGGATCTGCTTCGCGTCGCAACTGTTCGCGGCCTTGATGGCGAGCAGGAGCTCGATGGCGACGTGGTAGGTGACGAGGCGATGGTGCGGGAGCTTGGTCCCTTGGCGGCGCGATCTTGACCAGATCTGGCAGGATCTCGCCTCAGTGTTCTCGTGGCCGTCAGCCATCAGCCGTCAGCCATCAGGAGCACCGGGCTCTACCTGACAGCTGATAGCTGACCATTGATGGCGAAGTGCCCTCTACGGTTCCGGCTCCGCCGGGTTAGTCCCTGAGCGGTGTGATCTTGACCGGATCTGGCAGGGAATTTCTCAATGTTCTCGTGGCCATCAGCCATCGGGCGTCAGTGATCGGGGTCTCCACGTTCCACCTGACCGCTGACCACTGACCGCTGATGGCCTGGCCGGTTTGGTTCCGGCTCCGCCGGGTGGGATCCTACCGCTTCGCGCGCCGCTCGGCGACCGAGTCGGCACCAATCCTCGGCCTTCTGGGGGCGCCTCGCCTCGCGGACGAATCGGCTCGTATCCCTGGTCGCACCCTACTCCTTCGCACCACGGCCATGTTGACCGCGATGGCCCTGAAGAATTCGGGCGCAAGCCCCTGGTGACGGGTCGCGCCAGCGGGCTCGGGCTCCTGGCAACGGGTCGTGCCAGCGGGCTCGGGCTCGGGGTCGAACCGGCCCTTTGAAGACACTCCCTGGTCGCCGAGTCGAGCATGGAGCGGGCTTGTCTTTCAGGATCTGCCGCCGTCCTCGGGTTGCGGGCCCGGCCCGCGCCAGAGCGCCGATGTTTCCGGGACCGTGGTGTGGTAGGAAGCCCAAGGGGAGGCGGGGAGGGATGGACGACCAGTCGAAGGGGGTCGAGAGCGCGGCTTCGATGGTCGAACCCCCGCATCGCGTGCTCCTCGAGCCCCGCCGGCCCTTCCTCCTCCTGGTGGTCGTGCTCCTTGCTGCCGTGGGAAGCTCGACCACGGTGGGGGTGTTCGGGCTCTCCTGGCTGGACCAGACCTTCCGGCATGTGGGTGAGCACGACGCGCGGCGGCTCGTGGTCGTTACCCATGTGCGCCGTCTCTTTCGGTCCGAGCTGCTGCTCCTGGAACGGGCGCGCAAGCATCCCCACGGTCCGACTGTCGAGCGGTTCGAAGAACGCCGGCTCGCCATCGAGGCCGAGCGCCAGGCGCAGCTCGAAGAGCTCGCGCGCCTCGTCGAACCCTCGGAGCAGGGAGAGCTGGAGGAGCTCTGGCGACAACACCGTCTCGGGCGCGAGCTCGTCGACCAGCACACGCAGCCATGGGAGCAGGTGATCGCGACGCTCCTTACGGCGACCGAGGCCCATCTGACGCAGATTGCGGGACAGGCTCGGAGCCAGACGCGGTCTTCGCTCTTGCTCCTCTTGACGGTGTCGGCCGCCAGCGTCGTCTTCGCGATCATCCTGGGCAGGGCGGTCACCCGCCGGATCCGGCGGATCCAGCAGGATCTCGCTGATCGCAGCCGACAGCTCCTCGCCGTGGTGGACTCGGCCCCCTCCCTGCTCACCATCATCGCCCCCAATGGGCAGCTCGCATTCCTTCCCGAGAAGGCGAGCCGCTTTCTCGGGGTCGCGGCGTCCCGACTCATGGACGATCCCTTCGTCTGGCTTCGGGAGGGGAGCCGGCCGCGGGTGGTCTCGGCCTTCGCCGAGACCCTGCGTTTCCGGCAGCCCTTTCCGGCCATCGAGGTCGAGGGCATTCGGGACGACTCGACCCTGTGGCACGCGTTGGTGTCGCTCACCCGCCTCGACACCCATGATGATTCGGGAGGGGTCCTCGTCCAGATCCTCGATCTTACGGCCCGGCACGAGGCCGAGCAGGCTCGCCTCGCGCTCGAGGCTCAAGTCCGCCAGAAGCACAAGATGGAGTCGGTGGGGCACCTCGCCGGCGGGATCGCCCACGATTTCAACAACCTCCTCACGGCGATCATCGGCCATGCGTCGCTGCTCGACATGGACGTTCCGCCCGAGAGCCCCATGCGGGAGTCCGTCGAGGGGGTCCTGGCTGCTGCCGACCGGGCCGCCCAGCTCACCCAGCAGCTCCTCGCCTTTTCGCGGAAGCAGGTCCTGTCCCCGCGCCCCGCGAACATCGGGGAGATCGTGACGCGGATCCATGGGCTCCTCGCCCGCACGCTTGGCGAGGACGTGCGCCTGTCGGTGGAGATCGCCTCGGATCTGCGGCTCTGCGAGGTCGATGTCGGCCAGGTGGAGCAGGTCGTGATAAACCTTGCGGTGAACGCCCGACAGGCCATGCCCGACGGGGGACGGTTGGTGATCGAGGCCACGAACGTGGTCCTCGACGAGGAAGAGGCGGCCTGCCGACCTGGGGCGAAGCCGGGCGCCTTCGTCCAGCTCTGCGTCAGCGACACTGGGGTCGGGATGTCCGCGGCGGTGCAGCAGCAGGCCTTCGAGCCGTTCTTCACTACCAAGCCGGTGGGCCAGGGGACGGGCCTCGGGCTCTCCGTCGTTCAGGGCGTGGTCCAGCAGCAGGGTGGCACCATCAGCGTCTACTCCGCGGAAGGAGTGGGCACCACGTTTCGCATCTTGTGGCCGGCCGTGGAGGGGGCCAGAGACGATCGCGGCAAGCCGCCCGCACCGCCCTCGCTGGTGGGAGGCACCGAAACCATCCTGCTCGTCGAGGACGATCCGCTGGTGCGAAGCTTCGCGACTCGAGCCTTGCGACGGCACGGCTATCGGGTAATCGAAACTGAATGCGCGGAGGATGCCGTGGCAGTGCTCGAGCAGAGCGCACCAACCGTAGAGCTAATGGTCACCGACCTGGTGCTGCCCGGCAAGAGCGGCCGGGAGCTCGCGGACGAGCTTGCGGAGAAGGCGCCCGGGGTGCCGGTGGTCTTCTGCTCGGGATACACCGGTCGACTGGCGACCCAGACCGGCCGCCTCCCGGAGGGGGCGCGCTTCCTGCAGAAACCCTACGATACCATCGATCTCATCCGGCAGGTGCGAGCGGCGCTCGACGGCGCTCCCGCTCCCTCCCGGGGTTGAGCTCGTGGAGAGCGGCTCGCCGAGCCCTGCCCATCGGAGCGGATCCGTGGTCTCTCGGCGGCGTGAGCCTGACCGAATCTGGCAGCAGGCTCTCCGGGGTCCTCGTTGCAGTCACCCATCCGCTGTCAAAAAACGAGCCTCTCCGCGGCTTGCCCGACAGCTGACCGCTGACCGCCGATGGCCTGCTTGGTTCCGACTCCGCCGGCACAGGGTGGGCTCTCATCCTCGGGAGGGCAGCCCGCGGGGTGGGGCGGCGAGGATTCGACAGGTGTTCAAGAACGGGTAGAGCCCGCCCTCCGCCCGCTTCACCGCACGACCTCGTCGAAGCAGAGATAACAGAGATCACCGAACTCGTCGTTGCCATCGTCACACTGCTCTCCCGGATCGACGATGCCGTCGCCGCAATACTCGACCGTGCAGTCGTTGCGGCAGCCGTCACCCAGGGTCTCGTTGCCGTCGTCGCAGCGCTCGCTGAGGCGCGACTGGGTGATGCCGTCTCCACAGTACTCGTCCCGGCAGGTCGAGCTGCAGCGGTCGCCAGAGGTGTTGTTGCCGTCGTCGCACTCCTCGCTCGACTGGTTGACCGTGCCGTCGCCGCACCAGGCTTCGGCGCGGCAGGTGGCAGAGCAGCCATCGCCGGAGGCGTTGTCGCCATCGTCGCACTCCTCGCCGAGGCCCGGCTGGCGCGTGCCATCGCCGCAGTACTCGAGCAGGCAGGTGGCGGAGCAGCCGTCACCGTCGTCGTCGTTGCCATCGTCACACTGCTCGGCCCCCTCGATGCTCTCGTTCCCACAGGCCGTCTCGAGCTGGCAGGCGGAGCTGCAGCCGTCGCCGGAGGTGTTGTTGCCATCGTCGCACTGCTCGTCGCGCGACACCTGGGTCACCCGGTCTCCGCAGTACTCGGTGCGGCAGGTGGAGCTGCAGCCGTCGCCGGAGGTGTTGTTGCCGTCGTCACACTGCTCGACTCCCTCGACCCGACCGTTGCCGCAGATCGTCTCGCTCCGGCAGGTGTTGCTGCAGCCGTCGCCGGAGGTGGTGTTGCCGTCGTCGCACTGTTCGCCCGGATCCACGGCGTTGTTGCCGCAAACCTCGTCCTGACAGGTGGAGCTGCAGCCGTCGCCATTGACGTTGTCACCGTCGTCACACTGCTCGACTCCCTCGACGGTTCCGTTGCCGCAGGCCGTCTCGATCGTGCAGGTGGAGCTGCAGCCGTCGCCGGAGGTGGTGTTGCCGTCATCGCACTGCTCGTCGCGGGTTGGCTGCCGCGTGCCGTCACCGCAGTACTCGGCGCGGCAGATGGAGCTGCAGCCGTCGCCGGAGACGTTGTTGCCGTCGTCGCACTGCTCGAGGCCTTCGACACGGCCGTTGCCGCAGAAGGTCTCGCTCTGGCAGGTGGAGCTGCAGCCGTCGCCGGAGGTGGTGTTGCCGTCGTCGCAGGCCTCCCGGGGTGAATCGACGAGGTGGTCGCCGCAGCGTTCGACGGTGCAATCTGCTCGACAACCGTCGCCGGAAGTGGTGCCGCCATCGTCGCACTGCTCCGTGCCCTCGAGGCGGTGGTTGCCGCAGACCGCGGCCTCCAGCCGGCAGGTGCCGGAGCAGCCATCGCCGGAGAGGGTGTTGCCGTCGTCACACTGCTCGCCGAGGGCCGTCTGGAGGAGCCGGTCGCCGCAGAACTCACCGCGGCAGGTGGCGGAGCAGCCGTCTCCCGAGGTGTTGTTGCCATCGTCACACTGTTCACCGAGACCGGTCTGGTGCGTTCCGTCGCCGCAGAATTCGACCTGGCAAGCGGCCGAACAGCCGTCACCAGAATCAATGTCACCGTCGTCGCATTGCTCGGTTCCCGCGCGCACTCCGTCGCCGCACAGGACCTCGACGAGGCAGGTGGGGCTGCACCCGTCGCCGATCGTCAGGTTTCCATCGTCGCACTGCTCGGTGCCTTCGATCACGTGGTTGCCGCAGATCACCTCCACCTGGCAGCCGGCGCAGCCGTCGCCAGAGGTGTCGTTGCCATCGTCGCAACGCTCGCCCAGCCCGGATTGCACCGTCCCGTCGCCGCAGAACTCGTCGCGGCAGGTGGAGCTGCACCCGTCACCGGAGACGTTATTGCCGTCATCGCACTGCTCTGCGCCTTCCTCATCGCCGTCGCCGCACGCGGTCTCGAGGACGCAGGCGTTGCTGCAGCCGTCGCCGGAGACGTTGTTTCCATCGTCGCACTGCTCGTTGAGCGGCGGCCCGGACTGGGCCGTTTCGTCGCCGCAGAACTCGATGACGCACGCGGCCGTGCAACCGTCGCCGTCGACGTTGTTGTCGTCGTCACACTGCTCTGCGCCCTCGAGCAGACCATTCCCGCAGCCCGTCTCGAGCTGGCAGGTCGCGCTGCAGCTGTCGCCACTCACGTCGTTGCCGTCGTCACACGCCTCCCCGAGCCCAGTCTGGGTGACCCGGTCTCCGCAGAATTCCGTGCGGCAGATCGCGGAGCAACCGTCACCAGACCGGTTGTTGCCGTCGTCGCATTGCTCGGGGTCCTCGAGGCTGCCGTTGCCGCACCTCACCTCGGTCTGGCAGAGGTTCGAGCAGCCGTCGCCGGAGGTGGTGTTGCCGTCGTCACAGGTCTCGCCGAGCGCGGTCTGGGTGTTGCCGTCGCCGCAGCGCTCGACCACGCACAGGGCCGAGCAGCCATCCTCGCTCGTGGTGTTGCCGTCGTCGCACTCCTCGCCCGTCTCGACGAGCCAGTTGCCGCAGACCACGTTCCGGGTGCAGTCGTTGCGGCAGCTGTCCGTGTCCACCGAGTTGCCGTCGTCGCACTGCTCGTAGCGCGGGGCGCCTCCCTGGGTGACGCCGTCACCGCAGATCTCCGTGCGGCAGACGGCGCTGCAGCCGTCGCCCGAGAGGTTGTTGCCGTCGTCGCACTGCTCTGCCCCCTCCGTGGTGCCGTTGCCGCAGAAGGTCTCGGCCCGACAGGTGTTGCTGCAGCCGTCACCGCTCGTGGTGTTGCCGTCGTCGCAGGCTTCGTCGGGATCGAGGACGCCATTGCCGCAGATCTCGACCTGGCACGAGGCCGAGCAACCGTCGCCCGGCTCGGTGCCGCTGTCGTCGCAGGCCTCTCCGGCCTCGACCACCCCGTTGCCGCAGACCGTCTCGCGCTGGCAGGCCGCCGAGCAGCCATCGCCCGGCTCGGTGCCGCCGTCGTCGCATTGCTCACCGATGCCCGATTGCGTGAGCCCGTCACCGCAGAATTCTTCCTCGCAGACGGAGCTGCAGCCGTCGCCACTCACGTTGTTGCCGTCGTCACAGTCTTCGCCGTCGTCGGGGTCGCCGTCGCCGCAGGAAGTCTCGGTCTGGCACAGGTTGGAGCAGCCATCTCCGGAGGCAGTGTTGTCGTCGTCGCACTGCTCACCGAGGCCGAGCTGGGTGGTTCCGTCGCCGCAGTACTCTCGGACACAGGTGTCGCTGCAACCATCCTCGGCGAGGGTCCCGCCGTCGTCGCACTGCTCGTGGACGTCCACGATGCCATTTCCGCAGATCTCGGCGAGGCAATTCCAAGCGCAGCCGTCACCGCTCGCGGTGTTGCCATCGTCGCACTGCTCGCCGGTATCCGGGCGGCTGTCGCCGCACCGAGGGCGCGTGCAATCGCCGCGGCAGGTGGCGGTGGGGACGCCGTCGTCGCATTGCTCGGCGCCCTCGACGACGCCGTTCTGGCACACGGCCGCCGTCGTGCACCCATCCGTGCATCCATCCGCGTCGTCGCCGTCGATGCCGAGGTCGCACTCCTCGCCCGGATCGAGGATCTCGTCGCCACAGACCTCCAGGGTGCAGTTGTTCCGGCAGCCGTCGCCGCTCGCGGTGTTGCCGTCGTCACATTGCTCGCCGGGGTCTGGCTCGTTGTTCCCGCAGCCCTCGGTTCGGCAGTCCCAGCTGCAGCCGTCGCCGCTCACCGTGTTGCCGTCTTCGCAGGCCTCGCCGGGCTCTGGCACGCCGTTGCCACAGACCGGGATGAGCGTGCAGGTACCGCTGCAGTTCGGCGTGAGGCTCGGCTCGCACTCCTCACCGTCGTCGAGCTCGCCGTTGCCGCATTCGCAGGTCACCGTCACCCGCACGACGGCCGTGTCGGTCTCGTTGCCCCCGAGCTCGGCGGTGTAGATGAACGAGTCGAGGACGTTGCAGGTGCCGTCCGCGGGCGGTTGGTAGACGACGCAGGGAGGCGTGCCACCGCATGCAGCCTCGGTGGTGCCGATGCTCCAATGGCCACCGAAGGTCGTGGTGTTGGCGGGTGGCGTGGGGTCGACCACGTCGAACCTCGCGTCGCGGCAGGTGCCCTCGCTCGGAGTATCGTTGGCGAGGACGTCGATGGCGACGGTCTGGCCGAGGCTCGTGTTGGCAAAATCGTCGCGCGCCTTGCCGACCGCCGCGCAATAGTGGACGACGGTGTCGGTCTGGCAGGTCGCGCCGGAGAAGCAGTCGGTGTCGTCGTGGCAGACCTGGGCGAACAGGTAACAGCTCTGGCTCGACGTCAGCGTACAGGCGATGAAGCCGGAGCCGTCGGTGCTCGCCTCCATCCCATCGCCCATGGTGGTAAAGAGCGGATCGGGGTAGTTCGGGAGGAGCGTGCCGTAGATGTCGGTGCTCGCGAAGAGCGTGCCGGGGAGGCGGGACTCGCCGAAGGGGGCGTCGGACTCCAAGGTGGAGTACGCCCGGAAATCGGCCCAGGAACCGGAGAAGTCGGGTGAGTCGTTGATGACCGCGATCGCCTGGAGGCCGGCGAGGTTGACGACCCCGTCGAGGCTGCTGCTGCCGCTGACCACCCAGGTGTCTCTGACCAGAGAGAAGTCGAACCCGATCGTGGTCGGTGGTTGCGTATCGTTGCGGTCGAAGGCGCGGATCCCGACGAACGCGCTGCCGCCGGTCTCCTGGATCGCGACGTACATCCGCCCGTCGTCGCCGATGGCGATCCCCCTGGAGCTGGCGAGGTTGCCCGTCTTCGTCGACCGAAGGGCGATGATCTGCGTAGCATCGCCGTTCCGCGGCAGGGTCCCGACCCGGATGAGCTCGTCGGCATCGAGGAAGAACCAGGTGCCACTGACCGGGTCGTAGGTGGCGCCGGTCAGGCCGCCGTACGGGGTCGGGAAGGTGCGATACCCGCCGGCGATCGGCCAGGCAGCGCGGGAGTAGCTCATGCAACTCTCACCGAGCAGGCAGATGCTCCCCGGCTCCTGCGCGACCGGATGGATGATCTGGGTGCCGTCGAGGCAGAGCTCGGCGATGTTCTGCGAGTCTTGGTCCTTGTAGCCCACGAAGGACCGCGTCTCCGGATCGAAGTGGATCGCCTCGGGATCGATGCTCGACACGCTGAAGGGGCGTACGGCGACCCACTGGAAGATGGGCGCGCAGGCGCTGAGTCCGCCCGGATCGCCGGGGCACTCGTAGAACGCCTCGACCGCGCAGGTGGCGCTGCAGCCGTCACCCCCAAAGGTGCAGGTGCCGCCGTTCTGGCAGGGGCTGCTGGTCGTGCAGCGGGTGTTGGGGGGTTCGGAGCCGCCGACGCAGAGGCCGCCGTTGTCGCAGTCCTCGAGGTTCGCGCGGACTCCGTTGCCGCACGTGTCGCCGCTCGTGCAGGCGTAGTTGCCGGGATCGCCCGTGCAGACCCAGGTCGGCTCCCACTGGCAGGTGGCACTGCAGCCGTCGCCGCCCCCCGTCGGCGCGCAGGTGCCGCCATCGGGGCAGGGGTTCGCGTACGTGCAGCGGGTGTTGGGGGGTTCGGAGCCACCCTGGCAGATTCCGCCATCGTCGCATTGCTCGTCGGCGCCGACGATGCCGTCGCCGCACAGGGTCTCGATGACGCAGGTGGAACTGCACCCGTCGCCGTCGATCAAGGTGCAGACGCCCGCATCGGCGCAGTCATCGTCGCTCACGCATGGCTCGCCGTCGTCCGGCCCGCCCACACAGGTGCCGCCGTCGTCGCACTGCTCTTCACCGCCGACGATCGTATCGCCACAGGTGGTGAGCACGCAGGTTCCGCCGTTGGTCGGGCAGACATAGCCATCCTCCGTGGTGCAGCGGAGGCCGCAGCCGTCGTTGCTCGAGGTGTTGCCGTCGTCGCATTCCTCGTCACCAGCCACGTACCCGTCGCCGCAGCGGAGCGCGGTGCAGAGCGTGTCCTCGCAGGTCCAGCCGGGATCGAGCTTGCACTGAGTGCAGCCGTCCCCCGCCTCGACATCCTGGTCGTCGCACTGCTCGAGCCCCTGGAGGATGCCGTCGCCGCAGTCGTTGCAGGGGACTCCGGGGATCGGGCAGCTCCACCCATCCGTCTTCGCGCAGGACGGACTGCAGCCGTCATCGGGGACGAGATTGCCGTCGTCGCACTGCTCGTGCGACTCGACGCGCCGGTTGCCGCACTCCTCGCAGGGGAGCCCGGGGACCGCGCAGTGATACTGCGGTCCCTCGCTCTGGCAGGCGGCGTCACACCCGTCGCCGGTGGTTCGGTTGCCGTCGTCACAATCCTCGTCCGGGTCGACGATGGCGTTGCCGCACCGCGTGCAGTCGCCGCCGAGAGGCGGACAGATCCACCCCGGCTCGATCTGGCGGCAATCGTCACGACAGCCGTCCCCGCTGGTCGGCAGTCCTGGGCCGTCATCGCATTTCTCGTGGGCGTCGATCACACCGTCTCCGCACTCCTCGCAGGCCTCGCCTGGCACCGGGCAGGCCCAGTTGGGGGCAATGCTCGAGCAGTCTGCGGCGCAGCCGTCGTTGGGGAGCTGGTTGTGGTCGTCGCAGGCCTCGCCCGGTTGGATGACCCCATCACCGCAGTCGTGGCAGGAGCCACCCGTAGGCGGGCAGGTCCAGCCGTCGGTCAGGGCGCAGTCCTCGCAGCCGTCTCCCGCGGTGGCGTTGCCGTCATCGCATTCCTCGGCGCCCTCGCGGATCCGGTTGCCGCAGATCGAACAGAGGATCCCGCCGATCGAGCAGTCGTACTGCGAGCCCTCGACCTGGCACCCGTTCGAGCAGCCGTCCCCGCTCGATCGGTTGCCGTCATCGCACGTCTCGCCGGCGATCGTGTCGATGGCCCCATCGCCGCACTCGTAGCAATCCGTGCCCAAGCAGGTCCAGCCGACGTCGAGCCGGCAGTCCGTTCGGCAGCCATCCGGCGTCGTGCTCTCGGGTGGCAGGGCGCCGGTGCCGGCGTGGTTGCCGTCGTCGCACACCTCACCCGCGGCCGCGTCCACGACGCCGTCGCCGCACTCGTAGCAGTCGCCGCCTCCGATCGGACACCAGAAGTGCGCCTCGACGGCGTTGCAGAGGGCGCTGCACCCGTCGCCGGAGGCCGGGGTGCAGATCCCGCCGACGCAGATCGAGTCGCTGGCGCACGGACCACCCTCGGCCGTCCCGCCGACGCAGGTGCCGCCGTCGTCACAGATCTCGTTCGCGTCGATGGTCCCATTCCCGCAGCGTTCGCAGGCGGTCCCCTGGATCGGGCAGGACCAGCCGCCGGCCTCGATCTGGCAGGTAGCGCTGCAGCCGTCGCCCGCGACCGGCACACACCGCCCGCCTGGGCAGGTCGCGTCTGCGGTGCAGGGGGTCCCGGGGTTGCTGCTGGCGGCGTCGCATTGCCCGCCGTCGTCGCAGGTCTCGGTGGACGCCCGAACCCCGTTGCCGCACCGCTCGCAGAGCTGGCCAGCGACGCAAGAGTACTCTGTTCCTTCGAGCAGGCAGGTGGCCGAACAGCCGTCGTCGGCGGAGAGGTTGCCGTCGTCGCAGGTTTCGCCCGTCTCCACGACGCCGTTGCCGCACTGGTAGCAGGTGCCGGTGGCGCAGCTATAGCCAGGCTCCACTCGGCAGTCCCCGCGGCAGCCGTCGCCCGGGTCGTTGTCACCATCGTCGCACTGCTCGCCGGCGACCGCCTGGACGGTGCCGTCGCCGCAGCGTAGGCAGGTCCCACCGGCCGGGGGACACCAGTAGGTGGCCTCGATGGCCGTGCAGGTGGCGCTACAGCCGTCGAGCCCGATCGGTACGCAGGCACCGTTCGGGCAGGCAGCATCCGCGGTGCACGCCTCGCCGGGATTGTCGCTCGCGGCGTCACAGCGCCCTCCGTCGTCGCAGGTCTCGTTGGGCTCGCGGAGGCCGTTGCCGCAGCGCTCGCAGGGCTGGCCAGCGACCGAGCATGCCCAGCCCGCGCCCTCGAGCTCGCAGGACTCCGTGCAGCCGTCGTCCGAGACCGCATTGCCGTCGTCGCAGGTCTCGCCGGCGCTGGCGACGATGACCCCATTGCCGCACTCCTCGCAGAGCTCACCCGCGGCCGGGCAGCTCCACTCCGGTCCCTCGACCTGGCAATTGTAGGAGCAGCCGTCGCCCGAGGAGCGGTTCCCGTCGTCGCAGGTCTCGCTGGGATCGATGTGGCTGTCCCCGCAGGCATAGCAGACAGTGCCCTCGCAGGAGTATCCCGCCTCCACGGCGCGGCAGTCCGCGCGGCAGCCGTCGCCGCTCTCGTTGTCGCCGTCGTCGCAGATCTCGGGCGCGACCGTGATCCCGTCGCCGCATCGGTTGCAGGGGCCGCCGGTGCTCGGGCAGGAGTAGTAGGGCTCGATCACGGTGCAGGTGGCCGAGCACCCGTCCCCGTCTTGCGGTTCGCAAAGCCCGCCGGGGCAGGTGTCATCGTCGGCGCAGGGATCGCCAACGTTCGCGCTCCCGGCGCTGCAGAGCCCACCGTCGTCGCAGCTCTCGTTCGCCTCGCGGATCCCGTTGCCGCACCGCTCGCAGTCCTGCCCGGGCACGGTGCAGTTCCAGCCACCGCCCTCGAGTTGGCAGGTATCGTCACAGCCGTCGCCGGGATCACGGTCACCGTCGTCGCAGTCCTCGATGCTCTCGATGACCCCGTTGCCACATTGCTCGCAGAGCTGTCCGGGATCCGGACAGGAGTAGCCGGGCTCGACGGTGCTGCAGTCGGCTGCGCAGCCGTCGCCGTCCTGTCGGTTGCCGTCGTCACAGACCTCGGAGCCACCGACCGCGATGCCCTGGACCTCGCTGTCCCCGCAGCGGAAGCAGGGTTCTCCCTCGTTGACGCAGTCGAAGCCGGCCTCCTCGGCGCTGCAGTCGTAGCGGCAGCCGTCGCCGCTCACCGTGTTGTGGTCGTCGCAGCCCTCGTTGGCCTGGATCACGCCGTCGCCGCATTCGGCGCAGGGACCGCCGGCCGGCGGGCAGTAGAAGTGCGGCTCGATCTGGGTGCAGGTCGCGTTGCAGCCATCCCCACCCGCGGCGTCGCTGTCGTCGCACATCTCGATGGCCTCGACCTCACCGTTGCCGCAGTTGCCGCAGAGCTCACCCGCGACCGGGCAGACCCAACCCCCGGGCTCGATCTCGCAGGTCGCGGAACAGCCGTCGTTCGCGGCGGTGTTGTGGTCGTCGCAGGCCTCGCTGCCTTCGCGGATGCCGTTGCCGCACTGGTAGCAGGACGCGCCCGCGACCTCGCACCGGTACCCATCGGCGACCGTCTTGCAGTCGGCGGAACAGCCATCGCCGTCGTTGCGGTTGCCATCGTCGCACACCTCGGCGGGTGTCTCGAGCCGACCGTTGCCACAGCTCGTGCAGGGGCCGCCCGTGGGGGGGCAGGCGAAGCCCGCTTCGACCACGCGGCAGTTGCCGCTGCAGCCGTCACTCGAGAGCGTATTGGCATCGTCGCAGACCTCGGGCGCCCGGACCACGCCGTCTCCGCACTCGACGCAGGGTGCGTCGGGGGTCGGGCAGACGAAGTTTGCCTCGATTGCGGTGCAGGTGGCGTTGCAGCCGTCCTCGCCAACCGCGTTGCCGTCGTCGCAGACCTCGCTTGGCTCCACGTTTCCGTTCCCGCAGTAGCCGCAGGGTTGCCCGGGAACGGGGCAGTACCAGCCGTCTTCCAGGTCGCACTGCGTGGAGCAGCCATCTCCGTCCGTCGGCAGGCAACGGCCCTCCGGGCAGGTTTCGTCCATCGTACAGGCTGCACCGTCGTTCGGGCCGCCGACGCAGGCCCCGCCATTGTCGCACTCTTCGCTCGCTTCGCGGACGCCGTTGCCGCAGCGGTCGCAGAGGGCGCCCGGGGTGAAGCACACGAAGGGCGCGCCCTCTGCCTCGCAGAGGGCGCTGCAGCCGTCGCCGTCCTCGTCGTTGCCGTCGTCGCAGGTCTCCCCGGCCAGGTTCTCCACGACCCCGTTTCCGCAGGCGTTGCAGGCCCCGCCATTCGGCGGGCAGAGGTAGCCGAGCTCCACGACCCGGCAGTCGTCCCGGCAGCCGTCCCCGGAAATGTTGTTCCCGTCGTCGCAGACCTCGCTCGATTCGCGGATGTTGTTCCCGCAATGCTCGCAGGTCTCGCCGACGCCGACACACGCATGCCAAAGCTCGACCAGATTGCAGGTTCCGCTGCAGCCATCCCCGGATGCCGCGTTCCCATCGTCACAGATCTCGTTGGGGCCGAGCTCACCGTCGCCGCACTCCTCGCAGAGGACGCCGGAGACGTGACACACGAAGCCGAGGTCGATGGTGGAGCATTCGTCGGAGCAGCCGTCCCCATCCTCGGTGTTGCCGTCGTCGCAGGTCTCCGTGCTCTCGCGGATCCCGTTGCCGCACTCCTCGCAGGCCGCCCCCGGCAAGGGGCAGTTGAAGTTCGGTTCCTCCGCCGTACATGTGGCGTTGCAGCCGTCGTCGTCCGTCTCGTTTCCGTCGTCGCAGATCTCGCCGATCTCGAGGACCCCGTTCCCGCAGTTGGCGCACTCGGGTCCCCCGTCCGGGCAGACCCAGCCGGGCTCGATGGCGCTGCAGTTCCACCGGCAGCCGTCCCCGTTCTCGGTGTTGCCGTCGTCGCAGGCTTCGGCGCTCTCACGGACGCCGTTGCCGCACTCCTGGCAGGGCTCCCCGGGTACGGGGCAGGCGAACTTGGGCTCGCGCGCCGTGCAGGTGTCGTTGCAGCCGTCGCCAGCGACCGCGTTGCGGTCGTCGCAGGTCTCGTTCCCCTCGACGGCGCCGTTGCCGCAGAGCCCGCACGGCTCACCCGGGACGGGGCACACCCATCCCTCCTCGATCGCGGAGCAGTCGGCGCCGCAGCCGTCCTCACCCTCGGTGTTGCCGTCATCGCAGGCCTCGGTGCTCTCCGCGATGCCATTGCCGCACTGTTCGCACTGGGAGCCCGCCGTCGGGCAATGGTAGCCCGCCTCCTCCGCCGAGCAGTCCTCGACGCATCCATCCCCGGAGGTCGCGTTGCCGTCGTCACAGATCTCCTCTCCCTCGAGGAGGCCGTTGCCGCATTTCGCGCAGGACTCACCCGGGATCGGGCAGAGCCAACCGGGTTCGATGGCGTCGCAGTCGAAGCGGCAGCCGTCCGCGGAGACGTTGTTGCCGTCGTCGCATGCCTCGTTGGCGTCGAGGTGCCCATCGCCGCACCGCTCGCACTCCGCCCCGACGACCACGCAGTCGTAGTGCTCCTCCTCCGTGCAGTCGTCGGCGCAGCCGTCGCCAGAGTCCGCGTTGCCGTCGTCGCACTGCTCTTCGCCTTCGAGCAGGCCGTCGCCGCAGTTCGTGCAGTCCTCGCCCGGCGTCGCGCAGATCCAGCCATCCGGCTCGATCGCACACTCCCCGGAGCAGCCGTCGTCGTCGTCGTGGTCGCCGTCGTCGCACTCCTCCGAGCCTTCGACGACCCCGTTGCTGCACTCGTAGCACTCGCCGCCCGCGACTTCGCAGCGGAAGTGCTCCTCGACTCGGCACTCGTCGTCGCAGCCATCACCCGCGCTGGTGTCGCCGTCGTCGCATTCCTCGTTGGGGTGGAGCTCCGCATCGCCGCAGACCGCGGGCCCGAGGACGCCCCCGCCTTCGCCGCCCCCGCCGCCACGGCCATTCAACGCCCCGCCCCCTCCGCCCGTTCCCTCGATGAGCTCGACGTCCGGCCTGATGACATCGGGTGCGGCATCCTCCGGATCCGTTCCCGCGTCGAGTCGAGGCTCGAGGCGGACGACGGCAGGATGGGACTCGCAGGCTGAGATGCCGAACGACAGGCAGCAGAGTATCCAGAACGGTTTGCGATGGTTCATGACGACGAATCCTCGAGCGCTCACCGCGCTCGGGCTTCCCAGGCCGGAAGGGGAGAGTAGCCCGCGCCTCTCGGGTATCCAATGGTCTCCGGTGCTGCGCGCATGGATCTCCGGGTGAGGTAACGGCACGACAGTTCGGGAGTTGCTGTCGGCATCCGTCAGCCGGGCGATGGGGCGCGGTCGTGCTCGCGGGGGATCCAAAACCGAGACGGATCCGCACAGGCGAGCTTCACGAGAGCACCGATCCGGTTGCCGACAGCAGCGGCGGCGGTGGAAATGTGCCTTGAAACAGCCTCGGGATCGCGGTGTGGGTGGCGACGTGCGGTGCGGTCCCAGCGCCGCCTCTGGCGAGAGCTGCGCCGGGATCGGCGCCAAGGGTTGTTGATCTGGCGCGGCAATCGACCGGATTGGTGCTCTGGAGTCCGGTGGATCGTCGCGTGATGAGAGAGTGCGGTGTCGGTATGGGTGCGCGCAAGCGTGACGCAGCGATCGACCGGATTGGTGCTCTGAAGTCCGGTGGATCGTCGCGCGATGAGAAAGTGCGGTGTCGCCATGGGTGCGCGCAGGTGTGAGGCCACAGAGGTTCGAGGGCGGTGTCTTCGGGCCGGGGCTCCTCCCGGCGCCCACCGGTGTGCCACCGCTCGTTCGATGCAGCCTCTCGTCACCTTGCTGGATGAGGTCCTCTCGCGGGCGCCGTCGGTGGCGCCCAACCCGCGCCGCGCCGGATCCACGGCGAGCGGTCGCGCTCGACGGCCAAGGTCGCGCGCCTTGCCATCGAGCCTAGAGCACCGATCAGGTTGTCAACAGCAACGGCAGCCCTGGAAACGCGTTTGTGCGAGGCGAGGACGCGTTTCCAGCGCTGCCTCTGGAGAGGTCTGCTGCCGGTTCGGTGCTCTGGGTTGTTGATTCGACGCAGCAATCAACCTGATTGCTGCTCTAGAGATCGCGTGCCAGCGCGCTCGGCGGGCAAGGGCGCGGGGTTGCCTTCAAGCCCAGAGGTCGCGTGCCAGGTAGGTCTGGCGTTCGGCAGCCGCAACCTTCGGAAAAGCGTCGAGGACGCAGGCGAGCTCCTCCCGCGTCAGGGCGTGGGCTCGCGCGAGCAGGACCTCTAGTCGGGGATCGGGGGCGTCCACCTGGGTGCGGGCGGTGACCAGCCGAGCGAGCTGCCCACCGAGCTCTGCATCCTCGAAGCACGCCATGGGGACCGTGCAGGTACGGACGACGCCCTGCGACACGTGGGCGGTGGCGAGTCGGGCGCGGATCTGGAGCTCGAACACGAAGCCGTTCATGAGGGCCATCAGCAGCTCGATCTTGGTCGCCGCACCGGCGCGGAAGCAGGCGACGCCCAGGGAGTTTCCGGTGACGTTGCCGGGCGGGACGAGCGCGACGTGCATGCGGCGGCGCTGGTTCGGTCGGGAGACGTCGCGCCAGGCGAGGCGGAGGGCACGGACGGTGGCGGGGATCTTGCGCTGCGTGGGATCCACGCGGTCGACCCGGTCGCGGGCGACCCGGTAGGGGAAGACGTGGCGTCCCTTGAGGAACGGGATCCCGTCGGGACGATGGGTGAAGGCAGCCGCGATGCGGGTCTCGTCGAGCTCGCGACCGAGCCAGAGCTGGTGCCGAGGGTCCTCCTCGAGCGCGGACAGGGTGGGAAACCGAGCGGACCAGGCGGCGACGAGCCGCGCTTGGTCGGCCGCCACCCCGAGCGCGAGGGGGGCGCCGCGCTCCGGCGAAAGCGCGACCGTGCGCTCGTCGAGCATGGCCAGTCCGCGGTCGAATCGGAGCAGGCGGAACTGGTGGGTGGGCTCGCCGCCAACGCCCACGATGGTGGCGCACGGCTGGTCCACCCCTGCGAAGAGCCGCGCCTCGGCCGGATAGGCGGCGATCTCAATGACCTTGATCCGAGCGAAGAGCTCAGCGCGAAACGGGGCGGAGGCCTGGTCGGAGAGGAGGCTCGCCGGGAGCACGAGCCCGACGAAGCCCCCAGGCCGTGCCGTGGCGATGGCCGCCAGCGCCCCCGCACGGGCGAGGTTGATGCCGAGGTGAGGGCGCGATTTGCCGCGTGCGCTCAGGGCAGCGGGAAAGGCGGCCGTGAGCGAGGCGGCATAGGTCCGGAGCTCGGCGGCGTAGGCGGCGGCTTCGCCGACCTGGTCGCGTACGTCGGGCTTCAGGAGGTCCCAGGGGGGATTGGTCAAGACCAGATCGAGCCTTCCCCGAAGCCCCTGTATTCGCGTGAAGGTGTCGTGGGTCTCCGCGGTCACCGCCACCATCGGCGGTGCGCCGAGCAGGGCGAGCTCTGCGGCCACGGCGCTGCGGGCCTGCTCGATCGCGCCACCGGATCGATCCCAGAGCCACACGCGTCGCAGGTGGCCGAGCGCGCCACGCACCGCAGCCTCGCGCAGAAATGCCACGATGAGCCGGCCGTCACCCGCGAAGGGGTCACCGACCGACGTGGGCGGGATGCCCGAGGCCGCTGCCGCCACCGCTAGGCGCTCCGCGATGACAGGTGGCGTGTAGTACCGCCCGGTGAGACGCTGTTCGAGATCGTCCCGGCTCGTGGATCGCGCAGCGACGAGGACATGGTCCATGCCGTTGCGCTACCGCGGCGCCGCGATCCTCGCGAAATCGAGATCCGCGAAATCCTCCATTGGGTCGATCAGGGGTCGCGCGTAGTCGTAGTAGGCGTCGGTGACGAAGGTGCCGGCGGAGTTGATGAAATCGGTGCGCATCGGTTTCGGCGTCCCGGCGACCACCTCGAGCGGCACGCTGCCGAGGGTCGTGCGGTAGGGCCCCTCGGGGCGCAGCAGATTGACCATGAGCCCAGTCTTGCCGCTCGTCGCGAGACGCACGGCCTCGCGTCCGCAGAGATATGCCTCCTGGTGGTCGAGCGCGCTCCGCCGGTCCGAGGCGGCCATCTGCAGGGACTGAACGACCTGGAATTCACCGCGCACGCCGAGCCTGTCGCTGATCAGGCGGTGTACGACCATGGCCACGCTGGCGCCGCCCATGGCACCGAACTCGACGTTCGCGAAGTTGTCCTTGGTCGTCGAGCCCGACACCGGGCGGCCGTCTGCGAAACGAAGTCCTTCGCCGACCACGATCGAGCAGAAGTTGTACCGTCGGATCGCCTCTTCGACGTCGCCCAGGCATCGGTCCGGATCGAAAGGTCGCTCCGGGAAGTAGATGAGGTGGGGCGGATCGGCCTCGTGCCGCTTGCCGAGCGAGCCCGCGGCCGGCAGCCACCCCGCTTCGCGGCCCACGGTCTGGAAGATCGCGAACTTGTCCACCCGCTGCATGTCGCGGGCGAGGATCCCTCCCTGGGCGATCGACCTTGCCACGTACATCGCGGCGCTCGGATAGCCAGGGGTGTGGTCGGTTCCGTTGAGGTCGTTGTCGACCGTCTTGGGTACGCCGATGCCGCGGAGCACGTAACCTTGCGCCGCGCACATCACCTCGACGCGGTGGATGGTGTCCATCGTGTCGTTGCCGCCAATGAGGAAGAAGTACCGGATCCCGTAGCGATCCAGCTGTTCGAGGATCCGTGGCAGGTCCTCGTCCTTGAGCTTGTGTCGACTCGAGCCGAGGGCCGAGGATGGAGTGGCACGGACGCGGTCGAGGGTGGTCCGGGATTGCGCGCCGAGATCCACGAGGAGGTCCTCCATGAACCCTTCGATTCCGAACCGCATCCCGAAGACGTTCGTGATGTCACCCGCTTCCAGACACCCGTCGATGACGCCGACGAGACTCGCATTGATGACGGTGGTGGGTCCGCCGGACTGACCGACGATCGCGTTGCCCTGCATGCGGTGAATTGCTCCTCTTGGCTGGGGACCTGCTGGCCGAGCCACTCCTACCAGAACCCGGGCGTTCGCGGAACCTCCCTGCGGGCTGGGCCCGAGCCCGTATGGGCTACCGGTCGGGGTTCGTTTCTGGCGCGGGGCGATCGGTGCTATCCGAGTGTGAATGAGCGCGTCAGAGCGGGATCTTGGTGCCAGGACGCCGGGCACGTCCCGGGAGGCGCCGGAGACGGCCGCCTCCCGGCGGATCCGAGCGCGGATCGAACGAGGTCGAGCGGAGCGACTCCTCGGGTGGCCCGTCGGGTCCACGGACGACCTGCTCGCGCTCGCGGTTCCCCCGCTCTATTCCCCCTGCCCGAGCCCGTTCTTCGCAGAATTCCTACAGGGATCCAGCGGTGGCGACCACCGTGCCCCACCGACCGAGGAGCCCTACCGGGGTCCGTTGCGCAGCCACGGTCGGCACCCGGTGGGGGCGTTCCATCCGTATCACACCAAGGTACCTCCGGACGTCATCCGCGCGCTCATCGAGCACTACACCGCTCCGGGGGAGATCGTGCTCGACGCCTTCTGCGGCAGCGGCATGACCGGGGTCGCCGCGCGCGAGGCGGGACGGCACGCAATCCTCACCGATCTATCACCGCTAGCGACCTTCATCGCGGGCGTCAACACGCGATCCCACGACGGGGCACGCGCCGCCGACGAGCTCGAGGCGATCACGGCTGCTTCGGAGGCGGCGCTCGGTGCGCTCTTCACGACCGTCGAGGATCGTGGCCCGGTGAAGGTTCGCTACTTCGTCTGGACGGACGTGTTCGCGTGCCCAGCGTGCGGGGAAGAGTTCCCGTTTTTTCCCCACGGGGTCATCCACCACGGCGACCGGGTCCAGACTCGCTCCCGGTTTCCCTGTCCAGGTTGCGGCGGGGGCCTCGACGTGCGCTCGGTGCGACGGGTGATCCGCGCGGGGCGGAAGCTGAAGGCGCTCGCCTGGGTGAGCGCGGGGCAGGGGAAGGGACGGCTCGAGCGTCCCCCGAACGCGACCGATCTCGCCCTCGCCGAGGAGGTCGAGGCCCGCCCCATCCCCATGGGGGTACCGCGCGACGGCGTCGATCCGACCGGGTACTCAGCGCGGCTCGCGCAGCTCGGCGGCAAGCGGATCGACGACGTTACTTGCTTCTTCTCGCGGCGCAACCTCCTCGTCCTTTCCGACCTCTGGAGGCGGGTCGCGGCCGTCGAGAACCCGGCGCTCCGGAACCTCTGCCGCGCGGCCCTGACCTCGGTCTTCACGGTCGTCTCGGAGCGCCAGGGCTACTTCGGCGGGGGGGGCGGGATGTCGGGCAACCTCTACATGCCGATCGTTCGCATGGAGCGAAACCCCTACGACTCGCTCCGTCGGAAGATCCGGCGGCTCGTGGCCGCCGAGCGCCTCAAGGCGGGGCTCACGACGCGCGTGCTCGTCAGCACCCAATCCGCGACGTCCCTCGCGGACCTTCCCGACGCGTCGGTCGATTATGTCTACACGGACCCGCCGTTCGGGGCGAACATCATCTACAGCGAAGTGAACCTCCTGCTCGAGGCGTGGCTTCGGGTGCGCACCGATCGGACGGAGGAGGTGGTCATCGATCCGTCTCGGGGGCGGCGCCTCACGGACTATGCGCGCCTGGCCACGGCCGCATTTCGCGAGTACTTTCGAGTGCTCAGGCCCGGGCGCTGGCTCACCGTGGAGTTTCACAACACCACCGCTGCCGTGTGGGAGGCGCTGCAGCGCGCGGTCGGGGAGGCCGGGTTCCAGATCGTGGAGATCGGTCTGCTCGACAAGGGGTCGACGACCCTCCTCGCCGACATCCGCCCCGCGGCGGCCAAGTGCGATCTCTTGATTACGGCGCGCAAGCCGCGGGCGGGGGTCACTTCGACGTTCGCCCTGGTGCCCGGGGCGCGTGGGCGCGTCTGGGAGGTCGTTCGCGAGGAGCTCGCGGCCGCTCCGCTGCCCACCCGCGGCGATCCCTACCCGGTCGTCGAGCGGCAACCGCACCTGCTCTTCGACCGCATGGTTGCCGCGCACGTGGCACACAAGATGCGCGTACCCATCTCCGCGCTGACCTTCCGCCGGCAGCTCGCGCGGCGCTTCCCGGAGCGTGGGGGGATGTACTTCCTCCCCGAACAGCTCCGCGCCCTCGACGATGAATGACGGGTCGTTCCGCCCCCCTGCGCTCGGGCGTCCTCACCCGACGTGGCCCGTGCCGGAGAGCAACGCGGTGGCGCTGGGGGAGCTGGTGCTCGGGGGAGGCGGGGGCACGGTCGGCAGCTCGCTGGCTTCCTGCAAAAAGACCGAATTGCGCCCCGCACGCTTGGCCGTGTAGAGGGCAGCGTCGGCCGCGGTGAGGAGCGCTTCGGGAGCCATCCCGCGGCGAGGGACGCACGCGGCGACTCCCGAGCTGATGGTAAGGTGAGGCG
This sequence comes from Polyangiaceae bacterium, assembly GCA_016933275.1. GTDB lineage: Bacteria > Myxococcota_A > Polyangia > Polyangiales > Polyangiaceae > JAFGBI01. The sequence continues at coordinate 14,585 of JAFGBI010000243.1, read as the reverse complement.
TGGCGCTGGCACGGACATGTGGGATCCCAAGCGACTCCACCCGCTGCCGGGCGCGCTCGGCGGCGTAGCGCGCGCCGACCCCGTCGGTGCCGGGCAGCAGCGCCGCGAACTCCTCACCGCCGAAGCGGCCGACGAGATCCCCGGCGCGGTGGAACGATGCCCGGAGCGTCTTCGCCACCAGGCGCAGGACGCCATCGCCTAGCACGTGGCCGTAGGTGTCGTTGTAGGCCTTGAAATCGTCGACGTCGAAGATGACGAGGGCGTTGGGGGCACCGTTTCGCTGAGCTCGACCCCACTCGCGCTCGAGCGCCCCGTCGAGGGTGCGGCGGTTGGGGACCTCGGTGAGGCCGTCGATCGCCGCCAGCCGCTCGAGCCGCCGGTTGGCCTCACAGAGGTCGTCCCGCGTGCGGACGAGGTCCTCGTAGAGGCGGCTCTTCTCGATGGCCCAGGAGAGGTGGGTGGCGATCTTCTTGAAGAGATCGACGTGGGCGCAGCCATAGCTGTGCGGGGTGGAGCTGGAGAAGAACAGCAGGCCCACGGCGTGACCGGTGACGACGAGGGGACAGGTGAGGCTCGAGCGGATGTTCTCGGTCAGCATCAACCGAGTCGAGTCGGAGTTCGGGTTCTCGGCGAGATACGTCTCGAGGTCGTTGATCACCCGTGGCAGTCCGGTGTCGAGGACCCGCTGCAGGCTGGTCAGGCGAATGTCGCAAGCGAACCCGGATGCGATGGTGGGTATCCCCTGGTTCGTTCGCGCCCAGACGGCTCGAAGGGTGGTCTTGTCGGGGTCCATCAGCGACAGCCCGATGCGGTCGTAGGGCAGGATGTCGTGGAAGGAGGTGTACAGGTGGTCGAGGACCTCTTCGAGCCGAACGCCCGAGTTTACGCGCGCGCTGAGCTCGAGCAGTCGTTCCGCTTCAGTGAATCGGGCATCGAGGACCCGCGCTGTCTTGGCGAGCGCGCGACCGAGGTCCCCGATCTCGTCAGCTTCCGGCGATTCGACCGTGACGTCGAACGTTCCCTCGCCAATTCTCTCGATGGCACGACGATAGGCAGCGAGCCGACGGTCCACGATCCCTCTTCATAGGGCGGCCGCGCCCCACCCGGGAGGGTGGGCGTGCGCTCCCCCGTGCCGATCTTGCACCCGCGCCGCTCGGGTGTCTCGTGGAGAAGTGGCGGCCCTGCCCGTCCCAGGCTGGGATCCGTGGCGGATCCCGTCAGGATTCGGGTTGCGTTCGAGTGCGTCGCATCTCGTTCTGATTGGAATAGAGGGTCTCACCCAGAGGTGTGTTCGACCAGGATCTTCACGCCCAGGCCGATCAGCACCAACCCGCCGAAGACCTCGAGCCGAGCACCGATGAGGCGGCCGAGCCGGCGCCCCAGCAAGAGCCCGGCGCCGCTGAGGATGGCGGTGGTAACACCAATCACCGCCACCGAGACGATGAGCGGGGCCCCGAGCAGAGGGAGCGTGACCCCTGCGGCAAGGGCGTCGATGCTCGTCGCGACAGCGAGCCAGACCATCGTCGTGAACGCGAAGGGATCGGTGGCGGCCGCCGCGGGTTCGTCGCGGTCGGACAGGGCCTCCCGGATCATCTTGGCGCCGAGCACGGTGAGCAGAACGAATGCGACCCAGTGATCACAGGCTTCGACGTAGCCGCAGAGCGCGGCGCCGAGGAGGGCCCCCGCGAGGGGCATCAACGCCTGGGCACCGCCGAACGCGAGCGTGGTGAGCGCGACATCGCGCAAGCGGAGCCGCTCTGCCAGGAGCCCACGCGTCGCCGCGGCGGCGGTGGCGTCCATCGCGAGGGCAACCGCGAGCAGGATGACCTCAAGGGGCATGGAGCGGCGGACTTTTCCTGCGGCGGCGCGCGCGAGCCATGGCGAGGAGGAGCCCCGCCAAGGCAATGGCGGCGCCCTGGGCGCCCCGCGGCTGGCCGACGGAGGCCGAGCAGCAGCCCTTGGCATCGTCGGGCCGGTCGTCGGCAGGTGACCCGCTCTGCGTCCCGGCATTCGCGACGGTGGGCGTGCCGGCGGCAGTCTGCCTCTCGGCGCCGCCATCGGCCCTGGCGGTCCCGGTGGCCCCGGCGGCCCCACCCGTCGCGGCCCCGCTCGTCGCGGCGGCCTCGCCCGTCGCCGCAGCCCCACCGGTCGCGGCGGCCCCACCGGCCCCGCCCGGCGGTAGCTCCGCTGTGCCCTCGAGCAGCGGGTCGAAGCCCGCGGTCTCGAAGGCGTCTTCGGCGAGCGCCCAGTAGGGCGGCAACGCCGTGAAAAAGTCGAGGGCGTCCGGGCTCGTGCAGACGCCGCGGTAGCGGGACGCGATGCCGGTCAAGGCCCCGCTCGTGGAGAGCGAAGGGCCGCCGCTGTCTCCGGGGCAGGCAGCGGACTCGAGGACGAACTGCCGGGGTGGCGCCTGGCCCGCGAATTCCTCCCCCACACCCTCGCCGAGGTCCTTCACCTCCACCTCGTCGCGCCGGAAGCGGCCGTAGTCGCCCGTGCGACCCGTGCTCCCGTAGCCGATGACCGTCATCCGCTCGCCCCGTCGGATGGCGCCGTCCAGGCGCACCGGGGCGAGGGGCAGGTCGAGCGCGCGGTCGAGCAGGATGAAGACGATGTCATTGACGCAGGCGGTAGGCGCCGGGCTCGCGAAGAGCTCGGCGCCGTACGCCGCTGGATCGGCTCGCTCGGTGCCGCAGGTGTACGGGTCGGATCCCGCTTCTCCGGCCCCGCCCCCACCTCCTGCGCCACCAGCGGAAGTGGGCAAGACGTCACCGCAGATCCCGGGGAGGACCTCGATCCGTTGGGGGTCGGCGATGCGATAGACCTCGCCCGCCCCATCCTCCGAGGGGATGATGTCACCCTCTCTCGTGCAGTCGAAATCCCCGAGGGTTCGGTCGGAAACGCAGTGGTACGCGGTGGCGAGGAGGTTCGGCGCGACGAGCGTCGCCGTGCAGCGGTGCGAAGAATCGGGAAACGGTGGCACGTAGCGGATCATCACCACCGCGTCGTCTTCAGGACCGGACCGAACGCTGTGGGTGATCCGACCGCCGAATCGGCCCGTCGAAGGGGCATCCGCCTGTGGTGCGCAAGCGACCCACGCAATGAGGTGGCTCACCAGGAGCCCGGCTAGAAACCGTCGATCCCGCATACCTCGAGGCCCTGCTCAACCGGGAAGCCGTTGCCGGTTGGGTCGTAGCGCATCTGGTCGTACTCGAACGCCACGGGGGGTGCGGCCGCCCCGTCGTTGCGGATGCACCAGACGCTGGCCCTCCCTTGGCGCGCCCCGCTGAAGGTGTCCCAGTCCGGTGGACCGAGCGTGCCGTCGAGTCGTATGTTGCCGGATGACAAGAGACGATCGGTTCCGCTCTCGACGTCGAACGGTCCCACGTCGAACCGGCGAGAGCCTTCGGCGTCGAGGTCGAGGAGTCGCAGGAAGCCGTCCTTGACCTCGTCGCCCTCGATCCCCTCGCTCTGGCCGCTCGCGGCGATGGCGTACATCATGTAGTAGGCGGCGTCGTAGAAGTTGTCCTGCGCGAGCGCCTCCGCGGCGGCGCCCGGGGAATCGGAGTAACGGGAGGCGTACCTTCCCGCGAATTCATCGCGCAGCGTGGGATCCTCGGCGCCCGCGAAGTTGATACCCGCGATGCGTTGGTTCAGGCCCGCGATGGTGCTGACCGCGTCGGTGACTTCGGATCGATAGGCGAGGTAATGACCGAGCAGATAGAACGCGGGGCGATCCGCCTCGACCCCCTCGAGCGTTTGAAGGAAGCCCTGGGTCACGAATTCCCCGCCCGTCAGCGCTACCACCAGATCGGGACGGAATTGGCTGAGCGTCGCCCGGTCCGAGGTGTAGTCCGCGTCCGAGCCGGTGAGCTCGTAGGCCACCTCGATACCGCGGCATTCGTAGGTGGTCTCACAATCTACGCGACCGAGGACGTATGATCCCATCTCCTTCATCGTGGCGACGTCCGCGTACACGACGGCGAGTCGTATCCGTTCGGTTGGCTCTGGCCAGATCCGCGACCTCGCGGCTTCGATCAACTGGACCAGGGCTGGCTTCAGATCGTCCACGCTGCCGAGCATGTGCCAGAGCAAGCGCGAGTGATCGACGGTCTCCAGATCCTCGTCTCCGGCGAGCGGATTCAGGAAGAACGGCTTGCTCGCGTCTGTCATGGCATCGACGTAGGCAAACGCGGCCCTGAGGTCGGGCCGAGTGAGCCCGGCGATGATGCCGGGCACCCTCAGGTTCCTCACGAGATGCTCGAGGCTGGGGGCGAGGTGGTCGGAGTTGCCGGGAGTCCAGCCGGCATTGACGGAGTCACAGAGGACGGCCACGAAGGGACGGAGCTGGCCACCCGGACCGTAGGGTAGACCGGTGATCGCGGTCGTCACCTCGCCCAGTGCGAGGTCGTAGGCACGGATCTGAGGGTTGTCTCCGAAGGTGTCGGTGTCCGCGTACACGCCGAAGATGACCGGATCCTTGAAGGCGAGGTTTCGCGACATCAGCACCAGGGGGCAGACAGCGTTGGTGATTCCGACGCAATCCCCATCACTGCAGACGAAGTAGTCGGAGTGGTACCGCTCGGTGCAGTCCGCCCTGGTCCTGCACGACGGCTTGCCGCCGTCGCCGCCGTCGCCGCCGCCCGTGGCCCCACCTCCGCTGCCGGTCTCGTCACCCCCAGCGCCCGCTTCGGCACCCCCGCCCGCTTCGGCACCCCCGCCCGCTTCGGCACCCCCGGCACCGCCGGTTGGCGGCATGACGCAGAACCCGCTGCTGCTGCAATACCACCCCGAGACCTGACCCTGGCAGTCGGCGTCGGCGGTGCATTGCCGGTCTCGGAGATCATACAGCGCCGAACAGCCTGCGATCGACCCGAGGAGGATCCAGGGGAGCCTTCCGGGCCAGCGGCCCACGGGGATCGTCCGCGAGGTGCTCGGTGCGTTCGGCATCGGTCTGGGCGCGTGGTTCGCGGGCGATGAAGAAAGCGTAGCAGCCAGCCTACCACGGCGGGATCCGCGAGCCAAAGACGCACGCCCACACCCGACCTCGGCGGCCGACCGTGGGCAGGTCGGTAGGAGCGGCCGACCCGGTACGGGCCGCCGGAAAAAAAGAGGCCACGCGCCCTGGTGGAGCGCGTGGCCTAACGGAACCGGAGGATGCAGAGGAGGGATGGAGGGTCTTCAGCTCGAGCTCGGCGCGGCCGCGGTGGGCCTTCGCCTCAACGGCACTTGTCCCAGTTCGTCGTGTAGGCGTAGAGCGTCTTGTACGAGCCAGCCACGGCGCAGCACTGACCGATCTTCTTCTTGGGCATCGGGTCGTAAACGAAGCCGCTCGGCGCGTCCCAACAGTCGAGCGTCGGGGTGGAGCTTCCCACCACCGTGCCGTCGGACGGGTCGATGATGGCGCGCGACTCGGACACCCGGAAATCGATCCAGGGATTGGTGTCGTAGGTTCCGCCGCCGGTGAAGAGTGCCATCTGGCACTCCACCGCCCCCGGGTTGTTGCCGATGACCTCGAAACTGAAATCGAGCTGACCGCAGCCGTCGCCCACGGCCGCGGTGGGCGTTTCGAGCGAATGGGTGAAGTCTCTACACATCTGGTTCTGGATGTCGGACTGGAGGCGGCGCCAGCCCGCGGTCATCTTCGCGGCGAAAGAGTCGCCGTTCCAGAGGTTGGCGCCCGGGATGAAGTAGTTCACCTTCTGCATGTCCAGGATCGCCTTGACGCCCGGGCAACCACCATTGGCGGTGCAGCGCGCTTCGCCCGCGGTGGTCAGCGCCAGCCGCTCCTTATACCAGGGGTCGTAGAAGACCTTGGGGGTGAAATCCTGGAGCCCGTCCCAGCGCTTGAGCTCGCGGCCGATGGCCACGGCGAGGGCGGCCTGCATCATCTGCACCCCCTCGTCGTTCTGGCAGACGAGCCCCTGGTCGATGGTGCCGATGTCGGTGCCGCCGGTCTCGACGCTGCACCCCGTCGCGGCGATGACGACGAGGGTGGCGATGATCGTTTGGGTGAGCCTCATGAGATCCTCCGATGGTTCTGTCACCCGCTAGCCGTGCAGCTCTCGTGCCAGAGGCCCTGGCTCGCGGAGCCCAAGCAACGACGGAGATTGGGATTCTGTGTTTCCCCTCGAATGGCTGGATCATGGGGAGTTATCCAGCGGTTCTCGGGTTGGGACAGTCCGGTCACCGGGCGCGAGGGTGGGGTGACGTGCGAGCCTCCCAATGGCGTCTGCGAGCGCGAGTTGTGCAACGCGATCGACTTGCGCACCGATGCTGCGCGAGTTGTGCAAACGGGGCGGGAGCGCTCGCACAACCTCCTCGATGGGCGGGGCCAGACCGGTCCGGTCGGCGCATGTACCCCCGTGCCACGTCGCCCATCCCTTCTGGCCAGGCTCTCTCGGCTGCTAGCTGCATCGGCAGCGAGCAGCGTGAGTCCGTGGCCAGGAGCTCAAGGTGGTCATGGTGCGAGGCGAGGCGACGGGAACAACGATCGGCGCGTTGTCCCTGACTTTCGGCAGCCAACCCGGCCACGCCAGGGAATGCGGCGCAGGCTCGGTCTTTTGGAGGTGGACGGCGCCAAGAGACCGTGGATCACTTGACGCCCCGGACGACCCGAACCCACATTGGGGCGATTTGGGGTCGAGGTGCGCGCAAGGAGTTCGTTGGAGGAACGATGGCAATGACGAGGGCGATGGCTTGGTGTCTCGTGTCGTGTTTCGCGCTTGCGGCGGCGGGCTGCGGCAAGGATGACGACGACGATCCGACTCCCGTGGGTGGCAGCGCGGGCAACGGCGGTGAGGCCACCGGGGGGAGTGCGGGCGTTCCCGGCGCGGGTGGGACTGGGGGGGAGGCCATCGGTGGCGGGGCCGGGGCACCGTCCACCGGCGGCGCCGCCGGCGAGACGGCGGGTGGCAGCGCGGGCATGCCCGTGACGGGCGGCTCTGCGGGTGCAGCGACGGGCGGCTTCGCGGGCGCGCCGATGGGCGGCTCGGCGGGTACTCCACCCGCCGGCGGGAGCGCGGGCACGCCCGTGACGGGTGGCGTTGCTGGTGAGACTGCCGGCGGCAGCGCGGGCACCCCGGCAGCTGGCAGCGCCGGCGAATCCTCGGGCGGCGCCGCCGGCGCGGGCGCGCACGCCGGGGGAAGAGGAGGTGCGGCCCCGGGCGGTGCCGGTGGCGAGGGTGGGGTAGCCTCGGATCCTTTGGCCGAGGATTGCGCCGCCCAGTGCGTCATTCTCACGGCCAAGGGCTGTAGCGGTGACGTTTCGGTCGAGGAATGCACGATCCTGTGCGTCGAGACGGCGGCCGCCTTCACTGACTGCATCGCCCAGTACTCCGCGTATCAAGCTTGCCGGGCGGACACGGACGAGGACGACTGGTCTTGTGTCGGTGAGCCCCCCAACGACGCGGCCATGCCCAACGGGGATGTCTGCGTGTCCGAGGCGGAGGGCTGGGAGCTCTGCGCGTTCACGTGATCTCGGGGCGGGCCCTCGAGGGCAAGCGTCGCGTCGTCTTCGATCCCCGTTGGCCCCCCAGCGCCGATGGCGGCCGCGGCGGCGCTTGCCCGCCGTGGGTCGTTGCTCGCGGCAACCGGCGTCGGCTCTGCCTTGCGAGCGTTCGTGGGTGGCGGTTCTCGCGCGGACCAGGCCCGCAACCCAAGCACGGCGCCGGATCGTGCCCGCGCTAGCGCGCCGATCAGGTTGCCGACGGCAACGGCAGCGCTGGAAACGCGTCTGTGCGAGGCGAGGACGCGTTTCCAGCGCTGCCTCCGGAGAGGTCTGCTGCCGGTTCGGTGCTCTGGTCCCTTGGCGGTGCGATCTCGACCAGGTTTGGCAGGATCTCGTCTCCGTGTTCTCGTGGCCGTCAGGCATCAGCCGTCAGCCGTCAGCCATCAGGCGCACCGGGTTCTACCTGACCGCTGATAGCTGACCGCTGACGGCCCAGTGCCCTCTATCGTTCCGGCTCCGCCGGGTCAGGTCGTTGATCTGACCCAGCCATCAGCCGGATTGCTGCTCTCGGTTTCTTCTTGGCGGGGGACGAGCCCTCCCCCGCATCGGTCGCGACACGCGGTCTCCCCCTCCTCGCTGCTGGATGAGCGGCGGGCGCCTCCGGCGCCGATCCACCGCGCTGCCGAAAACCCGCGGTGGCGCGCGGATTCTTCGACCCAGTAGATCAGCGTGCCCGCCGCACCTCGACCCGTCCGTCGAGGTGGGCCTTCACGGTCTCGATGGGGACCTCGCGCCGGTGGAAGATCCCTGCGGCCAGGGCGGCTTCCACGCCGGTGGCGGCGAATACCTCGCTGAAGTGTTCTACGGCGCCGGCTCCGCTCGACGCAATCACCGGGATCTTTACCGCGTCGCGCACGGCCTTCGCCAGCTCGAGATCGAATCCGGCGTTCGTCCCGTCGCGATCGATGCAGTTCAGGAGGATCTCGCCGGCGCCGAGGTCTTCGCACACTCGGGCGAGGGTGACGGCGTCGACGGGACGCCCCTCGCGGCCCCCGCGGATCGTACACTGGTACCAGCAGCGCCGTTCTCCTCGCGGTCCCGGGAACCGGGTTTCCATCGTTTGTACCCGGGGGGGAGCATCCTCGGGCCGCTCGATGTACACGCGCCGAGGATCGATCGAGATGACCACGGCTTGAGTCCCGTACGCGTGCGCGATCTGTTCGATGGTGCTGGTCCCGGTCGCGGTCCCCGTCGTGAGGAAGGCCTCCACGATCTCGACCGCGTCACTCCCGATGGACACCTTGTCGGCCCCAGAGCGGAAGTATTCGCCGGCGACGGCGAGTGCGGGCACGGCACGGTCCGTTTCGTCCACGGTGGCGCGGATCCCACCTCCGATCGTGAGGGGGACGAACACGTCGCGCGAGGTCTGCCGCAGGACCTCGAGCATGGGGAGATCCCGGAGCGGTGTCTCGCGGAATCCCGTGATGTTGAGAAAGACGATCTCGTCGGCACCCTCTTCGTAGTAGCGGCGCGCGACCTCGACCGGTCTGCCAAGATTGCGGACGGCACCCGCCTCGCGGACGTCGTATTTGTCACCCTTGGTCACCACCAGATCGCCAGCGTCGTTCGCTCGCACGTCGAGGCAAGCGATGACGCGCTTGGCGAGGAGCGTGGCCTCTGGACGGATCGGGGGGCGCGACGGCGTGGCTCCGGTGAAGAACCCGCGGAGCATCGCCAGCCCGATCTCTCCGCTCTTTTCGGGATGAAACTGGGTCGCCGTCACGTTGCCGCGCTGGACGCTGCTGACGAACGACGCTCCGTAGTCGGTGGTCGTGAGGATCACCGAGGGATCGTTGGGGACCACGTGATACGAGTGGACGAAGTAGAGCTTCTCGTCGCCACGCAGCCCGGCGAACAGCCGCGAGGCCTGGCGAGCGCGGATCCCGTTCCAGCCGATGTGCGGGACGCTCAGCCCGACCTTGAATCGGCGGACCATCCCCGGGAGGAACCCGAGGCCCGGCACCCCCGGGGCTTCTTCGCTCCCCTCGAAGAGCGCCTGGAGGCCGAGGCAGATCCCGAGGAAGGGACGATCGGCCGCGAGGTACGCTCGCAATGGCTCGACGTAGCCTCGAGCCGCGAGCGTCTGCATCATGCTGCCGAAGCTACCGACGCCGGGGAAGACCAGCCGTTCGGCGCGCTCGATGTCGGCGGGGCACGTCACCAGGTGGACCGTCTCCCCGACGCGCTCGAGCGCGTTGATGACGCTGCGGACGTTGCCGGCACCGTAGTCGAGGAGCGTGATCATTGGACATCAGAGGGTTCGGGTCGGGGGGGTCAACCTAGCATAGCCGCCGTCCCTCGCCCGCCATCGGCTTCGAGTCCTCGCGGGGGGCGTTGAACCCGAGCCCGGCCGTGTTAGGGTCCGGTCACTCGAAGCCGGAGGTTTCTCAGATGAAGCGTGAGGACAGCATTCGCCTGCTGAACAGGGCCGTGGCCGACGAGCTCCAGGCCGTCCATCAGTACATGTACTTCCACTTCCACCTCGACGACCAGGGTTTTGCGCCGCTGGCCGAGCTCTTCAAGCGGACAGCGATCCAGGAGATGGGCCATGTGGAGCGGCTCGCAGAGCGGATCCTCTTCCTGAAGGGGGACGTGAGCATGGTGCCTTCTGCTCCCGTAGAGTCCATCCAGGACCCGAAGGCGATCCTCGCCGCAGCCAAGGCGGCCGAGGAGCAGGCCGTCACTGACTACAACCATGCCGCTCTGGAGTGCAGCCGGCTCGCGGACTCGGTGTCGAAGCAGCTCTTCGAGCAGCTCGTCGCGGACGAGGAGCGTCATCTCGATGCGTTCGAGCGCCAAGCGGACAACATCGAACGTTTCGGCGAGAGCTACCTCGCCCTGCAGTCATTCACCAAGGATGGCGAGCCCGCTCCGGAGTGAGCCCCCTCGAGCAGCAATCAGGTTGGTTGCTGCATCATGTCAGAAACCTAGAGCGCCGAACCGGTAGCCGATCTCGCCCGAGGCGCCGTTGGAAAAGTACCCTCTCTGGGCATGGGTACGTTTCGAGCGGTGCCGGTGCCGTTGGCAACCCGATCGGTGCTCCAGCAGATCAGGGCGCCCGAGGGACCGCACGCTATCTTGCCGCGCTGCTCTGCCACGCTACTCGGCGAGGACGACCTCGAGCTCGACCTCGCGGGTGGCGCGGTCGCGGAAGAGCGTTACCTCGAGGCGTTCGCCCGGGCGATGGGAGTCGAGGAAGTTATATAGATCGTCGTAGTCCTCGATCCGCTCGCCGGCGATGGCGACGATCACGTCGCCCAGCACGAATCCGTTCATGGTCTCGGTCAGGCCGCGGACTCCGGCCCGTTCGGCGGGGCTGCCGGACGGAACGGTAATGACTGCCACACCGCGCACGCCTGCGGCGCGCTCGATGCGTCCTGCCGGATCGATGACGAAGCCGAGCCCCACCTCCTGAACGCGGCCGAACTGGACGAGTTGGGTCACCACGCGGCGCACGGTGTCGACCGGGACCGCGAAGCCGATGCCTGCCCAGGCGCCGCTTTGGGAGAAAATCATGGTATTCATCCCCATCAGGCGCCCCGAGCTGTCGAGCAGCGGGCCGCCGGAGTTGCCGGGATTGATGGCCGCGTCGATCTGGATCATGCCTCGGATGGTCACGCCGCCGGCTCCGTCCACCTCACGTCCGAGGGCGCTCACGACCCCGGTGGTCAGGGTGTGATCGAGGCCGAAGGGATTGCCGATGGCGACCGCCTTTTGGCCGACCTCGAGGCGCGAGTCTTCCGGTGGGAGCACGACCGGCACCAGGGAAGCGGCGGGCGCCTGGATGAGCAGCACGGCAACGTCCTTGCGCGGCTCCGCGCCCACCAGGCGGGCCGGGTAGGTTTCGCGGTTGCGCAGCGTGACGGTCAGCGAGCGCGCTCCCCGAATCACGTGCCAATTGGTGACGATGTGGCCTTGCTGGTCCCAGACGAACCCCGAGCCCGAACCGGATTCGAGCTCGACCGCGCGGCGCCGGAAGTAGTCGACGACGATCCGCTTCTGGGTCACGAAGACGGTCGAGGGGGCCACCCGCGCGAAGACCGCGATCGTGTTCTGCTCATCCTCGATCCTCGCACCCGGCGGGGGAGGGGGGACCGGAGGGGGAGCCGGCGGTGCCACGATCGCGGAGGGCTCCGGGGCGGCCGCCGCCCTGGCGGGCGTCAGGCTCGCTGAGCCACCGGGCGCTCCTGGTTGCACTCCCTGCTCGCGACATGCCGCACAGGCGCTGCAGGCGAAGACGACGGCGAGGATCCAGCCAAGGCCATGCTCCTCCGTGGTCGGGGAATCCGGTCTGATCAGGGGGGCTTGCATCGGCGGGATGGTCGTCTCCTCCTTGGGCTGCCGCAACATTTCGAGGCGTGGCCGGCATCGCAGAACTGCAACGCGTCAGGGACCTCAAGGTGGGGTCACGGGGACCCCCGGGGCGTTGCGGACCCAGTCCGTGGCGCCGGCGGCACAACGGGTGGCCAGGAGAGCAGGAATGGTAGGGCCGTTTCCCGTCCGTCTCCCACCGCAGGACGGCTGTCGTGGGTCGGCATGGACATTGCTTTGTTCGGATCTCGTTGGAGCCGATTGGGGACCGTCATGGACGTTGGACGCCGCTACGAACCACTGGAGCTCGACCTCGACTGGGAGATGGCTCCCATCACCGAACGCTCGCCGCAGCTCATCCTGCCCCCCGCGCGCGGCGAGCTCGAGGAATCAGGTAGACACCCCATCGACGATCGTTGGTCGCTCGAGTGGATCGACGACATCGAAGAACCCCCCGCCTCGTTCCTCGAGGACGAGGTCGGCACCCAGGCTGGCACACCCGACGCCAAGCGGCGACCCACTCTCCGAGCCGCGCCGCCGCCGCCCTCGCTCGCCGCCGTGGCCGCGTCAGGCGTTCGCGTCGAGAGCCTGATCCCGAGCCCGCCGCCGCCGGTGTCGGTGACCCGCTCCAGCGCCATGGGTCGGCCCACGTTCACGGTCGTACGTCCCGACTCGCGGAGACGCGCAGGGTAGGCGCCCCGGCGAAGCGGGCGATTGGGTCGCGCGATCGCGGCCGTGGATTCGGGGACCTTCTCTCTGATCGGTCCGAACCAGGGTCCCTCCCCTGGTCGTTGCCGTCGCAGCCGACCCCGAAGCGGGTACGGCTCGGGCGGGTCCGCCGTTCATCGCGCCCTCGAGCATTCCTAGAGCACCGATCAGGTTGCCAACCGCAACGGCAGCGCTGGAAACGCGTTCGTGCGAGGTGAGGAAGCGTTTCCAGCGCTGCCTCTGGAGAGGTCTGCTGCCGGTTCGGCGCTCTAGGTTGTTGATTCGACGCAGCAATCAACCTGATTGCTGCTCTAGCGCGGGAGAGGCCTGAAGCCCGAGCAAAGTGGCGGATCGCGTCCGCGCCAGGTTTCTTCTCGGCGGGGGAGGCGGACCCTCCCCCGCCTCGCCGTTTGATGAGCGGCGGGCGGCTCCGGCGCCGATCCAACGCGTTCCCAAGATCCGCGCGTGACGCGCGGATTCTCTGACCTAGTAGATCAGGATGCCTCCGCCCGAGCTTGGAGCCACCCGGGCCAGCGGCACCGCACGACCACGATTCCGGCGACTCCGAGGCTTAGCAGCCCCAGGAGCGGGACGCCCAGCTCCTGAGCCAGCCGCGGCGCGCTCGCCAAGGTTGCCACGCACCAGGTCGCCATGCCGATCGCTGCTGCGCGCGAGCGAGTGGAGCGAAGCCCGTGGCGGAGCCCCGTCTTGACCTCGGCCACGAGCAGGGACACGAGTGGGTAGACCCAGACGTAGTGATACTGCCGGACGACGGGGAGGAACCAGAGCATGCCCCAGCAGAAGAGGGAAAGCTCCCAGCGCATGCGGTCGCGGTCCAGGCGACGCCACGGCGGGGCGCAGGCAGCGAAGAGTCCGACCACACCGAGCGCCATCGCGACCGCCCACCAGGCGGTGACCACCGGGATGGGGAGATCCACCAAATTGACGCTTGCCGCACCGAGCTCGCTCACCTGTCCGCCGACCTCCACGTCGAAATATGGGGTGCTGTCCGTGGGGTGCAGGAGCCGCCGGAGCACGGCAGGGACGGCGTGGTTCGAGTACTCGCACTGGCTGCCGGCCACCAAGACCGTCCAGGCCGAACCGCTCCAGCGCACGCGATTCAACCACTCGACCTGCCAGAGCAGACCGCGGTCAAAGCCCGCGGTGACCAGGTCGAGGCCAGGGCCGAGCAGAACCACCACGGTGATCGCGGCCACCACCGCACGCCACCGACGCGCGAGCACGAGCCAGCCGAGCAGTAGCAGCGGGGAGAGCTTGAGGAGCGTGGCCAGACCGACGCAGACGCCTGCGCAGCCGTCCCGTTCCCGTTCCAGCAGCCATCCTGTCGCGACCAGGAGCAGCAGGATGGGGGCCGCGAATTGGTTGACCGTGAAGAGGACACACCAAGCCATGAAGAGCGCCAGGCTCGGGATCGCCTCGGTTCGGAGCCAGCTTCGAGGCTGGTCGTCATGCCACCCGCCCACGATCCACGTCGCGCCGGCGGCGCAGGTCGTGTTCGCGATCACCCACGCCGTTCCCGCCGTCCACGGTGCGACGAGCCCCAGCACCGAGAAGCAGCGCAGCGCGAAGGGGTGGTACCAGGCCAGACCACCAGGCTCGCCACGCTCGAGCCATTGGCGTCCGGCGTCGTAGAAGAGCGAGAAATCCTTGGTGGGCGTCGGGCGCCACACCCCGGAGAAACCCGCCCCCATGAGGACCAACACGGCGACGGTCCAGAACATCGCGAGGTGAGGGGTCGGTAGCCGTCGCATCGTCGGCGGCACGGTATCACGCCAGGGAATGTCTCGAAGGCGCGCATGTCGGTGACGGTGTCAGCGACGGACCTCGACCGCACCTGGTGCCCCTGGGGATACGAGATCTGACCGCTGACCGCTGACCGCCGATGGCTTGTTTGGTACCGGCTCCGCCGGCTCAGGGGGTACTCCTCCCACCGGTGCCACCGGTGGATCCCGTGCTGCCGGTGGGGCCGAAGCCGCCGGTGGGACCGGTGCCGCCGATGGGACCGGTGGCGCCGAAGCCTCCAACGGGACCGGTGCCG
>JAFGBI010000011.1 GCA_016933275.1 Polyangiaceae bacterium | reverse complement strand
TTGTCGATCCCCTCCCCACACCTGCCCCCATTTTTCGCTCTCACGAGCAACTTGTTCCTGCTCGAACCCTCAGCGAACGTCGCGACGCCAGCGGTGACCCGAGCGCGAAACACGCGCGCAAACGGGAGAAGGCGCCACCCTCGGCGCCGGCAGCGCGGAGGGTGAAGACGGCGACGCCGGCACGACCGACACCTGCGCATCCACCGCCGTCGCGCTGCTCGCCGTCCCTGCCCGCAGCCGCCGGCGCCGCCGAACCAAACCCCGCGGACCGGGACGCGACGGCAGGAACGAGGTCGACACCGGGAGGCGCACCGCCGGATCGTGTCGACGCGGGAGATTCCGACGTGATAGTCAGGCTCGGATCCGCGTGGCCGCTAACAAGCCGTCCATCCCCGGCGCCGTTTTCCTGCTTCTGTGGAGCTGCGCCTTCGCCGGGGGCGGCCTCTTCCTGGTGCGGCTTGGGTACCGGTCGCTCCGGCTCGCGACGGCAGCAGAGGCGGCGGTCTGCCGGGTCGAGAGCGCGGTCGTGGACGTCGTCTCCGACGAGGACGGCACCCGCTACTCGGCCGAGATCGCCTTCACGGTCCCCGCCGCAGCGGGGGCGCGGCGCGCCACCGCGAAGATCAGCGGCGCACAGGGGAGCCGAGCCGCCGCGCAAGCGATCGTCGCCCGGTATCCCGTGGGGCATCAGAGCCCCTGCTGGTACGACCCGTGGGATCCCGCCAACGCGACGCTCGAGCGGGACCCGTCGCGCCTCGAGGGGATCCTCCTCGGCGCCGTCGGCCTCGGCTTCGTCGCGCTCCCGCTCCTGCTCGTGGCCTGGCACCTCGGGCTGCTCGAGCGCTCGCGCGAGGCGGCCGCCGCGGCGCAGCGCGCGCGGCGTCGGGCCGCCGAGGCGGGCTCGGGGCGCGACCTCTTCGTCGGCTACGAGCGGCGCGAACTCGAGCCGCCGCTGCCGGCAAGCTACGGCTCGCTCGACGGGCTCCCGCTGCCACCCCGCCCACGCATCGCCGGGCAGACGCTCCCCGTCGGGATCGAGTCCGATACGGAGACGACGGGAAACTGGCCGATCATGCTCTTCGCCCTCCTCTGGAACGCGATGGTGGTCCCGTCCTTCGTTGCGCTGCTGGTGACGGGGCAGTTCTGCGGGGTGGCCTTCCTCACCCTGTTCCTGGCCGTCGGCGCGTGCCTGGCCTGGCTCGCGCTCAAGCCGTACACCCGCCGCCTGCGACGGGTCCCTACCCTCGAGCTCGAGCGCGAGCCGCTGGCGCCGGGCCAGCCCTGCCGAGGGATTGTTCGGCAGCCCGGTCCCATCCATCTCGACCTCTTTCGGTTGGACTACGTCTGCTCCGAGCGCGCCACCTACTCCGAGGGGACCGACACGCGGGTCGAGACGCGGACGCTCTGCGAGCAGGAGCTCCTGCTCGACTCAGGGGTGCAGGTATCCGCGACCGAGCCCTGGTGTCGACCGTTCGAGCTCACGGTCCCCGCTCACCTGCCCGGCTCGTTTCACGCCGCCCACAACCGGATCGAGCACCAGCTGCGCGTCAGCGCCCGCATCCCGCGCCGGCTGGACATCGACGAAACCTTCACCCTGCTCGTCTTGCTGGCGCTGGAGGAGAGCCCGTGAGCGTCCCCGGCTTCGTCATCGAGCTCCGCGACGGGCTGCGCCGCTTCCGGCGCGGCGCCGTGCTGAGCGGGGTGATCCGTCCGGGCGACGCGGAGCTCTCGGGCGCGACCCTCGCCGTCCTCTGGTACACCGAGGGCAAGGGCGAGCGCGACGAGGGGATCGTCTACCTCGAGGATCTCGAGGGGCTGTCGCGCGACGTCGCCCCGGACGGCTCGCTCCGGCTCCCGTTCCGGGTCATCCTCCCGCTCTGGCCGGTCACCTACCACGGTCAGATCGTCAAGATCCACTGGCAGGTCGCGGTCCGAAGGCGGGCAGCGCCGTGGCGAATCGAGTCCGAGGAGCTCCCGTTCGAGGTGATCCCCTGAGGCCAACGTCCGGCGTCGTGACGGCTACGTCCGTGCCACCGTCCGGAGTGCTCAGCACTGCGGGGAGAAGCCGAGGTAGCACTCGACGAATCCGCTACAGGTCGCGAGGCTCAGGCAGTTGCCGGTGTGTCCGGACCAGTCGTGCCGCTCGGCGCTGGTGAGCGCCAGACGCTTGAAACCGTCGAGGACCTCGTAGTCATCGTCCGCCCGCAGCGCCACCAGCAGCGGAGACTCCAGACCTGGCAACTTGCCGCCGCAGGCAACGCCTGCCCGCAACCCCGCGTAGTGGGTACGTCGCTGTTCGATCGGCACCAGGCGCACCGGGCCTGCGATCTCGTCGCCACCGTCGCCACTGGTCGCGCGGGCCGATGGCCGCGTCGCGTCCGGAGGGGGTGTCCTCGCGACGGTGAGCTCCGTCCTCTTCAGCACGCCACGGTATCCTCGGGCTCGAGCTGCCGATGACCGACCACGCGGAGCCGTGGCCGTCCTCTGTACTCGTCCTGCCCGACCCGCACGACGAACCCGCATCCCACCAGCGGCGTCAGGCGAATCGTGTCACCTGCCTCTACCCCAGGCCGCACGCGCGGTACACGTCCACCAGCCGTCGCCGTGCCATCGTCGCGCCCCGCTCCGTCGCGCCCTCGAGCACGGCGTATTCGGTCACGCACCCACACGCCGGCGTGATACCCGACAGCGCGCGGAAGCTACGCGGGTTTCTCTTTCATGGACGCCGTTGTGGTGTCGGAGTGGCCCCTGCTCGACGACGCTGCGCTGGTAGGACGAGCGCAGGGCGGTCGTCCGACGGTGACGGCAACGTGGACCTCATGTGGGCCAACTACTCCACCGCCCACACCGGCGTCATCATGGCCCTGCGCACGAGCGCCGACGGGGAACCGCCTGCCTACTCCATCAGCATGCCGGACCTCGGGGTTGCCAACGGCAATGCCACCTACGGAATTACCGCCGGCGACCTGGACGGAGACGGGAGTGACGATCTCGTCGCCGGTCCCAGCGGCTCGGCTCACCTTCTCCACGGCAACGGCGACGGCACCTTCACCGCCAGCAGCTGCTCGATGGGCATCGTGCGCGAGCCGCAGGTTCACGACGTGAACGGCGATGGCGCGCTCGACCTCGTCTACCGGGACGGTTCGAGCAGTGTCGTGGTGCGCCTCGTCCAGTAGGTCCGCGCCCAGCGGGTGTCGCCTGGTGGGTGGCGCCCGCTTCCCACGATGCCGGGGCCGGCTCGATGGCGGAGGTAGCTGCACCGACCCCTCACCCCATCCTCCCTTTCCTGCTTGCCCCTGCCGGTCGAAGACTCGCCCAGCTCGCCACCGATGACGTGAGCGCGGACTCGCCGTAGAACGTCGCGGAGATCCCGGCTCGGGGCCTGCACCACACCATGGCTCGATCGCTTCGAGGGCGGCTCCCCACTGGTCTCCCCCAGCCGGACGAGGTCCGGCAGCGCTGTGCCGTCGTACGGATCTGCGCCCAGCGGACTTTGCTCGTCGGCCGGAAACCGCCCTCGACCCGGGAAGTCTCCGGCGCGGCTACCCCAAGCCGGTCCCCGTTCCCGGAACTGGCTTCCGCTCCCGTCCACCAAACCCTTTCTCGGAGAACGAGCCCACCGATCGAGAGGGCGTCGCCTGGCCTTCTCCCAGCTTTGTGCAACGATTCATGAGAACCGCTTCGGTCTCCGCAAGTCGCGTCGCCCCAGCTTCAGCACGGAGTGCAGTGCCCATGCATGACCCCAAGCTTCTCGCTGCCACCCTCGCTCTCTTCGTTGCAGTAGTGGGCTGTGGCACCTCCGACGATCCGATGAACTTCGGCGCTACCAGCACGGGAGGGGGAGAGAGCGGCGGCGCCGGGGCGACCGAATCGGGCGGATCGAGCTCAACCGGCGGTACGGCAACGGACGGCGGCACCGGCGGCGCTGGTCCCACCGGTGGCGTCAGCGGCAATCCTACCGGTGGCACCGGCGGCACTGGCGGTACGGTTTGCACGAACATCCGGCCCACGGGGACCGAATGGGACGAAGCCACCTGTGACGACTGGGCCACTCAGACCAGCGAATGCGACAGCGCCTGGATGATCGAGAACGACTACTGCAACGAGAGCTGCGGGCGTTGTAGCTCGAGCGGCACCGGCGGCACCGCGACGGGCAGCGGCGGGACCGGCGGCACTACCATAACGGACTCGTGCACGGAACCCGACAAGACGGTCTGCAACAACGAGAGCAATGTCCACTGCGGCTACACCTACGAGTACTGGAAGGACCAAGGGAGCGGCTGCATGACCAACAAGTCTGGCGGCGGCTTCAGCGTGGAGTGGAGCGACATCAACAACTTGTTGGGCCGCAAGGGGCGGAGGCCTGGGTCAAGGAACCAGGTCGTGACCTACGACGCCGACTACCAGCCGAATGGCAATTCGTATCTGTGCATCTATGGGTGGACGAGAAACCCGCTCGTGGAGTACTACATCGTCGACAGTTGGGGCGACTGGCGTCCCCCTGGAGGGGAGGGGCACGTGGGCACCGTCAGCTCGGATGGGGGCACCTACGACCTTTACCGGATCCAGAAGACCGGTCCTACCATCGAGGGGGACAAGGCTTTCACTCAGTACTGGAGTGTTCGTACGGAGAAGCGCACGAGCGGGACCATTACTGTCGCCAACCATTTCGATGCGTGGGAGAACGCGGGAATGAGTATGGGGAGTCTGTACGAAGTCTCCATGTGCGTAGAAGGGTATCGAAGCAGCGGGACTGCCGATGTGCGCATGTCCATGAACTGACTGCTCGGCCCCGACCGCGGGGCGGGTCTTCCCATCGCTCGCCATCTCCGAGCGACCTCGCCGCGTCGAAACCCTGCGAGGAGTCCCTGGCCACCCGGCCGAGCCGCTGCGGACTGCCCACGAACCTCTCCGCCGCGCAGTGAGTGGCTCGCGATTGAGTGGGGCCGATCGTCAGACCGTCATGCACATGGGCGACAACAGGGTGAACTCGAGCGGGCTCAGCGTCAGGCTCCGGACGACGAGGACGTATCTCTGCGATTCCGTCACGCTGATGCTGCCGAGGTTCAACGTGACGAAGTAGACGCTGTTCTCGTCCTGGGTCGCTTCGACGCACTGTTGTTCGTCCCCGCCGCAGATATCATCGCCTCCCAACAGGATAGCGGCGAACTCTCCGTTCGCTTCGATGCGGTAGGTGCAACGCATCCTCCCCCCGATGGTTGCGCCGAACGTGTAGTCGGCGAAGGCGTGGCTCCCGCCTGGCACCATGGTGAGCCCTGCTTGCGCACAGGAACCCGCGAGGACAGAGGGATCGCCATCGACCAGGGTTCGGGTGACGGGGCCGTCGCCGACACCGCTCAGCGTCGCATTCGGACACTCCTCCGTGATCCGCTTGACGTCGAGCGTGAACACTCCCGCGCCCTGCACGCTGTCCACGATGACGGTGACGAGCTCTCCCGCGCGCAGGCGCCGTGTCACCTCGGCAGGATAGCCGCCCGCACCCGTCGCGTTGCAGCCTAGAAGGGTGCCACCACAACGTCCCCCCTGTTCAAGGTAGATGGCCGGGTCGAACGCCTCGGAGGCCACGGTGAACCGGAACAGGCCGTCGACTGGGGCGACCCAGCCGTAGGTTCGTTCCGAACGACCCGCTCCCCCGCAGATCCCGTCGTGGCTGTTCATGCCACCGAGGGTCGTGAGCTGAACGGGCATGGGTTGCTCGGTGAGATCTTGTGCCGGGCAGGTCACGGGATCGAGGTGAAGCTCCACGTCACCTGCGTCTCCAGCCTTTCCGTCCACGATGATGGCGACCCGCTCGTCTGCCACGAAGCGACCGACAAAGGTGCCAGTTGCCTCTTCGGCATCATCATCCACGCACGCGGTCTCCGTCCCCGTCCTGGGGGGCGGCGGCGCGCAGGTGATCCGCACGGTGATGGGCGTGCAGGAGCCGAAGGTGAACGTGCGCACCAACGTACCTAGAGCACCGATCAGGTTGCCAACAGCAACGGCAGCGCTGAAAACGCGTTCATGCGAGGCGAGGACGCGTTTTCAGCGCGGCCTCTGGTAAGGTCTGCTGCCGGTTCGGTGCTCTAGGTCATTGATTTGACGAAGCAATCAACCTGATTGCTGCTCTAGGGGAGTGATGCCGCTGCGTACCTCGGCGAGCTCGGTTGGACGAAGCGGGCTTCGGCGGCCGCTCGAGTCGAGAGCTCCGCTCGACGGTCCAGGTCGATCGCCAGTGGCGTCCTCGAGCCGGCCAGCCTTTGGAGTTCACCATGATGGTCGCGAACTCGGGTTGACGCCAAAGCTCGTCGACCTGCCGGGAGTCGTCGGCCCTGACGGTGTGGCTTCGCAGGGACGACTGCCCTCGCGGCCTCTCCCGGTGGCCTTGCGCGGAAGGGGTTGGTGGACGGCGCGTCCGTCCAATCCGGGGTCGGGCTCCGCACCGACCGGGCACCGCTGTTGCCACGACCCGGGGCGGCGCCTCGCCGCGCGATGTCGCCGCCTCTCCTCATCCCCCTTTCCCCCGCGTCGGCCACGGTGCCGGAGATCGGCACCCGGTTGTGCCATTTCGGCGCCGGGTTCCGTGACCGGCTGAGCGTTCGAACCCACCGCGCCCGGGCGAGAGCAAGGGTGACTGACGGGCGTGCCGTCTTTGGCTAGCGTTGGTGGGTATGTCTGCGGGCGACGGCGAGACGACCACCTTCGACGGGTCGGAGGACCCGCCCGGGGCGGGCCGAACCGCCGATCTCGGGCTCGTTCGCGTCCACCCTTGCGTGGCGACGGCAGCGCCGGTCGTGTGGCACGTTCGGCGCTCAAAGCTCGTCGGACGGGCGCCGGACTGTCCAATTCGCGCCGACGATCAGGCGATGTCCCGAGTCCATGCCGCGGTCACTCCCGCGGGTGATGGGCTGAAGGTCGAGGACCGCAGCCGCCATGGTACCTTCGTTGACGGAAACCGGGTCGCCGCGGGCGGCGCTCGGGCTCGGCTCGGGAGTGTCATTCGGTGCGGCGGAACACTGTTGCTCGTGGTCCGGGATCCCGCCCGTTACGACGCGGCGCCACGCCGCCTGGCCAAGGAATTCACTGGCCTGACCCAGGACGTGCTCGCGGGGCCCGATACCTGGCGAACGTGGCAGGAGGCGACCCAGGCGGCGGCCGTCACTCACCCGCTGCTGGTGCTCGGGGAGAGCGGTTCGGGCAAGGAGGTGATCGCTCGCATCGCGCACCACGCCCATCCCCGAACTGGTCCGCTCGTCGCCGTCAATCTCGCGGCGATCCCCGCCGCGCTCTTCGAGGCCGAGCTCTTCGGGTATGTCAAGGGTGCCTTCACGGGAGCCACCACCACGCACCTCGGCGCTTTCCGTGAGGCAACGGACGGCACCCTCTTCCTCGACGAGGTCGGCGACCTCGAGGGCGAGCTGCAGGCCAAGCTGCTCCGGGCACTGGAGAGCGGGCGCGTGCGACCGCTCGGCGCGGACGGAGACGTTCCCGTCAACCCGCGCCTGGTGGCCGCGACGAGCCGCGATCTCGAGGAAGCGACGCGCGCTCAGCAGTTCCGCCGGGACCTCTTCTACCGTCTCTCGGCGGTGGTGATCCGCGTGCCCCCGCTGCGCGACCGCCGGGACGAGGTCTTGTTGCTCGCTGCAGACCGGCTGGCCCGGGACGCACCGGGCGTCTCGCTCTCGCCAGGTGCCGCCGAGGAGCTCGCCCTGCGCCCCTGGAGCGGGAACGTCCGCGAGCTCCAGTTCTCTCTGTTGCAGGCCGCCCTTCGCGTCGCGGCGGAAGGAACGACCACGATCCGGCGGCGACACCTGCCGGAGCCGGTGGAGAGCGCCGCTCCACCCCGCGCCGAGCTGAACGTGGAGTCCGTGCGCACCGCGTTCGGGAGCGCGAACGGAAACGCCACCTTGGCGGCGCGGCTTCTGGGCGTGTCGCGGACCACCCTCTACAATTTCTGCGGGCGGAACGGGCTGGATCTCGCGGCCCTTCGCGCGGAGGTTCCGGCGCATGGCTCCCGTGAACCCTGACGGCACCCCTTGCCAGGGGCCAATCGCACCACAGCGCAGACCATCGGACGATCTCGGCCTCATCGGCACGATCATCGACCGTCGATACCTGGTTGAAGAGGTCGTGGGCGCCGGCGGCTTTGGGGTGGTCTTTCGCGCGCGCCACGTGAGCTTCGACTCCGCGGTGGCGATCAAGGTGTTCGTGCGGAGCGGCGGGCAGGTCTCCGCCGTCTCCGCCGTCTCGGCCGCCGAGGGCCGACTCCTCTTCAAGCTCGCGCCGCTGCACTCGGCCTTCGTGCACGTCTTCGAGGCCGGAACGGTCCCGTGCCCGGGACGAAGCGACCTTGCCTATCTTGCCATGGAGTGGTTGGAAGGCATCACCCTGAAGTCGCTACTCACCTCGCTCGAGCGCGAGGGCAGGACGCTCGCCCTCGACACTGTGCTGCACCTGTTCGATGGCCTGGCGCAGGGCCTGAGCGTGGCCCATGCACGTCGGATCGCGCACCGCGACCTGAAGCCGAGCAACGTCTTTCTCATGGTGACCGACGGGCAGGTGGTGCCCAAGCTCCTCGACTTCGGGCTCGCCAAGGAGGGCAGTCCCACGGACGATGTCTACGACGACACCGCGCTCGCAAGGAGCCCGTTCACGCCGGCCTACGGTGCCCCCGAGCAGTGGGATCGCAGCTTCGGCGCCACGGGCCCTTGGACCGACGTCTACTCCTTCGCGCTCGTGCTGGTTGAGCTCCTGGTGGGTCGGCGCTGGAACGGACACCTCGAGCCGGGAGGGGTGATGCGGGCCACCCTCGACAGTGCGAGAAGGCCGACGCCAGGGGCGCTCGGCGTGACGGTGCCTCCGGGCGTCGAGGCGGCCTTCGCGCGGGCTCTCGCCGTGGATCCGCGGCAGCGGTTCCCCGATCTGGGGTGCTTCTGGCGCGCGCTCGGCGAGGGCACGCCGTGGAAGCACCCAGGCACGTCGATACTAGCGGCCTCGCTCGGCGTGGCCGCTCCGGTCCTCAGGGGGACCTTGCCCGTGGGTGATCCGGCTCTGGCCCCCGTACCGTCGTCGCGGCGCCTCGTAGGGACGCCGACGGCACCATCGCTCGGTGTGACGACGCTGCCTCCGGGCTCGGCGCACCCGGCTCCTCCCGTCGACCACTCGAGCCGAACCGCAATCATGCGGTCGCTCTCTCCCATCAGGCTCTGGCGAGGGCGGCGGGTCGCGACGTTGCTGCTGGCCGGCTGCGTCCTTGCCGCGGGCGTCGCGGTCGCCGTGCTGGGCGTCCGACGCGGACCGATGGTGACGGAACCGAACCGGACACCCCCCGGGGCGCCGGCGACCGCGGTGGCCTCCGCGAGGGCGTCCGCCGTAGGACCCCCCGCGGCCGTGTCCGTGGGTCTCCCACCGACGGCGAACGACCAGGACGGGCTAGTCGCCCCCGGGTCCTCGGTACCCGGTCCCGGGGCGGCAGGTTCGATGTCAACGGGACCGGTCACGCCTCCGGCGAGGTCCGGGCCACCGAGCGCGCCCGCCGCGGCGGCTCCCACCCCGCCGCGCCCGCGGGCCGCGCGCACGGGCCCGACGGCGGCGACCCCATCCTCCGGAGCGGGGGCGGTCCCTACCTCGGGTCCGAACGATCCCGCAGCCGTTCTGCTCGAGCCGCCCATGCTAACGAGGAAGTGAACGTGACGTTTTGCCAGCGATGCGCTCGCGCGATCTCCGCGGTCCTGATCGCCGGCGCGACCTGCTCCTCGGCGGGCCGCGCACGGGGCGACGAAGTCACGGCCCCGGCGGCGCAGGCGCTCTTCGAGCAGGGACGCCGCCTGCTGCTCGAGGGAGACTATCCGGCGGCGTGCGCCAAGCTCGAGGAGAGCGAGCGCCTCGAGCCGGCCGCGGGCACGCTGCTGAACCTCGCGTACTGCCACGAGCAGCTCGGCAAGACGGCCACCGCGTACGTCGAGTATCAGGATGTGCTCGCGCTGAGCCTGAAAGCGCACGATGAGCCGCGCGCCATCCTCGCGCGCCAGCGCACCGCCGTGCTCGAGCCACTCCTCGCGCGTGTGGTGATCCGGCTCCCCGAGGTCGAGGTCGTGGGCGTCGAGATCGAGCTCGACGGGACGCGGCTCGGGCGCGACGCGTTTGGCGTGCCCATCCCGGTCGACCCGGGGGTGCACCGTGTCAGCGGGCGCGCCCTTGGCGTCGAGCCCTTCGCCATCGAGGTCGTGATCGACCGCGCCGGCGCCACCACCGACGTGATGGTCCCGCTCCGCGCACCGGCGGCGGCGCCCGGGCGGAGCGGCACCGCCGCGGCGAAGGCCGCGGCAGACGCGGGGTCCGCTCCGCGGACCGCGCAGGATCGGTCCGTGACGTCCGACGTGCGGTCGCCGTCGCCACAACCCGGGAGCGCGATCCCCGACTCGACGCGTGACGCCGGCCACCGCTCGACGAGGCCGATCCTGGGCGGCACGGCGCTCGCGCTGAGTGCCCTGACGCTAGCCGCAGGCGCCTACTTCGGGATCGACGCCTTCGACGCCTGGGCCAGGCGGAACCAACATTGCCCGGAGGGAGTCTGCGACACCACGGCGGAGACGGCGTACCGTCGCGCGAAGCGCTCGGCGACGTGGGCTGACGTCTGCTTCGCCACGAGCGCCGTGAGCGGAGCGGCTGGGGTGGTCTTGTTCGTTCTCCCCAACGCACCGCCCGCCCGCGGCGCTGACGGTGACCGTGGCGCGGGCTACCAAGACGGCGTGACGCTCCTCATCAGTGGGCGGTTCTGAGGCTCCGTCGGGCGTCTCTGATCCGAGGCAGGTCGCGCCGAGCCTCGTCGGTTGCGCCTTCGAGCTCGCTATCCCTTCGGTGGAGCACTCGAGAGGAGACGCGCGCTCAGGACATCGAAGCCTCGACCTAGCCGGAAGGGGTGTACCGGATCATGCACCAGTCGCCGTCCTTCTTCAGCAGCGGCATCGAGTCCTCTTTGAATACTGTGATCACGGTTCGGTTGCTCAACGTGTTGACGAATGTCTCGATGAGGGTTGGGAACGGGCACAGGGTGCCCTTGAGCTCCGCGCGACCAACTCCCTTCGGACAGTACCTGCACCTACTGGCTCGTACCCGCACGACGACCGAGTTGCCGTCCTCGCCGCATTCAATTTCCTCCGAGATGCGCAGTAGCGACTGGAGGACGTCGATTGCCTTTCTGCACGCGTCGATGGTGCTCATGCCTCGTGCATTGGGCATGACCTCGGCGAGGGGATTGCAGGCAAAGTAATACTCGGCCAGGTCCTTCCCAATCTGGCGGGTCGCCGAACATACGACTGCCTGATTCAGAATACCAAATGAGTTCAAGCCGGCGATCAAGGATGCCGAGAAGATCTGCTCGGGACCCAGATCCCTGGCCTCTATGTTGCGCTTCATGTCCTCTCTCATGAGGCTCCCTCGTCGGCTTTGCGATTCGCTTGCCGCCAGCGTAGGCCCACGGAGAATTCTCGTCAAACGCGCGAGAGCCCGGGCGTTCCGCCGAGCTCAGCGGATCGCCGACGTCTTTGGACGAGCTCCACCCGCCACCTCTCTGGGGGTCCCTTGCTCCGTGTCGGGTCTCGCTGCGGCACGGCGCCCGCGAGGAGCAGCATCCCTCCGGCGAGCGACGGGGAGCGAGCGAGCCCGAGCAGGACGGGGTTCGAAACGTGGTCGGGTCCGGGAGCTTCCCGCGCGCTCCGGGGTTCTCGGCGTCGGCTCGTGGGCGGGGCATGAACACGTGGAGGAGCCGGCCGTGCCGTTCCATGCCAGGGCAGCCAACAGCAGCCGAGGCCCAGCCCCGGTGTCGTCCTCCGGCTCAGCCGGAACAGCAGCGGAAGCCGAAGGTCCCCGCGGTCGCGTCCCGCGGGTACTGGTAGGCATACATCGGGCAACTGCCCTTGGCTTCCTGGATGCTTCCCCCGAGGAGCGGACAAATGTCGCTTGCGCCTTCTGTCCCCTCGCAGGAGTCGACCCACTCCGCCACGTTTCCGACCATGTCGAACAGTCCTTCGAAGTAGCCCTCGCAACCCGGGAAGGTGGCGACGGCAGCGACGTCGCCCCAGCCGCCGCTGTTGTTGCAGTCCGGGCTGGGGTTCGGGAAGATGGATCCAGACGGTCCGCCGCACGCCCGGATCCACTGGCTCTTGCTCGCGTCGTAGAGCTCATCTTGGTCCAGCGCGGCGCCATCCAGGCCTCTGCAGAGGTGCTTGTCGGCCCACTTGCAGTAGGCCGTGGCGTCGCACCAATCGACCTGGGTGACCGGCCAGTCGTCGCCGCCCTCCTCGTAGTCCCGCTCGAAGTGGTCGTTCCAGGCGCAGACCTCAGGCTGCCCGCTCGTGTCGCCCGCCTTGGCGGCGAGGAACTCGGCGTATTGGGCCACCGTCACCTCCGTGCTGTCGATGAAGTAGGTGTCGACCCGCACCATCGTCGGCCCGCGCACGACGCACTGGCCCTGCAGGCAGGTCGGCGTGTCGAGCGGACAGGCCGCCGAAACCCACTGACCGCTCTCGCAGATCTCGCGCCCCGCTTCGCCACAGCGCGGCGTGATCCCCACGCAGTCGCCCCTGCCGCCCGCGCCAGCTTCGCCGGCCTGGCCGCGTCTCCCCGCGCCCGCGCTCGGAGCCCCGCCCTCTGCCATGCCCCCTCCCGACAAGGCCATGGCTCCAGCCTCGCTACGAACACCCCCCCCTGTTGGGGTGGCACCGCCGGGCGCGCCGCCCGCGCTCGGAGCTCCGCCGAAGGTCACGCCTCCCTCGGGGAAACCCGCTGTTCCTGTGTCGCCGCGCCCCCCCGCGCCCGCGCTCGGAGCCCCGCCGCCGGACCCGCCTGCCAGTCCTGTGTCGCCGCGCCCCCCCGCGCCCGCGCTCGGAGCCCCGCCGCCGGACCCGCCCCCTCCCGTAGAGCCTGCCGCCTGCGCTTCGCTGCGCCCCGCCGCGCCCGCTAGAGCGGTGCCCGCGCTCGGAGTCCCGCCGCCGGCCTCGCCTCCCTCGGCCAATCCCGCTGCTCCCCCGTTGCCGCTTGGGTGGACCGCGACCGTCTCCTCGATGCCCACGATTTGGCTGCAGGCGAGGTCCACGAGCGTCGCCACGCCCACAGCGATCCAGACAGCGACTCGCCACCTACCGCCCGCGCCGCCCGCTCCCCTGTGCAGGCGCCCGGGTCGGGTGGCAAGGATTCGTGGAGGTTCGATCGAGGTCGAATCCATGAGGGCTCGAGTGAGTCCCGTCACGCTAGCGCGGCGGGTGGTAGCTCCGCTACGATTGTTTCTTGGCGGCGCGATCTTGACCGAATCCGGCAGGAAGATCCCACTAGGTTATCGTTGCAGTCAGCCATCGGCCATCCGCAGTGGGCTTCTTCGCGGCTTGCCCGGCAGCTCTCCGCTGAGTGCTGATGGTCTGTTCGGTTCGGCCTCCGCCGGCTCGGGTGGAACCGGTTCGAGGGCCAGCGGGTTCGTCGTCAAACCCTCGACGATCGACGCATACTCCACGTGCGGCGGGGAGGGGATGCGAGACCTCGGGAACCCCAGGCTCGGACGTGCCGTGCCCACGAACGATGCCGTTTCTGGTCAGCGGCGGTGCCAGCGCTGTGCGGAATGGTCCTCGTCCCACGCCTCGCTGCCGCGGGCTGGGGGGCCCCAGGTCACCTTCCGTGACCCGGGTTGTCGTGGCGGCACGCCACACCCCCCGCGGATGTCGTTCACGGCGTTGGGGGCGTCGAGCTCCGGGCGATACTTGTGGCAAGACTGCTGCCGAGCCGCGGCCGCGGAGTCGTCCGACGTGGATCTGGTCCCCAGCTGCTTGGCGTAGGAGTTGAGGTTACGGCCGGGGTCTGGAGGCGACCCGTCGACCGCGGGCGCGTCCGTCTCGCCGGACGCCGTGGACCACCTCGCCAGGTCCAGTCGATCGCCATCGACGCCGAACCAATCGGCCGCCTTCGCCGCGCTCGAGCAGGCGTTGTCGCTGAAGGTGAAGCAAGCGAAACCAGCTTGGTGAGCCACCAGGTACGGTTGGTCTGCGGCAACTTGGGTGGCGTCAGCCCCTAGACTCGGCAGGGGCGTCTTTCCGCCAGGGCGCCACCCGGAACAACAGGAGCATCCCAGGGATCGCCAGCCCGGTGCAGACGAGGAAGAAGCGAGGGTAGCCGAGCGTGCCTACCAGGTAGCCGGTGGAGGCGCTGGCGAGGCTCCGCGGCAGCGCGATGAAGCTGGAGAAGAGGGCGTACTGGGTCGCGGTGAAGCTGCGGTGGGTTGCGCGGGCGATGAACGCGACGAAGGCCGCTGTTCCGAGGCCCGCCCCCAAAAACTCGAAGGCCACCACGACCGCCAGCGCGGTAACGTTCGGCCCGATCTCGGCCAGCGCGGCGAAGCCCAGGATCGAGACGAGTTGTGCTGCCCCGAAGATCCACAGTGCTCGGTTGATGCCGATTCGGGTCATCACCACGCCCCCTACGAGCGCCCCGACGACGGTGGACCAGAACCCGACCAGCTTGGCGACGGTGCCGATGGTCGTCATCGAGAAGCCGAGATCCAGGTAGAACGGCGTCGCCAGGGCCGTTGCCATGTTGTCGCCAAGCTTGTAGGCGAAGAGGAAGAGGAGCACCACGAGCGAGGAGCCGATGTCCCGGCGGGTGAAGAACTCGCGAAACGGGCCGACGACCGCGTCCCAGAGGCTCGCCGGAGAGACGGTCCGGGCGCCCAGGTCGGGGGCGAGGACTGTTGCCAGGATCCCGATCCCCATGCTCGCGGCCACCATCGCGTGCACGACGAGCCAGGGCGCCCGATCGGCCACGATGAGGGCGAGCCCTCCCGGGACCAGCCCGGCGGCGCGGTAGGTGTTGACGAAGAGCGCGTTGCCGAGCCCCAGCTCCTCGTCGGGGAGGAGTTCCCGCCGGTAGGCGTCCAGGACAATGTCCTGGGTGGCGCTGAAGAACGCGACCAGGAGCGCTACTCCGGCGATGGTTCGGGTGTGTGACGCCGCGTCCAAAGCGCCGAAGGCGAGCAGGAGCGCGAAGAGCCCGACCTGGGCCACCAGCGCCCAGCCCCGCCGCCGGCCCCAAAACGGTGGCGCAAAGCGGTCGAGCAGCGGCGCCCACAGGAATTTCCAGGTGTAGGGCAGCTGGGTCAGGGAGAAGAGCCCGATCGCCTCGAGGCTTGTTCCCTGTCGGCGGAGCCAGGCTGGCAGCAGCTGGATGAGCACGTAGAGGGGCAGCCCCGAGGAGAACCCCATCAGCGCGCAGAGGAGCATGCGCCGGTTGAGGAGGGAGGAGAGCGAGGGGCGGGGTGGCACGAGGGGGTGAAGCGCGAGACTCCGGGGTCGTTTACCGCCGCCGCAGCCGACCGGTAAAATTGGATGCTTGTGGTGTGCTGATGGACCTCCGCTTCGGTGCGGCTTGACCCGAGCTCCGCGTGCGGGCGATCGAGGCCATCGGTGCCGCCCTCAGCGGGAGGGATCCAGGCCGAGTCTTCTGCCAGAACGCCGCTCTTCCCAGCGTGACTGCGACCGAGGCCGGCCAAACGGCGGCCACGGATGCGGGATCTTGGGACCATTGCGTGGCCGTCGTCGGAGCGCAATCCGCGCGGTGCCTTGACAGGGCATATTGTAGACCACATCGTCACCGAATCGCGCTGCTGCCGTCGGGTGCGGGTCGGCAGGCGGCGAGTCCGTGGAGGTCCGTCCGACAACGCAGAGAGCAACCTCGCCCGGCGGCCGTTGATCCGCGGCGCCCGGGGCCTTCGCGGTCCCACGTGTGCGGGTTTCGCTCGATGGCACCAGCGAGAGGAGACGAAATTGGGCAAAGAAGGAGTCCGGATATCCACGATCGGCGCCGCACGCACGCTCATCAGTACCAAGGCGTGCTCGCGCGCGCTCTTCAGCATCCTCGATCGGGCGTTCGATCCAGCCCCAAGGTCTCCAGTTCCAACACCCGAAGAGCTGGCCTCCGCACCGCTGGCGGGCGGGATCCTGCACCATGGCTACCAGTGCGGGATGGTCTGGGGCGCGGCGCTGGCCGCGGGGGCAGAAGCGCATCGGCGCATTGGCCCGGGCCCTCGGGCGGAAACCGCCGCGATCGTCACCACGCGAAGGCTCGTCGAGGCCTTCGCCGCACACGCGAAGAGCGTCAACTGCTCCGACATCACTCACCTCAACCTCCTCGAGCCGTCGATAGGAGGCACGACGCGCTTCCTTCTGAAGGGCGGACCCATCGTCTGTGCGCGCCTGGCGAGCACGTACTCCCGCGCCGCCTACGGCGAGATCGACACCTCGATCTCGACGGAGTCGAGCGAGGTTCGCTCCGGAATGGTGAGCTGTTCGGGAACGCTGGTGCAGAGAAGAGGGGCATCCGCGGTGCAAACCGTCATGGCGGCGGGGTTCGCGGGGGGGATTGGTCTGAGTGGAGGCGGCTGCGGGGCGCTGGGGGCGGCGATCTGGATGCTCGGCATGGACCTACTCAAGGAAGGTGTCACCGGCGAGCTCTGGGATTCCATCCTCTTTCGAGCACGAGCGAACGCGGTGCTCGAGCAGTTCCTCGAGTGCAGCGGGCACGAATTCGAATGCTCCGAGATCGTTGGGCGGACGTTCGAGAGCGTCGCCGACCACGCCGATTTTCTAGGTGGTGGGGGCTGCGCGAGGATCCTCGACGTTCTGGCGGGACGCTCCGGCTCGGCGTGAAGGCCATCTGCTTCCTGCCGCCTGCCTGGCAGGTGCCGGTCGCTCCGGACCGCTCATCGACGGATGAACTCGATGTCGTCTATCTGGACGAAGCCAGTGTCGGTCGCGTCCTCGGGCAGGAACCCCGAGCCGTCGCGACCCACGGGCTCGGGGCGGAAATTGAGCGTCAAAACGTCGCTCATCGTTCGCACGAGCTCCTCGCCGGCTGGCGTCGCCCAGTCGGGCAACGTGGCCTCCGCCAGCGGGAGGTCGACGGTCTGGACGGAGCCATCCAGTTGGATCACCCACCCGAAGCAGATGCCCCCCGAGAACTGGATGCATTCCGGGCTCTCGACGTCTACGCGCATGGCGCGGGCGCGGTCACCCTTCACCGTGAGGCGGATCCCGGTCACCTCGGCGGCGTTCAGGTCGAACCCCGTCCCCGCCGCGAGCGGCATATCGACCAGCACCCAGTGGCTCCAGGCCTGACCTGGTTCGTTGCGGAAGTCGAAGTCGATCCGCGCGTCCGCGGTCCCAGCGATCGGCGAGTCCGTGTGGAGGGTGGCGGCGACTGCCGAGCGGTCGTTGCAGATCGCGCCGATCCCCATCCGGAAGCCGAGGATGTCGGTGTCCTCGAAGTCGTTGGTCCGCACGACGGCCAGCTCGAACGGCACGCTCTCTACGCCGTCCCGGAAGTTCTCGAGGCGTTGCCGAAGGGTGGCGAGATCGCTCCTCAGCAGAGCGAGTCCGGATTCCCAGGCTTCCGTTGACGGTCCGATCGGATCCGCAGCGACGGAGTCGGCGATCTGGGCTGCCCAGCGATCGAGCTTCTCGTTCATGAGGTCGAGCTGGAACGGCCCGTCCAAGAGCTCCCGGATCGCGTCGAGGTAGCGCTCCCGATCGACGACCGCGAGCCCGCGCAGGAGCGGATCGCACGCAGGCTCACGGGCCGTCGCCGTGCCATCGTGGATGGAGTAGCGGCGTGAGCAATCGGAGGGAGCGTCGTACCACTTCGGCACCTCCGGGAGACGGTCTCGTGCCTCGAAGGTCTGGTCGAGATCCCACGGAATGAGCGTGAACCGCGCGTCGTCCTCGTCCTGGTAGAGGTAGAAGTTATGGTTGTGGACCTCGTCGGCCCCACCCGGAAATATCGGATCGTCCCAGTGGTACCAGGTGGTGATGCCGTCCCAGTCGTTGCTCGCTTGTTCCACGGCCATGTATCGGAGGAGCGTGTCGACCTCCATCCAGTCCTCGAGCACGCTCGGGAGTTCGTCGTCGCTCGCCGAGCCGAGCGCTTCGGCGAAGGCGATGATGGCGGAGTGGTCGCCCGTCTCCTCGTTGGTCCTCAGGTGAGCCGAATACCAGGCTTCGGCGTTCGTGTCCGGCCAGGCCTCCTTGTAGAGGTTCCCGTCGCCGTGACCGGGGAAGTGCTCGTCGGTGTAGCTGCCATCCACCTGCTCGACCAGGGAGAAGAGCCCGAGCGGCTCGCCGTTTATCACCAGGTTCGCGTGGGTCGACCGGGGCGCGACGACATCCATCGCGCGGAAGAGATCGAACGC
This sequence comes from Polyangiaceae bacterium, assembly GCA_016933275.1. Taxonomy (GTDB): domain Bacteria; phylum Myxococcota_A; class Polyangia; order Polyangiales; family Polyangiaceae; genus JAFGBI01. The sequence continues at coordinate 19,422 of JAFGBI010000011.1, read as the reverse complement.
CAGGCGGTCGCGCATCAACGACTGGTCCCAGACGTAGGCGTCGAACGCGAGGCGGCGGAGTCCGTGGAACCGGAGCGCCGGATCGTACTCGCTGAACTTGAGCTTCATGCTCACCTTGAAACAGGTCTGGGCGCCATTCTCGAAGCAATGATCGAGCGAGTACGCCCCTTTGTACCGAAGACCGACCTGGCCAATGGCCTCTCCGTCGACCTGGCAGACCGCGGGGACGAAGGTTTCCTCCAGCGCGTGGCTGCGCAACCACTCGAGGTCACCAGGATCTACCTCGAGCTCGAAGGTTGACACGGCTTCGCTCGCGAAGACCACGCTCGAGTCCTCGTCGCCCCCGGACCCCGCTGCGGTGCCAGGACCGGGGCTGCCCCCAACCGAGCTCGCACCAGCACCGCCCCCACCCCCGGTCGCCGGCGTCCGACTGAACAGCTCGTCGTTGCCGCAACCGAGGAGGCTCCAGCTCGCCCACGCCAGCGCGAGCGCGTTCGGGACCAGGTGGCCGCACCGCGGAGGGGGCGGGGACGCGGTACCATGGCGGCGGAAGGGAAAGCTTGTCATCACTGGTCTATGGGGGGCACATGCCGAATCGATCGAACTTTGTCTGACCGCGCCCGCGCCGTCGCGGACTGGCGGCGGGGTCCGTTCACGTTCGGCACGTCGTGGCTTCGGCCGGGAGCCCTCGACGCCCGCGACGATAGGAGCCTCCTCGCCAGCACTTGGTCGTTGCCACCACAGGCGGTCGTGGCAAGCTCTGTGCTCGCTGGTGGAGGTTGGGACCGGTTGAGGCGATCACGCCAGGGAGGCTCTTGCGAGGGTACCGCAGGGCCGATCGCGTCTTCTGGTCGGGTTGCCGGAGAGGCCCGGCAAATTGAGGGGAGAGGATCGATGCCACACAATTGTTCGTTCTTGTCGGTGCTTCTCTTGGGGGTGGTCGTCGGCTGTTCGTCCTCTTCGGAGGGGGACCACGGGGACGAGGGGGGCCAGGGTGGCGCGAGCGACCGTGGCTCGGGCGGAGGAGACGGCGGGGCCGAAACCAGTAGTGCGTCGGGCGGTGGGAGCGCCCAAGCCGGGGCAGGTAACGGCGCGGGTGGATCCAATGCCAGCGCTGGTGCTGGCGGGACGGCAGGTCCTCTTGGCAGCGGGGGTGGCAACGAATTGGGCGGTACGGGCGGCAGGGCCGGTACGGGCGGCAGGGCCGGTACGGGCGGCAGGGCCGGTACGGGCGGCGGGGCCGGTACGGGCGGCGGGGCTGGTACGGGCGGCAGGGCCGGTACGGGCGGCAGGGCCGGTACGGGCGGCAGGGCGAACACAGGCGGCTCCGGGGGCGCGGGTGATGGGGGCGGTGCGGCCGGCGCGGCTGACACGGGCGGTGCGGGCTCCGGCGGCCTCGATTGCTCGGGCACGCGACCGACGGGCAATACAGGCACCGGCTTCTTCGTCAGCGGCCCCACCATCTACGACCCCAACGGCTGCGCGTTCGTACCAATGGGGTTCAACGGCCCGGCTTTCTGGTTCGAGGACACGGATGGTTCCTCCATGCCCTACGAAACGATCCAACGCGATGCCATCGGCAAGATGGCCGGTGCCGGCGCCAACTTCGTGCGCATCACCGTGTTGACCGCGGCCGAAACCTGGAGTTGGAGCGGCAGCCACGCGGAGCACCGCAACCTCGTGGATCTGGCCGTGTCCGCCGGCTTGGTGCCGATGCTCGAGATGCACGACGCCACCTGTAGCGACAGCATCGATCCGGTCATGGACTACTGGACGTCCGACGAGGCGGTGACCCTGGCGGGAGACTATGCTGACCTTCTCTGGATCAACTTCGCCAACGAGCACAACTTCGACAGTCCGGAGGCGTGGCGAACGTACTACATCGACGCGATCACCACCCTGCGCGGCCTCGGCGTCACCAACCCGATCGTGCTCGATCCTGCCGAGGGCTGTGGTCAGGATCCGACCGCAATCCTCACCGAGGGCGCCACGGTGGCGGCGGCCGACCCACAGAAGAACATCATCTTCTCGTTCCACATGTACGGCTACTGGGTCGACGACAACCCGGAGGACTGGCAGTTTTCCATCGCGGCGACATTTCCCGCTCTCGCCGCCACGGGCCTGCCGCTGCTCGTCGGGGAGTTCGGTTGGCACGAACCGGCTAGCTCCGACGTTCCCTACGACGCCCGACAGGTCATTGCCGAGGCTGCTGTCCATGGTTTCGGCTGGGCTTTTTGGGAGTGGCACGAGGGCGACGTGGACACCAACCTCCAGATCGTCCGACATCTCGCCGATTCCGCCGACGACGAGGCCAACCTCAGCCCAGCCGGGCTCTACATCGTCCCCTACCTGCGGGAGCACGCCCGACGGGCCACCGTCTTCCCGTAGCTGCGGAGGGTCAGGCGTTGGCCAGACGCACGTAGCGGAGCCATACCTTCAGCCTCGTAGCCCCCACCGAGACTGAGACCGACGGCGACGGGATTTTTGCGCAGCTGCTCGACGAACTTGGCATCTTTCGCCTCAATGACAGCGAGTCGTGACTGAAGTGATTGGGTGAACCGGATGACGGGACCGGGGGCACGTTCTGCATGTTCTCCCTCGTCGTCGCCGAGCTTGGTGGGCGACCCACCACTCGCTTGGTGACCGTCAACGTCATGCCGGGCCAAGGATTGGAGGCCTGCTTCGAATACGGAAAGACCGTCGGCAGGTACAGCGAACAAACGGCAGTCGTCCGCTCATCGGACAGCGTCATCGAAGCCGTCATCGACGGGCTCTGCCCCAGAAGACGGTACCAAAGTTGTCGGTCTCGCCAGGCACGGCCCAGCGAGAGGTGGCGGAGCTCCGCAACGGAGGGCGCGACGTTCACGTGTGCTCGTGCACGCCTGGTCAGACGAGGAGGTCGAGCATCTGCACGCGGGTGAGGTAGCCCTCGAGGACGGTGGCGAACTGGTCGAGGAGGAGGTCGAGGACGAGGACGAAGCGGTCCTCCTGGACGCGGAGCACGCGACCAGAGACCGGGATCTCGGGGCCGGCCAGGACGAGGACGCCGGCGATCTCGGAGCCTGGCTCGGGGAGCGCGCCGGCGAGGCGGACGTTGATGTGGGTGCGAGAAAGCTCGACGACGGTGGCGACCCGACCGTCGTCGAGGCGGAGGTAGGCGGCGAGGGCCGGGGGCGGCTCGACGCGGTAGTTGGCGCGGCGGTTCTGCTGGATCAGGCCTTCGAGCGCGTCATGGACGCGGGCGGAGATCGGAGATTCAGGGCTCTCGAGGATGAACTCACGGAGGCCCTTCATCGTCTTCTGGGTCACGATGATGTGCTCGCGCATCTCGGCGGTGCGCCGCTGGTCGCGGGCTATCTTGTCAGCGGCGGCGCCGAGGAGGGCACGGTAGAACGAGAGCCCGATGTCCGGGCTCCGGGAGCAGAGGTCGTGCAGGCGCGCGGAGTCGATGCGGCGAAGGATCGTCCCTGGTCCGACGATGGCATGACAGTGGCGAATGAGGCCGGTCGTTGCGCCGAGTTCGCCGATGATGCAGGGGGGTCTGAGGAGATAGACCTCGCGCTCGTCCTGACGCAACGAGACCTCGCCGGCAACGAGGAGGTAGAAGGCGCCCGCCGCCTCTCCTTCGGCGAAGAGGATCTCGCCCTCGGTGGCGCCGACGGGCTCGAAGAGCTCGCTCAGACGCTCGAGCTCCTTGTCGCTGAAGCTGCGGAAAAGGGGGATTGCACGTAGCTCGGCCGCGCTGATTTCTGGTGCTTCGGTCATGGAAGCGGCGAGGATATCACGGCGCCGGGTTCTTGCCCTCCAGTGAAGAACGACGCCCACTCCTGATCGGCGGCTCGCTGGGCGAGCCGGGGGGGGTGGCGGCCGCTCCCCCCACTGGTTGCCAGGGGAGGGGGGCCGGGAGCGGGCGTGGCTGACGGGGGCTCGCCCCCGCCGAGAAGAAATCCAGAGCGGCCACGAGCTGCCACCGTGCTTGGGGTGCGGCACGCTCGCGGCAGGCGAGGGCTCGCTGCCCCTCTGGTGGATCAGTCCGGAGCGGCTCGTGGTCGACGAGCGCTGGCTGCTCGTCGTCCATGGCGGCCGCTTCGAGCCGCGTTTGCGGTCACCGATCGCCGTGCTCCCCGCCGACGCCTCCCAGATCACGGCGCTCGCGGTTTCCCCGTCCGGGGCGCAGGTCGCGGTCGTGACCGGAGAGGGGCTGAGCGTCGGGCCGCTCCTCGCGCCTCCCCCGCGTCCCCGGTTTCGCTCCAGCCGCCGCCCTCGGGCGCGCGACTCGGCGGCGCCATGGGCCTCCAGGCAGCCGTGGCGTTCCGCGGCGAGTCGGAGGTCTTGCTCGAGCGCTCTCTGCCCTGCGACGGGTCAGGGATCTGTCGGTGCGACGCTTTCGATCTCGCGACGGGGACCTGGCGCAGTATCGCGAGCGCCTCTGCGCTCAGGCCCCACGAGGATCTGCTCGGGCGCCGGACCGCACGACAAAAGCAGCATCGCAACGTTCAGGGGGATGCATCCCCCCCCACGAAGAGAGCACAGATATTTCCCTCTTCATCGCGGCAATACCCCTGTCTGCAGAACCCCAGTGGTGCCAGCGTTCGCCGCGGACGCACCCGAGCCCGACGGAGCCGGGGATCGATGCGATGCGTCGTGGGAACTGCCGCCGAAGACCCCGATCATGGCCAGGGCGTAGAGGAGGGCCTCTCGAGAATGTGTGGTAGTCATTGAATTCGCAGGCCCCGCACGCCCTCCGGTGAACGGGTCGTCTCGGGCGCTCGAGCCACCGCTCACCTGTTTCCTCCTTGCTGCGAGGATCGGGGAAAACCGCCGTAGGGGCGCGCGTGTCGACGGCGGCTGCGCTGCGCGGGCTACCGGCGTGCGTGCCGGGGGCTCGCCAAGCGGCCACCGAGCTGGGCCGCAGGCTGTGGGGAAGCGCGCAGGGTCACGGCGAATGGGAAGGTGCTCCTGTCCTCATGGACGCAGTTTCTGGCAGCTCGGCGCGCGGGCAAGGCGCTCTTTCTTCAGGGTGCGGGGTCCTCTCGACCGGAGCCTGTGCCACCCGCACCCCGCCCGCGCGCCTCCGCCCAGCGAGAAGACCGACGCCGGCGGCGCTCTCGGCTTGCCGACGCCAAGTTCGGCCGTCTGCGCGAGCAGGGGGTGCGCGGCCACCTCGAATCGTCGTGGGGGAACGCTGGCTTCTCCCTGCCCAGGCAACTAGCATGCTGATCGAAATGAGAGGGCTCGCGGGCGCACTGGGGACGACAGCTCTTGCCGGCACCGTGCTCTGCGGAGCGCCTGGTTGTGTCGTCTCCTTCGAGAGCTGGCCGCTGGCGCGCAGCGAAGGGAGCGGAGGGACCGCAGGCGGCAATGGCGCTGCGGCCGCGGGAGGGGCGGAACGCGGCGGTGTGGATGCTGGACTCGGTGCCGCCGCCGCGGGCAACGGCGGGGAGGTGGGGGCCGGCGGGACCGGCGCTGGATCCGGCGGGGCGGGAGGGCGCGGCGGGGCCGAGGCAGGACCCGGGGTTGGGGGGGGACTCGGCGGGGCCGAGGCAGGACCCGGTGGTGTGGGGGGAATTGGCGGGGCCGAGGGGGGATTCGGCGGGGCACCGGACGCCGGTGCCACGAGCCACGGTGCCGCAGGGGGAGCGGGAGGAGGCGACGCGGGCGGAACCGACAGCGCGGGCGCCGCCGGATCGAGCCACGCTGGTACGGCGGGGTTCGCTGGCGCGTGCACGGCAGACACCGCCTCCGACAGCCTCAACTGCGGAGCCTGCGGGCACCCTTGCAGCACGGACCACGCCTCGAGCGCTAGCTGTGCGGACGGACTCTGTGTTCCGACCTGCTCGGGCGAGTACTTCGACTGCCATGCTCCCGCGCCGCCGTACGCCGACGACGGCTGCGAGTGTGCCAGCCCGCGCACCTGCGAGGACGGGTTCTGTGTGGGCGTGCTCGACGGGGCCGAGGGGGACTGGTTTGGCCTGGCCGTCGCAGTGTCCGCCGACACCGCGGTCGTTGGCGCGCCCTACGACGACGACCGAGCGGACGCCTCTGGGTCGGCCTACGTATTCGCCCGAGCAGCTGACACCTGGAACATGCAGCAGAAGCTGCTCGCTCGAACCACCGAGAATGCGGACGACGGTGCCGCGAACGACCGCTTCGGCCGTGCCGTCGCGGTGTCGGGCGATACCATCGCGGTCGGCGCCCCCGGCGCCAGCACGACGGTCGTGAACTCGGGTGCCGTGTACGTCTTCGCCAGCGAAGGCGAGGGCTGGGGCGTGCAGCAGAAGCTCTACCCTGACCCAGATGCCGAAAGCGGCCAGGACTTCGGCGACGCGCTCTCCCTTTCGGGGAGCACACTGGTCGTCGGAGCGAAAGGGGAGGACGATGACGTCGGCGCCGCCTACGTCTGGGGCCGTGATGGGGAAACGTGGACCGTCAGACAGAGGCTTACCCCTCAGACCCCCGCCGGTGCCGCAGACGGCCACAGTCTCGATTCCTTCGGCAGCGCCGTGTCCTTGTCGGGCAATCTCATCGCCGTTGGAAGCCGGAACGACAGTGCCGACGACGAGAGCCAGGCGGGTCTCGGTTCCGTCTACGTGTGGCTACGCCAGACCGGGAGCTGGGCCGTGCAGGAGAAGCTCCGCGCCGTGCTCGACGGCGGCGTGCCGGATGGGGACGAGTACGACCAGTTTGGCACGTCCGTGTCCGTGTCCGGGGACACCATCGCCGTCGGAGCACCAAACGACGACGACCAGGGCGATGATTCGGGCTCCGCGTACGTCTTCGTCTATCGCGACGGCGGGTGGAGGCTGCAGCAGAAGCTCACCGCGCAGCTTCCCGACGAAACGCCGGACGGGGAGCCCTACGACGCCTTTGGCTACCAGGTGGCACTTTGGGGCGACACGCTCCTCGTCGGTGCGCCCAACGACGACGACGGCGACCAGGATGTTGGAACGGCCTATCTCTTCGAACGCACCAACGATACCTGGGTGGCGGTGAAGAAGCTTCGAGCGCAACGCTCGAGCGGGGCGGCGGATGCAGTTATGGAAGATAATTTCGGGATCTGTATGGCCGGGGTGGAGGATACCGTGCTGGTCGGCGCGCACCGCGCCAACCAACCGGCACGCGATTCTGGAGCGGCCTATGTGTTCGCCCGCGGCGCGGCTACGTGGAGCATCCAGCAAAGACTGTTGGCGCGCCTGCCACCCTGATCAGTGCCAGCTGTCCGGATCACATGGTTCCGCTGCCGGAGAACGGCGACCAGTCCCGCCAACACCAAAACGAGGAGCCCCGGCGCGAGCGCCCCGAGCAGAAGCACCTGGAGCCAGCTCGGACCGTTCGCAGCCGAGTCGCCTCCCGGCAGCCAGGGCAGCAGGACCAGAACCGAGGCGAAGGCCAGCACCACCAACGACCCCAGCGCAGCTCTCCACAGCGCCCCCCGGCTGAGACGATGCACGCTGATGGTTTCGCCCAAGGGGTCGGCTTCCGTTGGAACCTTCACTATGCTCCCCATCCTCCGGGTTCCGATGCAACGAAGGTGCAACACTATACTGACGTGACGGATCCAGCGAACAATCGACGCTGTGCCTCACGGCGCTTCGGGAAAAGGGGTTTCTTGGCTACTTGCGCCGGGACCAGGGGTCGGGGGCCGCCGAGGGCCGCGGTTCCACCCGCGGCGGCGGAACAGAGCCTCCGTCCGGGGTTAGGTCGAAGGAGGGGCTCCGCATCGTGGCCGGGCCAGCGAGCGGTGGCGATCTAGGTCGAGTAGCGGCCGGCGCGGAACCGGAGTATCGATCCTGCCGGATCGGTGGTTCGGCCGTCACGTGGGGGATCGGGTCGGCAGTCGTGTTCACCATCGTTTTGGCCGGCGGGGCGCCGGTGGCACCGGCGAGTTCAGATCCCCGTGACCCACCCGAGAGCGTCGCATCCGCAATGAAGGGGGCAAGCGTGGCGGGGCCTGCCGCGTTCGTGTCTACCTTCACCGTGTCGGCGAGGTGACCAGAAACGACCACCGCAGTGGCGACCGCTCCGGCGAACGCCCCCCCCAACAGCCCGACCATCGCGCCACGCCACCACCCGCCCGCCAACGCCGGACGACTTGGCTCGGCGCCGAACGAGGTGCTGCTCGGCGCAGCGTTCGGTGCCATTCCCTCAGCGCCATGGCCGACGGCCAGCACGGCTCCTCGCATCGACGCTGCGCAGGGGAATCGACCCTCGGGGTCGAACGACAGCGCCCGATCAACCAGCTGGGCGACCGCATCGGGAAGGTCCGGGCGAAGCGACGTGAGGGGCGGAGCGGGTCGTGTCATTGCTGCGGCCAGCGCTTCCGCTTCCGTGCCGGCCTCGTGGACGTGCCGCCCCGTCAACAGCGTGAACATGATGGCACCGACGGCCCAGAGGTCAGTCCTCGCGTCCACCCGACGCCACTGCGCACGCGCCTGTTCAGGAGCCATGAACGGCAGGGTTCCCAGCAGCGATCCCGTCAGGGTGGGCGGCACCTGCCGGTCGGGCTCTCGAAGCCGCGCGATCCCGAAATCGAGCACCTTCAACCGGTCGCCCTCGACGAGGAACAGGTTCTGTGGCTTGAGATCTCGGTGGACTGCACCGGCGGCGTGCGCTGCCTCGAGCACATCGAGGAGCTGGTCCGCAACGCTGAGGACCTCGTCCAGCGAGAGCCGACGCCCGCCGCGGACCCAGCGATCCTCCAGCGACTCACCCTCGAGCAGCTCCATGACGAGGTACATCGCGCCATCCTCCGCGACCGCGTCGTCGTATACCCGCACGGCGCCGGAATGCCGGACCGAATTGGCCACGTAGGCTTCCCTGAGGAACCGCGCTTGGGTACCAGCGTGCGACGCCAGCTGCGGATGAAGGACCTTCAGGGCTGCCCGCCGGCGATTGCAGTGGGTGGCCGCGTAGACCGCTCCCGTGCCTCCCACTCCGAGCAATGCATCCACCTTCCATTTGCCATTTACCACCGTGCCCGGCGGCCACCACCAGTAGGTGCGGTGCGCGTGCTCATCTCTCCGGGGCAGCGAGTCGTCGGGTGGCGAATCGGGCCCGAAGAGCCGAGCCAGAGCCGCCACGAGATCGAGGCAGCTGGCACACTGGTCGAGATGCTTCTGGACCTCGCCCGCTTGCCCGCTGGGGAGTTCGCCAGCCAGCAATCGCGCGTAGGTGTTCTCGTCGGGGCAGCTCATGCGGGTCGGTCCTTTCGGCGACAACTCTAGACGATGAACGCATCCGGCACCGGGAGCAGAGCGCTACGAACCATGGACGGATGCCAGCTCGAGCCGTCGCGGGCTCACGCCCTCGGATCCCAGCGAGCCTCCGTGGCCACCCCCGGGCCCCACGAGCCGATCGATCCACTCTAGAACTGCCAATCCACGGTCACATAGCCTCCGGCCGGTCCCCCGCCAGCGGCGAGCACGGTCTTCGTGCGCGCAGCGCTGTCGCTCGTCAGGACGAGGTAGGTTCCGATGCCTAACCCTGCTGCTCCAACGGCGAAACCGATCGTGCTGGCCACTGCCCACCTCGGACCCACTCGGTTGGCGTCGACACCCGCCTGGTCACACGTTCGCGTCTCACTGTCGCAGTGCTTCTCGGCGGTGCGTTTCTTGTCGAGGACGACCAGGCCTGCCACGGAACCCAACACGAGCCCCGCTGCGCCCACACTCCCGATTGCGTAGCCCCGCTTCGCAGTGTGCTGGCGCCGGGGGCGACCGACGACGGGCGTCTCGGTCACTTCGGGAACGACGGGCAAGCCCTCGCTGGTCGGCGCTGCCGTGGCCTGGCCGGGCGAGACGGCGACCGTCATCCGCTGTCCCACCCGGAGCGCCACCTCCACGGTTCGGTCCGAGCGATTCGGCGCCGATACTATCAGGCGATGGGCGCCGGGGTCCACGGGAAGTGGCACGCCGAAACCGCTCGCGCCGAGCTCGGCCCCGTCGAGTTCCGCCACGGTGCCCGATGGAGCATCCTTCGCCAGCACCAGGATCAGCCTCGGCACGCGAGGCTCGAGGTCCTGGCGACGTTCCCTGGCCAGGGCTCGGCGTTCGTCAGTTGGGTCGAGCTCTGCCTCCACTCGCGTGAAAAGCTCCCAGGCGGTCGCGAGCCGACCGCGCCGCTCCTCGCAGTTGGCCAGGTTGAGCTTCGCGCCCACGCCCGGATCGAGCTGGTCGCTGTCGCGAAACTCCTGGCAAGCCAGGTCGTACTCCCCCCGGGCCATGTCGCGGCGCCCCTGCTCGAACAGGGCCTCGGCGGCCGGAGCGCTGCCCTGTGCAAACACCCCAGCGGGTGCGAGCACGATGGCACCCGCGACGAGGGGGGGAGCCAGGCGCCGACGCCACCTCGGCGACCTGGTCCGAGTTGGGAGGACTGCCGGGCGAGAGGTGGTCATTTGCGCCTCGAGAGAGGATCGACCGGGTTCGCGGAACCTGCCGCGGAAGGGGGTGGTGGCGGCGGCGTGACCGGCGGGGGCGCGGCGGGCGAGATGGTCTGCCGGGTTGCCTTCGGCGTCCGCGCTGTCGAGCGCGGGGGGATTCGGCTCGTCGCTGCTGACCCGATCGCACTTGCGGCGAGGCGCGGCGCGCGCGGGGGCTCCTTCGCCACGTCGATGATCGGCGAAATGACTGGCTTTCCGGTGGGTGCTGTCGCGGGGTCGGGTTCGGGGTCCATTTCGGTTCGCACGGGTCCACCCATGGTCGGCTCTGTCGAGGGTACGACACCAGGCGGGGCCTGGGGATGGGTCACTGCCACAACGCCCGCAGTGCCCAGCGCACCAGCTGCCGCGGCGCCCAGCAGCGCGGCCCAGCGGGGCCCGTTGGTCCTCGGTCGGGTAGCCCCGCGCACGGATCCGAACCAACCAGGTGCCGTCCTCGTGCCCTCGGCGTCCGAACTACCGGGCTCGTGTGGCCGGCGTGATGCAGCCGGCGATTCATCCTCGTTGAACGGGTGCGGCGACCCCGTCGTCGAACCGCAGTGGTCGGCCTCCGAGGCACGAGCCGCGCGCACCGCTTCGCGCATCCGGTCGGCATCCTCGAACCTTTCCTCCGGTGCGTAGCGCAGCGCACGGTCGACGACCGCAACAACGGATCGAGGAAGCTCCGGCATGACCGCAGCGATCGACCCGACCGGTTGGGTCATCGCCAGCAGGAGGGCCTCGTTGGCCGTTTCGGCTTCGTGCACGACGCGACCGGTGAGCAGGGTTCGCATCGTTGCCCCTACCGCCCAGAGATCGGTTCGTGCGCTCACCTGCTCCCGGTGGCCGCGAGCCTGCTCCGGCGCCATGAACGCCGGAGTTCCGAGCAGCGTTCCCGTCTGGGTCGCCGTGCGCATGACGTCGTGCTCGGCGAGTCGAGCAATGCCGAAGTCCAGCACTTTCAGTGCGCCGTCACGCGTCAAAAAGAGGTTGCTGGGCTTGAGGTCCCGATGAACGACGGCCGCCGCGTGGGCGACGGCCAACACGTCCAGCAGCTGCTCGGCGATGGCCAGGACTTCGGCGGTCGGCAGCCGCCCTCCCCGCCGGTCGCACAATGCGTCCAGGGCCTCACCGTCCAGCAGCTCCATGACCAGGAACGCCGCACCGTCCTCGGTGAAACCGTTGTCGTAGATTTGAACCGAGCCGGGATGACAGACCTTGTTCGCGATGTACCCCTCGCGAAGGAACCGAACGCGTTGGTGCGGGTCGAACGAGTGCTCGGGGTGAAGCACCTTGAGGGCAGCCCTCGAGTTGTTTCGATGGGTGGCGGCGTACACGGCGCCCATACCGCCGACGCCCAGCAACCGGTCGACCGTCCACTTGCTGTTGATCACGGTACCGACCCGCGCGCTCGCCCGGTCCGCCATCGTTTCGAACCCATCTCCCGTGGGCATCTGTCGACTTCCTAGCATGATGGCAGCGCCTACTTGGGTCGCTGGTCTGCCCCACGACACCACGAGAGTCAGCTGTCCGGCCGCCCGACTGAGCTTCGGTTCACGTCGAGGAGCTCCTCATTCTGTGTCTTCCCCAGAGCCTCCCGAACGCCTTGAAGGCGAATATTTGCACGGTTAGTCTCTGACAACGGGCGATCCGGAAGAGACGAGAGAGGGCGAGCACCCAGACCATGAGCGACCTCGTACGCCTGCTCCAGGAGGCATGCGCCCGGGCAGGGCGAGTTCCCGACCCAGCAGATAGATTGGAGGTGCTCGCAGCCACGGCGACCGACCGAGCTCGCGGTGCCTGGCCCGAGCTCGACGTGGATCTGCGAACATTCTACCAGCACCTGGTGACGGTGATGGCGGAACCATCGGCGGCCGAGCTGGAGAAGGTTGCGATAGAGGACCTCTACCTCGCGTTCGCCTGTGGCCACGGGATTGCTGGGGCGGTGCAGGCGTTCGACCGGGAGTACGCCCGGGAGCTGGAGATCGCGCTCACCAAGATGCGCCTTCCACCCGACCGCGCGTCAGATGCCCGACAGGACATCCGGGAGCGGCTATTCGTAGGATTCGCGAAATCTCCTCCCCAGATCCTTCGGTACTCCGGGACGGGACGGCTCCGCCCTTGGTTCCGAGTTACCGTGGCGCACGCCCTCATGGATGATCTTCGTCGTCAGAAGAACGTGCCGCGTTCAGACCAGGAGGAGGCGATCCTGGGGGTGCCGGCGCCCGAGCCCGAGCCCGAACTCGAGTACCTCAAGACCCTTTATGGTAGCGAGTTTCGCACCGCGTTCGAGGAGACGGTCCACGCCCTGGATCCCGAGGATCGCAACCTGTTGCGCATGCACTACGCCAGGGGGCTGACCACCGCGCAGATCGCCTGCGCGTTCGGCGTCCACCGAGCCACGGCCGCACGTCAGGTCGCCCGGGCCAGGGATCGGCTCGCGCAGGGCACCCGTGATCGCATGAAGCAACGCCTGCGTCTGACGACCCGCGAGCAGGAGAGCGTGCTGCGGCTCATCGAGAGCCAGATCCACGTGAGCATCCAGCGGCTCCTGTAGCTGGCGGGCCTACGGCCTCGCGACCGCATCGCCCGAATCTCCGCACTGCTCGAGAGCCTCCATGGAATCCGCCCGGGCCATGCACTTCGCCCTCCGCGCATAGGGCACGAGTCCCTCGTACTTCCCGGGTCCGGCGTTGGCGATACACTGTTTGTGCAGGCGGTCCACCCCGAGCTGGGGCATGGCCTTCCCTCGGCGCTTGGCTTCCGTCGTGAACACCTTCACCACGTTGCTGCAAACGGCTTGGCTGCTCGGGGCTCGTATCCAGCCCCACCAGAACACGACTACGGCGGCCGCGACCAGCCCGATGAGGCTGACGATGATGATCGCTGCAGTTTTCAAGACCTTCACGTTGTTCCTCCTTCAGACGAGCGGCGTCGCGCACGGCCGATCTGCACCCGTTTCACTCCCGCACCTGCTCCCACCAGACGAAGTTCCAGTAGTCGCCTTGCGCCTCATAGAGAGTCGCGATGACGTCCAGGCGTCCGTCACCAGTCAGATCGGCCACCTCGATGTCATTGACATACTGAAAGGGCTCATAGTCGGGAGCCTCGGCGACCGATTGGACTTCCCACTGGGTGCCGAGACCGTCTGCGTTGCGGAACCACCGCACCCAGCCTCCGACGAAGACCTGTGCTGTCCCAATGACGATATCCTGGTTCCCATCCGCATCGATATCGGCCACGTGGAACTTTGCGTCGGCGGGGTTGCCCCCGTTGGGGAGCCCGTGGAACGTCATGGATCTACCAGTACCATCGACGTTCTCCCACCAGCCCATCACATCGTCATTGCTCGGCCCAACACTGGCGACATCCAGATCGCCGTCGCCGTCTATGTCCCCGGCGAAGGCCGAGGATGCGTTTGCAGACATGCTGAATCGGCAACTCCAGTTGTCGAGGTCACCGGCGTTTTCCCACCAGCGAATGCGGCCATGTATCCACTGCCCCCAGCTCAAATAGCTCTCGGAAACACCGAGCACGTCCAGATCACCGTCGCCGTCCATATCGGCGAGACTCAGCTCCCGCCCATTTCCGGGCAGATCTCCGACGTAGTGACGGGGAGGGTACCGAGTCTCTCCACCCTCGACGAAGTACACGGTGTCATCCTCGTCGATGAAGAAGACATCCGCTGCGCCATCCCCGTTTAGATCCCCCACCGCCAGGCCAGTGGACTCCCCGGCCAACCAGAGCTCGTCCCACCACGAATCACGATCCTCGTTCGTCCACCTGCTGAGGCCTTCTCCTGTTCCGAAGACGTCGAGGTCGCCGTCACCGTCAGCATCAGCCAGCGCCACGGCATAACCGTGGTGCGACCCCAAGTGGATGCCGGGGGCACGTCCAAGGGCTCCCCGTGCTGGATCGGTGTTTGGGTACCAGAAAGGGCCGTTCGAGTCGCTCATCACGACCACGTCCAGGGAGCCGTCCCCATCGATGTCGCCGACGTCGATGCCCCAGTCTTGTCCGTCCCAGCCGTCCAAGGCATGCAGCACCCAGGTGATGGTCGCGCCCCCCTGGCAAGCGGCGTCGTTCTGGCACTGTCCGCTGGGGCAAGCGGTCCAGTCGCTCCAGTGCCGGCAGACGTCGCTCGGTGCCATCTCGCAGGTCCGGATTTGGCCTTCCGAGCATTGGCTGGCGCCTTCGTAGCATTGGTCCTCGCACACCTCACTGCAGCTGCTGGAGTCCTGGCAGGTGCCGCTCGCGCAGACGATCGCGGCGGACCAGGTGCGGCAGCCGTCGGCGTTGGTCTGACAGAGGCGCCGGATGCCGTCGGTGCACTGGGCGCTGCCCGTGGCGCACTCGTGCACACACACCCCGCAGGCGGTAGTGCTGGCACAGAAACCGTCTATGCACGGTGCTGGCTCGCTCCAGCTGATGCAACCGGACGAGTTGGCCTCGCAGTGTTGAATGATCCCATCCTGACACTCGGTGGCGCCCGCGCTGCAGTCGTTGGTGCAGCCGGCGCAAGCGTCGGATCCGTCGCACTCCGCCGTCGGGCAGGGCACGGGCTCGCCCCAGTTCAGGCACCCGTCCTCGTCCTGGACGCAGCTGCGGATGCTACCGCCGGAGCATTCGGCCTGGCCGCGGGGAGAACAGTCGTCGATACAGGAGACGCACTGGGTGGCCGTGGCGCAGGAGCCAGTGGGGCAGGCGGTGTCTGGTCCCCAGGCGAGACAGTCGTTCGCGTCGGCGACACAGGTACGCAGGCGCCCCTCGGTGCATTCGGTGACACCCTCGGCGGAGCACTCGTGCTCGCAGACGCCGCAGGTCGTGGCGTTGATGCAGAATCCGTCGAGGCAAGGCTCGGCGGTCCAGACGAGGCAGGAGCGGGAGTCGCGGGTGCAGAGCTGGAGCGTCCCTGCCTCGCAGACGGTGGCACCTTCGGATGGACAGGTATCGCAGCTGCCGCCCGCGCCGCCGGTGGCCAGTTCGCCGGAGCCACCGCTCGCTCCCCCTGAACCGCCGCTCGGGCCCGAGCCGCCCGAGGCGCCGGTCCTGCCGCCGCTGCCCGGTGCACCCGCGGTCACGCTGGCGCCTCCGGTACCGCGAGCGCCCGCGCCCGCGCTCACGCCCGCGCCCGCGCTCACGCCCGCGCCCGCGCCACTGGTGCTCGGCCCACCGGAGTCGCCCGCGGCCCGAGCGGTCGCGCCCGCGCTGGCGCCGCCGGTGGCGTGTCCGCCACTGGTCCCTGGCTCGGTGCCGCCATGAGAACCGCCACCGCCAGAGCCGCAGCCAGCAATCGCTAGCGCCACCAGAGAGTCTGCACAAGCTTGCCAGCGGTTGGGGCGAGTTCGACGAAGCAGCATTCTCTTTTCCTCCTCTATCCTCGGTGTGGTTGGGGTCGGGGCGCTCACCTGCCGGCGAGCGGCAGTGCCGATGAAGCGATGCCGCCCGGCGCGGGTCGGCGATCCATGGACGGAGCCCGAGACGTGCTGGCGCGAGAAAAAGACTCGTCGGGGGGACGAGGGCCCGTTGGACCTTTCACCGTCCCGCCGCTGGTCGCTCTGAACCCCTCCGCCGATGCCCGCTGAGCTCGGCTCAGCCGGCTCGCGCGCTGCCTCGTCGGTCCCGGCCGTGAGCGACAGCGATCCCTTCCTGCGCCGGCCGGCCGCGTGAGGCTGGCTCGCCGGCGCCCACGGGCACTGCCCGTGCCGCGCGCAGACTGGGTCAAGGCCACCGCACCAGCCCGCGGAGAGGGTCGGAGCGAAGCGCAGAGCCCTTACCCAGGCGAGCACGGCGCCACACGAACTCCCCGCGCTATGGAACGACCGAGTGCAGACGAATCTTGCGCGCCGGACGAAGTCCGGATGCGTCCATGAATTGGTCGCGTACGAAGAAGCTAGAGCACAATTCGCACCAGGGTGTGCACTGCCTTGACGCTGCGCGCGCTGGTCATCGGGCAAGGCACAGTGGAAGGGGTGAGGCGGTTGTGCACGGCGAGCGCCCAAGTGCTGCTGCGGGTCGCACTTCGCGTACCGGGGCTAGAGTGGGTGCGCACGGTGCTGCGACGAGAAGGCTGCTTCCTGTTGCTCGATCTGCTGGTAGGCTGCGTTCACTGGGACCTCTCGGGGCTATTGGACTAGGCAACCGATACCTACCCGACAGGCCCTGGTTTGTTCTCCGTCATCTGCGCCTAACTACGCGATATCTTAGCCGTTACGAAGGATCTGCTCCCATGTGGCATGGGCTCCCCGATCCTGTACCACGCGGGCGACAGTCGGCCTCGGCGGTCGGGTCGCTCACCCAGCCACCAGCCGGTTGACTCGTAGCCATCCATCCCGGTCGTGGTGGCGGCCGAATACGCGGGATGCCACGCCTCGCACGGCGAGTACTCTTCGCCAAGCAATCGCCCCGCCGCGTCGTAGGCGAAGTGCACGCCGCATCCGCGCGCATCGCTCTTGCCGACGAGCGTGCCTTGGTTGTCGTACACGTACCGCCACGCCTTCAGCGCACCCCCAAGCGGCGCCTCAACGTTCGGATCCGGCTCGAACCCCCCGCTGGTGTTCGGCTCGACATTGAGCACCATCCGCCCGAGCGAGTCGTAGCGCATCCACCGCGTCACAGAGTCGCCGGCATCCGCGACCGCGCGGGCGCACGGTGACGGCGAAGAAACCGGGTCACGTCTTCAACGTCGACCTCACCGTCATGCCGACCGTTTCCGGCTTCTGGGTACCTCGGGTCCCCGAGGCTTGGCGTCAGGTGTGGCCCTTCGCGGGGTGGCTTGGCATCACGATGGATCACTTCTCGCGCTGGATCGTCGGCACAGCCGTCTGGTACGAGGAGCCGACGGCGGGCGAGGTGATCGCGATGCTCGACGCCACCGTCGAGGCCATCGGACGGGCACCGAAGTACATCATGGGAAGCGCACGAAGCGCATAGGCGATGATCCGCTCGTCGCGCCCGACGAGCGGTGAGCCGACGTCGTGGTGGATATCGAGTGCCGCGTCGAAGGAGGCGCGAGGTGGGGTGTCATGACCCAAATTCCTCGACAAAATTCCCTGGACCATTACACCCTCCTCCCGCTACAATCCCTCTCGCCGGGCGAACCATGCGTCCTCCCGCCCGGCTATCCTCGCGGACTTGGGCGGCAAGCCTTGGGGGATCATTTCAGGGTCATGATGAGAGCGGTCTGGCGCCGCCAGCCGGGACGTCGAGGAATATGCTGCATTCCCCCCGTGAGCTCGAACACGACCTTCACGGTCGCGACCGCGGATACCGGAAGCCCATGGTCGGGGTGGCGCTGCTTGCCGCGCTCTTCACCTGTCTCGGCTGCTCCAAGGCGTCGGACGATCCCACCGACGCTACGGGCGGGACCGGTGGGAGCAGCCTCGGCGGTACGGGGGCAGGAGGCACGGGCGGCCGAGCAGCCACCGGCGGGGCGGGAACCACCGGTGGCAATGCCTCGGGCGGCGCGGGCCCGGGCAATACCGGCGGCTCGACCACCGGTGGCCGCGGCGGATCCGGTGGTGCGAGCGGCACGGGCGGCCGTGCCGGCTCCGGCGGCTCGACCACGGGCGGCAGCTCGGGCTCGGGCGGAAACCCGGTGACGGGCGGTGCGACCAGCGGGGGTGCGTCGGGTTCGGGTGGGGTGGCCGCGGGCGGTGCCGGCGTCACCGGCGGCTTCGCGGGTGCCGGCGCCACCGGCGCGGGCGGCGATCATAGTTCGGGAGGAGCGGCGGGCGAACGGGGCACCGGCGGCGCGGGTGGGGAGGCTCCTCCCGGGCTCCACTGGGTGGGTCGCGTCGATCAGAGCGACCCCGCCGACGTGCGCTGCGCCTGGTCGGGCTGCGGCGTCATCGCGCGGTTCCAGGGCACCGGCGTCAGTGTGGAGCTCGGCGACCGCCAACAGTACACTGTGGTGGTCGACGGTTTCTTGACGCCGAAGCTCTCGGCGTCGCCGGGCACGAACGTAGTCGCGGACGACCTCGGTGCCGGCACCCATGTCCTCGAGCTCTATCGTCGCACCGAGGCCAACCAGGGGGAGTCGCATTTCCTGGGCTTCGACTTTGGCTCTGGAGCGCTCCTGGCGCCGCCCCCCGCCCCCGATCGGCGGCTCGAGGTGATCGGGGACTCGATCACGTGTGGCTACGGCAACGAGGGAGCGGACCAGTACTGTGGCTTCAGCGCCGACACCGAGAACCACTACCTCACCTACGGCGCCATCGCCGCGCGCAACCTCGGGGCCGAGCTCAGCACCATCGCGTGGTCTGGGAAGGGCGTCGTCTGCAACTACGGTGACGACGCGAACAGCTGCGTCGATCCCCTGCCCATCTACTACGACCGGACGCTCCCGGACCGTGAAGACAGCGTCTGGGATTTCGGGAGCTTTCAAGTGGATGCCGTGGTCGTCAACCTCGGCACCAACGATTTCAGCACCGACGACGATCCGAGCCAGGCGGAGTTCGAGAGTGCGTACGAGGCGCTGCTCGAGGCGATCCGCGCCGCCCACCCGAACGCGTTCATCCTCGCTACCATCGGTCCGCTCTTGAGCGGCGACGATCTCACGGCGGTGCGTGGCTACATCGAGAACGCGGTGACGAACCGCAACCATGCCGGTGACGACCGGATCCTCGCCTTCGAGCTCAATCCCACCGAAGGGTCCGAAGGCTACGGCTGCGACTGGCACCCGAGCCTCGCGACCCACGAGAGAATGGCCGAGGAGCTCACCGCCGAGCTCGGGACAACGCTGGGGTGGTAGCGGCGGGGAGGCCGTGCGGACAGGTTGCCCAGCTCGGCACAGTGTCACTGGAACGACCGGCGAGCTTCCCACATTGGTTCGGGAACAGACCCTGACCGCGCGCGATGGATCATTTCGTGGACGCGCTCGGCGGCTCGGTGGGTACCCACGGCGGTGCGCGGACCTCGGAAGAAATGGCGGGGAGGGTGTCACACCCGGCCACGTCCGGCGATGTGCTGCTCGGGATCCTGGAGTCCGAGTCGGTCGAAGGCCTCTT
>JAFGBI010000010.1 GCA_016933275.1 Polyangiaceae bacterium | reverse complement strand
GGGGGGATGACGTGATCGACCAGATTGAACGCCGTGGACGCCATCCGTCGGCCCAGGCACGAGGGACAAAAGCCACGCCCCTTACAACTGAACCCGACGGCAAGGCGCCGGTCACAGTCCGGGCACGCGAGCAGGGCGAAGCCACACGCCAGGACCCCGACTGTCGGACCAGCGGCAGCACGGACGAGGGATATCGCTACGTCAGCGGGATGGAGCCCATGCTCGAGGCGGTGGCGCTGGCCCGAGGCCAGGTCGCGTTGACCGCGGCCACGGCCCACTGGTGGATCATCCCCGCCGAGGGCGCCGCGCTCCCGAAGCCGATCACGCTGGCCGCCGGGACCAAGCCGATCAACAGCATGCGGACGTTTCAGCCGTCGCACTACTACAAGGGGCACGTGGCGGCGCTGTACGCCGACGAGCTCTACGACGTGTTCCAGGGCCCCAGCGCCCGGACCTGGCTCCAGAACGCCGGGGTCACGTTCGGGTACGATCAGGTCGTCATTTACGTCGAGCCCGACCCGAGCGGCGTGCTTACGGACACGGCCCGATCCCGGCTCATCCTCGACGGCGGCTCGCTTCCCTGGGCGTCCTGGCAGGACGAGCTGCGCGAGCGGCTCCCCAAGGAGACCCGGGACTTCGTCGAGCAAAGCGGCCCACGCGAGGAGAAGGACGCCGACGTCGACCAGCGCATCCGTTCGATCGCGGACCTCTTCCGATCCCAGCGGGCACGTCCGGCGCCGAACGGCCGCACCCAGGTCGCTCCTCCGGACGCCGGGGGCGCCTCGGACCCGAGCGCCGGCCCGACGCCGAGGCCGATGCACCCGCGGGCCCCCAACCGACCTGCCGTCTCGCGCAGCGGCTTCGCCTACGGCGATCTGGTCGATTCGGGACTCGACGCCGATCCGGCGACCCAGAAGACGCCCGCGATCCCGCGGATCGTCTGGGTCACCGCTAGAGGCCCCCATCCGACACGAGCGGACGACGAGTACTCCGAGTACACCGCGTGGTACGTGGCCGCCGAGGACACCATCAAGGCGAACCGGGACTTTCCCCTGTTCGACGTGATCGAGTCCCACCTGCTCGAGGATTTCGGGGGACGCCCGGGGGCCCAGGGGGTCGTGCGGACGGCCATCAGGGGCTGGTACGACCAGACCCCGAAAGAAACCGTCCTCGGACTGCGCGCCCTCGTCGGATCTGGCGAATGGACGAACAGCTCCCTCCGGGAGCGTCTCACCGGCGACAAGGGAGCCCTGCTGCTCACGGCCGCCGCCATGCCTCGGTACGCGGCGCTCCAATGGATCAAGCGCGAGGTCAGCCGCCGGATCGGCAAGGCCCGGAGCTCACAGGCGGCCTCGACGACCGTGTAGGGCCGTTGCTCACGCGCCGGCCTCCGCCGCCGGTCACCGCGCGCCGATGCGCCGCTCAGCCGCGCACGACGTGCAACGAGAGCGGGATGACGGCCGCAAAGTGCTGGAAGTCGCCGTCGGTCGTGAGCACCGCGAGGTGCCGCCGGGCGGTGACGGCGCAGATCAGCAGGTCCGTGTTCGAGCCCTGGACGCCGCCGGCACGACATCGGTTGAAGAACTCCGCCGCCAACTCGTGGTCGGCCACCTCCAGCGCGACGTCGGGAAAGGCCCGCAAGCGGTCGCGAAGGCGCTCGAATTGTACCCGTTCCTTGATCCCCGAGAGGAGCTCCTGCCGCACCGGGCCGAGCATCACCACCCTCCCCTCGTCGATGAGGTGTGCGAGCTCCTGCGCGACGGCGCCGTCCTGGCGCCGTGCGCGGCGCAGGGCGATCGACCACACCGACGTGTCCACCAGAACGTTCACGCGCGCCGTCGCTGCCGCTTGTAATCGTACGTGGGGTCGAAGTCGACCGTGCCGAAGAGCTCGACGATCTGCTGCTGCCGGCGGCGGCGGATGTACTCCTCGAGCGCCTCGGTGACCGTCGCCTTCTTCGTGCGGTGGCCACCGACCCGCTGGGCCTCGGTGAGCAGGTCATCGTCGATGGCGAGGTTCGTTGCCATGTGCACAATCTCACACATCGGTCTGTGTGACGCAACCTGGCGCGGCCTCGCGACGGCCGGGCGAGCGTCAGCCATGACCCCGAAAGCTCGCCGAGTCGCCGGTCAGACGCCCATCGAGCCGCCGAACAGCGCCCGCTCTACGATCTCCGCGACCTCCGCCGGCTCGAGGCGGCTGCCGTAGTTCCAGGGCGAGCCGAAGACCGTGGCGCGACCGCCCCAGTTCTCGGCGCCGGGGAGCGGCTCGGCCGCGAGCGTTGGCGAGCCGTGGGCGTGCTCGGCGCGGGCGAGGGCGCGGAGCGCTGGGCCGAGGTTACGGAGCGGCACGTCGGGGCCCGGCCGCAGGCCCACCGTGTAGCGGGGCCCCCCGTCATCGTGACGCTCGACGTGGATGGACACCGGGAGCTCATGCTCTGCGTACAGGGCGGCGGGGTGGAAGTGGGGGTTGAGTCGGAGATCGCTCGAGACGCGTTGCACGACGGTGACGGCGCCGCTCTTGCCGCCGGGGATGCCGAGCGC